>PLEI01000022.1 GCA_003136415.1 Acidimicrobiaceae bacterium | reverse complement strand
CGCATCGAACAGGTCGTCGTCGTCAGACTTCAAGAAGCTCCTGCTCCTTGTGCGAGAGAAGAGCGTCAACCACGGCCACTTCGTCTTGAGTCATCTTGTCGAGAACCTTCTCGAGATACTCGATGTCGTCCTTCGAAAGTCCCTGCTCCTTCTCGAGGGACTCGAGCTCCTGGCGAGCGTGACGGCGCACACCGCGCAGGGCCACCTTGCCCTCTTCGGCTTTGGTCTTGACGATCTTGACGAACGACTTGCGTCGCTCCTCCGTGAGCGTGGGGAACGAGAGGCGAATTACCACACCATCGTTGGAGGGGTTAAGTCCCAGGTCGGCGTTGCCAATGGCCTTCTCGATGGCGGCCATGGCGCCCTTGTCGAAGGGCGACACCACCAAGAGGCGGGGTTCGGGGACCGAGAAGTTCGCCAACTGTTTCAGGGGAGTCTCGGCTCCGTAGTAGTCAACCAGGAGGTTCTCCACCAGTGAGGACGACGCGCGTCCCGTGCGCACATTGGCGAACTCGACTTTCACGTGCTCAATCGCCTTCGCCATACGTTCACGCGTATCGTCCATCACCAGATCGACCAGTTCGTTATCCATTAGTTCACCAGCGTACCGACCGCGTCACCATTGAGGGCGCGATCGAGATTTCCCGTGGCCATGAGATCAAAGACCCGGATCGGAATTGAGTTGTCCTTGCAGAAGGTGATAGCGGTCATGTCCATCACGCGCAGGTTGCGCGCGATGACCTCGTCAAAAGAGACGCCGTCATACTTGGTCGCCGCCGCGTTCTTGCGCGGGTCCTCGCTGTACACACCATCTACTCCCCCATGGGTTCCTTTAAGAACCATATCGGCCTCGATCTCGGCGGCGCGTTGCACTCCGGCGGTATCGGTGGTGAAGTACGGATTGCCCATTCCTGCGGCGAAGATCGCGACGCGGCCCTTTTCCAGGTGGCGAACGGCGCGCCGGCGGATATAGGGCTCGGCGACCTGGTCCATGCCGATGGCGGACATGACGCGCGTGGCGCGACCGTGCGACTCAATAGCGTCTTGCAGGGCGAGCGCGTTAATAACCGTACCGAGCATTCCCATGATGTCGGAATTGGCCCGATTCATACCAGCCATGGCGCCGGTGGCGCCACGCCAGATGTTGCCTCCGCCCACTACGACGGCGAGTTCGAGGCCGCCGCGCGACATCGCGTTGGCGATCACGGTCGCGAGAAAATCCACGGTGCTCGCGTCAATCGTCTCGTCACTGGCTGAGGAGGCGAGCGCCTCTCCGGACAACTTCAAGACCACGCGGCGCACGGGCTATCCCCCGATGACCACTTGGGCGAACGCGGTGATGGTCGCGCTGCCGAGGAACTGGGCGATACTCTGCTTCTCGTCCTTCACGTAGCTCTGCTCGAGCAGAACGCGCTCCTTGAACCAACCGTTCAAGCGGCCCTCGATGATCTTGGGCAGCGCAGCGGCCGGCTTGCCCTCGTTCAGTGAGATCTCTTCGACCGTCTTACGCTCGGCGTCGACATCGGCGACCGGGACGTCTTCGCGGGCGAGGTACTGGGGCTTGGCAAAAGCAATATGCACGGTGATTTCGTGAGCGAGCTCTTCGTCGCCGCCCTTGACGACAACGGCAACGGCATTCACGCCGCGGCCCGCCTGTACGTGGTTGTAGGTTTCGACCACTTCACCCTCACCGGCCTCGAGTCGGTAGACGCGACCCACCGAGATGTTCTCCTTCACAGTCGTGAGCATCGTCTCGATGCTCTCCTGGAACTGCGCGACCGCACCCTCACCATCGGCACACACGCGAGCGGCCATCTCGTCGACGAGCGAGGTGAACTCGTCGGACTTGGCGACGAAGTCAGTCTCGCAGCGCATTTCTACGATGGCGGCAACGTTGCCGTTGCGCACGACGGCGACGGCGCCCTCGCCGGCCTCGCGGTCGGCGCGCTTAGCGGCCGAGGCGAGTCCCTGGACGCGCAGCCACTGGGTGGCGGCGGGCGTGTCGCCGTTGTTGGCCTCCAGGGCCTTTTTGGCGTCCATCATTCCGACACCCGTCGCCTTGCGCAGCGCCATGACGTCCTTGGGGTTTGCGGTATACACCTTTACATCTCCTCTTGTTCGGGGGTACGTCTTAAACGGCGGCGGCCGCGGTGGCGGCCGCGGCGGCGGCCTTCACGGCGGCGGGACGGTTGGTGCGAATGAAGCGGCCCTCGGTGACGGCATCGGCGATAAGTCGGCACAACAGTGCACCAGAGCGAATTGCGTCGTCGTTACCGGGGATCACGTAGTCAATCACGTCGGGGTCGCAGTTGGTATCCACCACCGCGACGACCGGCAGACCCAGCTTGCGGGCCTCGGTCACGGCGATGTGTTCCTTCTTCGTGTCGATGACGAAGATCGCGTCGGGCACGCGGTCAAGGTTCGCGATGCCCGAAAGGTTGCGGTCGAGCTTCTCGAGTTCGCGGCGGTGACGCAACGCCTCGCGCTTGGGCATGCCCTCGAAGTCGCCGGCCTTTTGCATGCCCCGCAACTCCATCATACGCTTGACGCGCCCGGCCACAGTGGAGAAGTTGGTGAGCATGCCACCCAACCAGCGCTGGTTGACGAAGGGCATTCCGCAGGCGTTCGCGTAGTCCGCGATCGGGCCCTGAGTCTGCTTCTTGGTGCCCACGAAGAGGATGATGCCGCCTTCGGCGACGAGGTCGCGGACGTAGGCGTAACTCTGCTCAATGCCCGCGAGGGTCTTGCGCAGGTCAATCAGGTAGATGCCGTTGCGCTCGCCGAGGATGAAGCGACGCATCTTGGGATTCCAACGACGAGTTTGGTGTCCGAAATGGACGCCGGAGTCAAGGAGTTCTTGCAAAGTGACGAGGGCCACGAAAATTTCCTTCCGTTCGGTTGATCAACCCCGTGGTGCACCCCGAAAGGCGACCGTACGAAACCACGCGGTGTGTCTGCACCCTCCCACTCTGGGAGAGCCCAACCAGCCTAGTCGAACCAGATACGGCTCCCCATTCGGCCAGAGCCTCTCGGGCCTCAGCCGCGGGGATGGGTCTCGTGGTGAATCTTTTGCAGTCGTGACTTGGACACGTGGGTGTAGAGCTGGGTGGTCGTCAAGCTCTCGTGACCAAGCAGTTCTTGCACCACGCGCAAGTCAGCGCCGCCCTCGAGCAGGTGTGTCGCGTAAGTGTGGCGCAGGGCGTGCGGGTGCACGTGGCCCATCGCGAGTCGTCGATCGAGGATGCGACGCACGTCGCGCGGACCCAGGCGTACCCCTCGCCGGTTGAGAAATAGCGCCTCGCGCGGCGACTGGGGCGTGATCACGTCGGAACGCACGTCGCGCCAGCGTTCGATTGCTTCCCAGCCCGCCCGGTGCAGGGGCACGATACGCTCCTTGCGGCCTTTGCCCAGCACTCGCAGCAAACCCTGACGCTCATCGAGGCTGTCGCGGTCCAGATCGCAGAGTTCGCTCACGCGCAGTCCCGAGCCATAGAGAATCTCGCACACCGCTCGGTCGCGCCGAGCCCAGGGATCGTGGCCCCAGTCCGCTTCGAGCAACGCGTCGAGCTGGTCGCGTCCGACGATCTCGGGCAACTTCGAATTAGGTCGCGGCGCGGAGACTCGCGCGGCCGGACTGCTCTGCACGTATCCGCGCTCGAGAGCCCAGGTGAAGTAGCGCCGCAACGACGCGTGTCGTCGAGAGATCGACGCGCGCCCGTCACCATTGATATTCATGCGGGCCAGATACTCACGCAGGGTGCGCCGCGTCACATCACGTGGCGTCACCACTCCTCGTTCCCTGGCCCACCGAACAAAGCGCGCCACGTCGCCGCGATACGCGCGCAGGGTGGCCGGGGAACGATCGAGGGCGCGCAGTGACGCGGTGAAATCATCAAGACCCCATACGTCGGGTTCGTCTATGACGATGTTTCGCTCCACGCTGCCAAGGTTAGTGAGGACGACCCCCAAAAGCCGAACTCTCACTAATGTGGAGTTTGAGGCAAAGGGGTTGCATGTCGCGCATTTTGATCGTTGAAGACGATGAGTACATCCGCACCGCGTTGCGCCTGATGTTCCGTGGTGAGGGCTACGACGTCGATGACGCCGCCACCGGCGAGGACGGCGTCGCCCTGTTCGAGAAGAGGAACGCCGACGTCGCCATCATCGATCTGATGTTGCCGGGGATGTCGGGCTTCGACGCCTGCTTGGCAATACGCGCGCGCTCCGATATCCCGATCGTCATCGTCTCGGCGCGCGACGACACCACCGACGTGGTGCACGGCCTCGAGTCGGGCGCCGACGACTACGTCACCAAGCCCTTCGTGCCACTCGAGCTACTCGCGCGGGTGCGCGCGCACCTTCGACGTCGGCCCGATTCGGCGCAACGGGCCTTTCACATCGGAGATCTCCACGTCATTCCTGACGAGGGAATCGTGCGTCACGCCGACGGCGCCGAGCTGCACCTGACGTCCACCGAGTTCCGACTCCTCGTGGACCTGGCGAAAGTCAACGGCAAGGTGCTCTCGCGCGAGGACCTACTCGAGAGAGTCTGGGGCTACGACTACTTCGGCGACAGCCGCCTCGTCGACGTCCACGTCCGTCGGCTGCGGATGAAAATAGAACCCGATCCCGCGGTTCCGGTGCACCTGTTGACCGTGCGTGGTGCGGGGTACAAGTTGGTCCTCTAGTGCGCAGCCGAAGCCTGCGGCTGCGCTTGATTCTCATTTTCGGACTCGGCACGCTCCTCCTGAGTTCATTGTTAGGCACTCTGACCTTCTTCGGGGTGCGCGACGTTCTGATCACCCAACAACAACAGACCGACCTCCAGCAGAGCTACGTCAACGCAGCGCTGATTCGCAACACTCTCTACACCGCGCCGCTGACTTTGGCGAATGAAGTGGTCTCCATCGGGCAATCCGCGAACTCGACTCTCCTGCTCAACATCCACGGTCAGTGGCAGACCATTAATCCGGCCACCCCCTTTATCGACATCTCGGCCGCCGCCATGCGCGCCACGGCCAAGGGCCACGTCACTACCGAGACTCGCATGGTGCAGTCGGACCTCGACTACGTGGTGGGCATCCCAATTCCAGCGGTGCAGACCCAGGTCTTCGAAGTGTGGCAACTCGACGGACTCGAACACAACATGCGCGTGCTACTGCTGATCATTGGCTCGGCCGCCCTTTTCACGACCATCCTCGGAGCATCGGGGGGCGTGTGGGTGTCGCGACGCACGCTGCGCCCCCTCGTCGTGGTGTCCGACACCGCCGCGAGGATTGCCGGCGGCGACTTCGCCACCCGCCTGCCCACCACCCACGCGGGATCCGAGGTGGAACAGCTCACCGAATCCTTCAACGCCATGGTCGATCAGTTGGTCACCAAACTCGAACGCGACGCACGTTTCGCCAGCGACGTCAGTCACGAGTTGCGTTCCCCGTTGACCGCCCTGGCCATGTCGGCGTCGATCTTGGAGCAGCACCGTGGCGAGCTGGACCCGGCCGCCCAGGAGAGCCTGACCTTGCTCAGTGCCGAGATTCTGGTGTTCCAGGGCCTCATCGAGGATCTGATCGAACTCTCACGCTCCGACGCCGGAGCCAATTCACTCACCCTGGAGGTCATCTCCATCGTCGAACTCACCCGCCAAGCGGTGCGCTCGGTGACCCGTCGAATGGGCGGTGACGAACCCCTCGTTGAGGTCGATCCCGAACTTGAAGACGCGAGGGTGCTCGTGGACCGACGCCGCTTTGAACGGATCATCGCCAACCTGATGGATAACGCCCGACGTTACGCCGGCGGTGTGGTCGCGGTGCGACTGGTGTCTCGGGGTACGCACGTGCAACTCAACGTCGACGACGCCGGCCCGGGCATTTCCGAGGTCGAGCAAGAGCACGTCTTCGAACGCTTCTTCCGCGGGCGTGCGGCGCACGACCGTAGCGTGGTACGCGGCACGGGGTTGGGCTTGGCGCTGGTACGTGAGCACGTCAAGTCACTCGACGGCGAGATCCGCGCCACCGAGAGTCCCGAAGGCGGCGCGCGCTTCCAGATCGACTTGCCGCTGGTGGGGTTTCCCTCGTGAGACGCCTGCACCGCCTCGCGGTGTTGTTCGCGAGCGCGCTCGCCTTGAGCGGGTGCACCCTCGTGTCGACGTCCTCGTCGCCGACCCTGGTCGGATCCAATGACGTCCCCCTCGGACTACTCGATTCAACCATCCCCTTCACCGTCGACGCCCGAGTGCTCTGGGTGACGCGCGAGGTCGACATGGTCAACCACGCCCAGAAAGTGGTGCCGGTCAAGCGTCTGATGACCTCTCCCCCGACCCTGGCCGAAGTGCTCTATTACTTCGTCCTCGGACCCACCGTGAACGAACAGTCTCAGGGGATCACGACGCAGGTCCCCACCGCCGCCACGATGGCCGTCAATTCGGCTCGCATCCGAAATGGGGTCGCTCACGTCGACATCAGTTACGATCTCAAAAAAATCCCTCCGGTCGGTCGGCGCATCGCGGTCGCGCAATTCCTCTTCACCGCCGAGGCCCTGGGTGCGGCGAAGGGCATTGAGATTTCCATTAACCAGACTCCCTTTTCCCTGCAACTGGCCAACGGAAACAGCGTCACACTCATCACACCACCAGAACTGGCGTATCTCAAGCAGGGCTAGTGCTGGTTCGCGGGTCGAAACGCCGGCGCCGCGCTCCAAAGATGCTCGAGGTCGTAGTAGTCGCGGGTCTCGAGGTCGAAGACGTGAACAATCACGTCGCCGTAGTCGAGCGCAATCCACTCCGCGCTCGTCCAACCTTCGACTCGCGTCGGCTTGACGTGCAGCGCCAAGTGGATGCGACGCTCCACCTCTTCGGCGATCGATCGCACCTGGCGGTCGGTGCGACCTGCGGCGATCACCAGGGCATCAAAAGAATCCACGAATTCGCGCAAGTCGAGCACCACGGTGTCGACGCTGAGCTTCTCGTCGGCGCCATCGATGGCGGCGTCAATGAGTGCGGAGACGTATTCATCTTGTGGGCCGCGGACCGTGCCGCCGCTGGTCACGATCTCGCTCAGTGGCCTGCTCCCAGCACGATGAGCGCCACCACGAAAGGAACGGCCAACGCGGCAACTCCGATGAAAGCGTGACGTTGACGATCACGACGAGCATCGCTACGAGTGCGCGGCGCGCGCTCAAGAACTGACACCGATGCTGTAGACACGTCTGAGATATCGAACGCACGAACGGCCATTGCGCCCAACGTTACTCCGTGGCGCCCTGATAAATGGCAATTACCTCTTCCGGCATAAACAATTTTAGTCCGAGGGCGTCGAGGGGCGTTTCGCGCAAGAAAGTGCTGGAGAGGTCGACCGGCGCCATCGCAATCTCGTAACAGTTCCACCCCTCGGGAGCCATCAACGGTGTACCCGGGCGCGGAATGATGCCGAGCGCCACGAGATCGCGAAGCTCATCGGCGCGGTACCACGAGGGCAACTGCGGTGCCAGATCGGCACCAATCAGGACGTCGACGCGGTCGACTTCGTCTAGCAATTCCTGCACGGTATCGATGGTGTACGAGGGGCCGGGCCGATTAATTTCTCGATCGCTCACCCGCACCAAGTCCAGGTCGTCAAAAGCCGCGCGGGCCATGGCGAGGCGCAGGTCGGCCGGGTGCACCAGGCTGATCGCGCTCTTGCGGTACGGGTCGCCCGCCACGGTGACTTCAATGACGTCGAAGCGCCCCGTCTGGGCCGCGGCACGTAAAGCGGCCACGTGTCCATTATGGGGTGGATCGAACGTACCTCCGAAGAGGCCGAGACGACTAAGGGGCACGGACCAATCCTACCGGGGCAATTGCTGACGCTCCAACTAAACCTCTAGCCTTACGTCATGGCTTCCCCTTCATCTTGGAACCCCGCCAGTTGGCGAGAGCGCGTCGCGGCGCAGAGTCCGCTCTGGCCCGACGCTGCTCACCTGGCCCGCGTCGAGGCGCAGCTGGCCACCAAGCCTCCCCTCGTCTTCGCTGGTGAGGCCCGCCGCCTCACCAGCCAGCTCGCCCAAGCGGCCCGAGGCGAGGCCTTCTTGCTGCAGGCCGGCGACTGCGCGGAGTCCTTCGACGACGCGTCGGCCGACTCCATTCGCGACAAGCTCAAAGTCATCTTGCAGATGGCCGTGGCCCTGACCTACGCCTCGGGCGTACCGGTCGTGAAAGTCGGACGTATTGCCGGTCAGTTCGCCAAGCCGCGTTCGGACGATTACGAGGAGCGTGACGGCGTGCGCCTCGACGCCTTTCGTGGACACATCGTTAACGAAGAGGCCTTCACCGAGGAGTCTCGTCGCCCCAATCCCGACCGATTGCTCGACGCCTACCACCAGAGCGTGGCGACCCTTAACCTGCTGCGCGCCTTCACCACCGGCGGCTTCGCCGCACTGACGCGCGTGCACGCGTGGAATCAACAATTCGTCACCAATTCGCCCGAGGGCAAGCGCTACGAGGTGCTCGCCGACGACATCGACCGGGCGCTCGCCTTCATGCGCGCCTGCGGCGTGAACCTCGACGGGGACCACGGACTCTCGAGCGTCGACTTCTACACCAGCCACGAGGCCCTGATCCTGCCCTACGAGCAGGCCCTCACCCGCCAGGATTCACTCACCGGCGACTGGTACGACTGCTCGGCGCACATGCTCTGGATCGGCGACCGCACCCGTCAGGTCGACGGAGCGCACGTTGAGTTCCTGCGCGGCGTGGCCAATCCCATTGGCCTCAAGGTCGGACCCAGCACCAGCGTCGAAGACTTAAAGACGCTGCACGCTCTGCTCAACCCCGACCACGTGCCCGGGCGACTCACCTTGATCTCGCGCATGGGCCGCGACAAGGTCACCGATCTGCTGCCCCCGCTCGTCAACGCCATGACCGCCGAAGGGGCCGATGTTTTATGGACGTGCGATCCCATGCACG
>PLEI01000045.1 GCA_003136415.1 Acidimicrobiaceae bacterium | reverse complement strand
GCGACGAGGAGTTCATTGCCCAGTTGCGGGTCATTATGTTCGGCGCCATCGAAACGATTCGAGCCACGCTGCTCAACACGGTTCTGATGCTCTTCGAGAATCCGTGGGCCCGAGCGGCAGTCGAAGGCAACTCCGACGAATACGTCGGGGCGGTGGCCGAAGCGCAGCGCCTCATTCCGCCCGTGGCGTTCGTGGAGCGTTGGGTCGCGCGTCCTCTCGAAATATGCGGTACTCGTATTGGCACGGGGGAGTTCATCGGTGTTTCGGTCGTGGGGGCAAATCGCGACCCCGCGGTATTTGATGAGCCCGACGTCTTTCGCCTCGATCGGCCCAACGCCCAACGCTCACTGTCGTTTTCCTTTGGCGAGCACCATTGCCTCGGTTTTCACCTTGCTCGACTGCAGTGTGCCCTGGCCATGGCGGCCATGGACCAGTGTCTAGGGTCCTACGAGGTCGTCTCGTCGAGCGATCCCGTTGGTTTTGCCTTTCGCCGGCCCGAGAGTATCTGGCTACGTTCGCCCGCCTATTAGTGGGCGAACGTAGCGCCGGTCGCGAAGAAGAGTCCACACAGTAGGGGAGTGGATACCACTATTGCTGCGCAGTAGCCCCAGTGGTGTTCTTTGGCGAGCAGCGCGGGAATCGCGAACGCTGACGAGAATGTCGTCAATCCCCCGCAAAAACCGGTCAAGACAATGGCGTGAATATTCGCGTTCATTGACGAAGTCAATTGATACGCCGCCCATCCGGCCACGCCACAGCCCAACGCATTGGCGGCAACCGTAGCCCAGGGTCGCAGCGTGGGGTGATGGCGTCGTACGCCGTATTCGAAGAGGTAGCGCACGACGCATCCGACGGCTCCGGCGAGGGTGACAAACAATAACGTCACTTCGCCCAGCTCCTGGCCCCGAGCCACGCTGCGGCTACCCCGCTCAGGACCGCTGTGAGGGCCGCTAAGAGCGCGCCCGGTACCGAGACATGCCAAATTGAGCCGAGGGAGACGTAAAGGCTCGAGTATGAGGTGAAGCCCCCGAAGAAACCCGTAATGATTACCAGGCGAGTCAGGTTATTGGGGTCGTTGCGTACCAAGGGACCCTTGAGGGCCACTGTGGCGAAATAGACGCCCACAACGTTAATGAGGGCCAGAATCCACGGAACTCGACTGGGCCAGCCGGAAGTACCAACAAACTGCCGATACCAATGAGTTGAATCAATTCGCAATGCCAAGTCTCGTAGCAAAGTGCCCATGGCACCGCCCGCGGCAACCACGAGGATGGCGAGAGTTAGTTGGCGGGGAGTGAGAGTGGTGTGAGGAGCCATCGCTGCAGAAAACCTAGTTGAAGGGTCATCTCGTTGAATGAATATCTGACTTTACATAACGTACATTATCGGCGGACGCGATGGAGAGGCTAAACCAGGGAGTTTTGCTCATTCTCCTCGTGTCCATCTGAAAATGTCGGTGAGTAGGCCGGTGGAGGTGGTACGAAACTTTGTCGGTCTTGACTTCTAGCGAGTCACCAGCTTCAACTTGGGGCGAATTGCCGCGAGATAGACAATGGCCGCGACAATGCCAAAGACAAACGGAAGAACGATCCACAGGGTCTTATTGCTATCAGCTTTGGTGAATTCATCGGACGATCGAGTCGCTGCGTCAATGATGCAATAAAGAGGCAGCCCAGCGAAGACAATGAACATCAACAAAATGATGATAATGAATCCACCACCGGCGAGTAAATCCACAGTCCACCCCTTTGATTGACGCACTACGTGTCGATAGAAATACGCGTGTTAGGCATTACCCGTACATCAGCGGTTCGGTGAAGCAGTGTTCCCCGTTTAGCCCTTAGGCGCCGTGCCCAAGGTGACAGATTTAGCGATCGTCTGGGTGCCACGAACGATTTTGACGCTGATGACATCGCCGGGATGAAGCGCTGAGACGACGCTCGACACGTCCTGCGCACTGGCGACAGCAGTTCCGTTGATTGCCACGATGATATCGCCCTGCTTCAGACCCGCCGCGGCGGCGCCGGAGCTGGGAACAACGCTCATTACGACTGCCCCACTCGAGACAGTAAATCCGTACTCTGCCTGCAGGGTGGGGTCCATGGAGGAGATCTCGACGCCAATGAACGCGCCATGATTGACGACGCTTTGCCCGGCTTTGAGTGACTTGAGCAGCGATTCGATCGTGGCAACGGGGATCGCAAAGCCAATGTTCTGCGCGCTCGTCCCATCAGGAAGAGTTCCCGCGACCGCGGTGTTCATACCAACGACGTCTCCTTGAGCGTCGAGGAGCGGTCCCCCGGAATTACCCGGGTTGATGGCCGCGTCGGTCTGAATCATGTTGTTCAGGGTCTCAGAGGACGCGGTGGAGGACGCGGTCACGGTGCGACCGAGTGCTGACACGATGCCGTTGGTGACTGTCGGTGTACCAGCGGCCAAACCGAGGGCATTGCCAATGGCCACCACGCTGTCGCCCACCACGAGGGCGTTGGAGTTCCCAAAAGTGACCGACGGCAAGTTCGACGCATTATTAATGCGAATGAGGGCGACGTCGTCGACTGGATTCGTCCCGATGAGCGTCGCGGGTAGCGACTTGGTCGATCCGGTGCGGGTGACGGTGATTGTCCCTCCGGGCACCGAAGCAGCGATGACGTGGTTGTTGGTCACTACGAGCCCGTTGCTCGCGAGGATCATGCCGGTTCCCTGGTCCTCAGTCCCCTGGCCCTTAACGTCAATAGAGACGACGGAGGGTTGCACCTTGACGACGAGTTGAGGAATGGACAGTCCCCCGTTGTCGCCCGACGATGCGGGCGTAGCGGTATTCGTGGTCACGGGAAGATTCTGTGACAAGGAACTTGATCGCGCAGTGAAATGGCCGGCAAGTCCGCCGACGAGTGCAGCGACGAGAAGCAAGGTGACGCGACTGGTCCATGGAGACCTGCCCGATCGCGGTACGGGAGCGACGGAAGTGTTCGCAGTGAGCGTCGGTGACGTTGGTTGGGCGTAGGGATGCGGCGCAGCCAAAGGAGTACTCTCCTCCCCCACTTCAGTGGGCGGCGCCTCGAAAGGCGAGACGGCTTCGCCTTCGGGGTCGGCGCTGGGGTGCTGCGCGTCATCGATCCCGGGCGCCAGTTCAAAGGTGGTTGGGACTGACCGAGAGAGCGGTGTCGCTTGGGCGTCGTCAATCCCGGGCGCCGGGTCAATCTCGGCGGCGGGAGTGATGGGTGTGGTTATCGCAGGGGCTACAGCAGGGATGTCGCCCTCAGGAGTGGGAGCGTTCTGCTCCGTGTTTTCGCTCATGGGACCATGCTAGAGATTCCGTCGAGCACCGCATCCCGCCCAACACGGAATAATTGATCTGAGAAAACGAGTAGATTGTTTTCCTATGTCTCGTCGCATTGAGATCGAAATCACCAGCCTCAACGGAGACGTCGCTACGTGGCGCGCCGCGGGAGCGAAACTGCCCAAGGGCGTGTTGCAAGCATCTCTGGTGCCGGGCGGACCCGTCGTGGGCGCCGTCTATCGCGTCGACGTCGAGCAGTTTATGGAGGGCCTCGAGGTCTTGTCGGTTCTGCCGCCCAAGACTGCTTCGCCCCTCGACCCACGCAAGGAGCGGCTCGAACTGATTGTCTCGGAGAAGACTGGTCCCGACGTGACCGTCACTTACGCTTCCAAGGGCCGCGGCCCGCGTCGCGACAGTGACGAGCGCGGCGAAGGCCGCCGTGACGGGGCCAAGCGTGGCGCTCGTCCCGGTGCCAAGGAGCGTTCGAGCGAGCGCGGACCCCGTCCCGACCGACCCAGTGGTGACCGTCCCGACCGACCCGCCGGCGAGCGTGGACCGCGCACTGAGCGTCCGCGCACTGAGCGTCCGCGCGGCGATCGTCCTGGCGGCGATCGTTCCGGCCGTCCGAGTCGTGAGCGCAGCGGCCCCCCGGGCGCTCCTCCGATTACGACCAATTTCCGTAACGCATTTCTCGCGACCCTGTCGCCCGAGCAACTGCCCGTTGCCGAGCAGTTGCTGCGTGGCGGGATGCCGTCGGTGCGCGCTGCCGTGGCCGAGCAGAACAAGAACGCTGTCGCCCAGGATCGTCCCTCGATCGACCCGGGCACCATCGACCGTATTGCCGAAGTTTTGTTGCCCAAGACGACGCTGGCCATGTGGAAAGACCGCGCTGCCGGAGCCCTCGGTGCCGGCAAGGAACTTCGCCTGCGTGATCTGCGCGCCGTGGTGACCTCGGCCAAAACGGCCACGCTCGATGACGAGGCGCGTACTCAGCTCAAGGAGCTCCAGACGGCGCTGACGGCTCGCCTCGAGATTTTGCGTACGCAGTGGACCGAGAAGCTGGATGGTGCCATGAAGTCCCACAATGTGGCCGAGGCGTTGCGACTGGTCGCGCGTCCTCCGGACATGTCCACCCGCGTATCCTCCGAGACTGCAACTGCCCTGGTGGCTGCGGTGTCCGCCGCGCTGACGGCTGAGCAGGATGTGGCCATCTGGACTGAATTGGTGAACCTGACCGTGGAGACTTCGATTCGTCGCAACGTGAAGCCCTTGGGTATACCGTCCGACGACGCTGCGAAGGCCCTGGCCATCAAGAGCGCGGGTGCGATCCCCGAGTTTGCCAAGTTGCTCGGCATGAGAGTTCCGCCGCCGCCGCCGCCGACGCGAACACCGCGCCGTCCGGCTACGCGCCGCGCATAGTCAACAGGCGCGCCTTCCAACCCACTGATTCATATAGCGACTTCGTCGCGCGATCGCCCGGCAACGCCCACGCATCCTGGGGCGGGGTGTCGCTCGTCGCCAGAGCCGACAACAACGTCGAGGCGACTTTGTGGCGTCGGTATGCGGGTTGCACCCAGATGGCCCGTACGCATCCGGCGCCGACGAGAGCGCCCGCGATGATCTCGTCTCCTCGCTGAGCCACCCAGACGCGCCCGGCCGCGACTTCCACGGCCACGGCGGCGCGTACGGCGTCTCGATCCAGGTCACTCCCCCAAAGTTGCGCCAACAGGGCCTGACCACCTCGGGCGCCCAGGGTGCGCGAGTAGGCGGCGTCAGTCAAGTGGTCTAGTGAATCGATAGTCGTGGCTCGTCGAATCGAAGCCACGACGCCGTCTTTGGTCATGGCGCCGTCCGAGACTCCTAAACGCAGTCGCGGCAGAGAGTTTTTCCGGGGTCAGCCAATTGGCTCATCTTCTTGAGCAGTCGGCACGAATTGCATCGGAATTCGTCGTCCTGCTTGGGAAGGATGGCCTCCAGGGGGTCAACCAACGGGTCGACCTCGATGGGACCGTCGTCGTCATCTTCGGGCGCCGTGGTGCGGCGAATGGTCTCGGCCAGCACCTCGTCAAGAGCCAGTTCGACGTCGGCGTCGTCGGCCAGATCATCATCATCTTCAGCGACCGCGACCAGGACCGGGGCTTCTTCGTCCACTTCGTCGTCGGGGTCGGCCTCGTCATCGCTCACTTCGACGGTGACGTCTTCATGGTCAGCGACACTATCTACGTCGAGATCTAGTGCATCGTCGACAACCTCGATATCCTCGCCCAAAACTTCTTCGTCGAAGCCCTCGGCGAGCTCCTCCTCGTCAAATACTTCGTTGTTTTCGCCATCAATACTCATAGACTTCCTTCTCTGTAGCGCAGGCAGTGTAGAGCCTTTTTGTTGTGACTCAGGTCATTTCCGCATTATTTTTGCTTAATAATCCTTTTTTGCCCGATTTCGTTCGGCTGCGCGTTCTGCCTCGAGTCGTTCGAGATCCGTCTCAGAGAAATCGACGTAGGACATCGCGTCAGCAATTGCGCTGTGACCAGCCTGTTCACGAATGAGGCGCACCATTTCGTGCGCCACGCGTCGATAACTCGGGTGACCCTGGGGACCCGAGCGAAGTTCGATGAGGTGCATCGCTTCACGCGCGTTCATCTGCATCACGTAGCGGATGCGAAATGCCAGGGCGACCGCGTATTGGGCCTGTTCGGGAAACTCTTCGCGCAGGTCGTAGTAGAACTCCGCGGAGCGCGCGAGCGAATCCTCGTAAATCGGCGCCAATCCCGCCTCCACGATGACCTCGGGGACGTCGTACCCGAGGTCAACCGTGAGGGGCTGCCACTCGATGGTGAGAAGGCGATGGCGCTGCAGGTCGCGAAACGCGCCGTAGTCGGTGACGAGTTCGAAGCGGTAATCCGTGCGCTCAAAGGCTCGCCCGGGGCGGTGACGGCGATTCTTGCGTTTGCCCACGTACGCGGCCATTATCTTCGCGCGGTCCGTATCGTCGAGTGTGGCCATACGAGCGCTCACCTCGGCGTGGCTCAGCGCGGAATTGGCGAAGACTATCGCCTCGAGCACGCGCGCTTCACCGTCGGGGTCGAAGTCGACGAGCCGGACCTGTTCTTCGGGCTCCACGGTCGAGAGGTCGTCAAAGAGCGACGCGAGTACGTCACGAGTCGCCCCGCGCGACTCTTTGAAGTACTGGGTCCACGCGACACCGCGTTCGGGCACGTCGATGCGCTTCAAGAAACTCGGAATGACCTTGCGCAGTTCGTCAAGCATCAACTGCGAGTATTCGCGGACCTCGGGTAGGGGGTGCGCGCGCATGCGCAATAAGAGTGCTTCGTAGGCTTGGCCCGAGGCGTAGATGCCAAGGTTCGACAATGCGCTGGCGGGCAACAAACCGCGCACGGCGTCGAGGGCTTTGGCGCGAATCGCCTGACGGTACACGAAGTCGGTGTCCTCGGGAGTCTTGGGAAACTTCCGGGCGAGGAACTCGGTGAGACGCGGCAATAGTTGCGCGTAGGTGTCGAACATCCGATCCATTTCGCCCACGTACCGGGCGCCGAAGCGTGATTCGAGGATGTCGTGGTCGCGGTAGTAGCGATACAGTCCGTTCTCGAGCCGGCGGTCGTAACCCAGGTAGCGGGTCGACTGTTCGAGGTAGCTCATGATGCGACCGCGCTCCAAGACCTTGGTCAGGACATTGCTCGCCTGTTCGCACGCGAGGTGTACTCCCCCGAGTTGAGCCACGGAGTCGTCGCCGTATTCGTAGAAGATCTTCTGATACAGGTCGTCGGCACGGTCGAGGCCCACCGTGGCGTCGACATTCAGGTCACCCGTGAGATCAAGGTCGCCCACGAATTCGTCGAGAAACAAGCGGCGCAGGCTCTTAGATGAACGCGAATAGCGCGCGAAGAGGGCGCCCTTGACCACCTCGGGCAGGTTGACCAATGCGAAGACCGGTCCCTCGAGATTGGTGAAGTATCGGCGTAGCACTGCTTCTTCCGCGTCGGTGAACTGTTCGACAACGTAGGGGTGCATGGAACAAAAAGACTAGGGGCGAAATCAGCCGCGCGGGTGGACGGTCGAGGCCCCCGCAACCACCGAGCGCAATACGGCGTCACGCGCCTCGTGGGCCGTCTCAGAGACCTTTCCGAGGTGTGTGAGACGAGAAAGTTGCTCGCACAGATCGGCTACCTGCTTGGCGTTTCGTACGAAATCGCCCGGCGACGTCTGACCAATTTCCACGTCGGCGAGGTCGAGCACCGTGCCCAACGTCACTCCACGCGCCCAGGCGGCAATGACCGGTGCGAATTTGCCATCGGGTTCCTTCGGGTGAGGCACACGGTAGCTGTCCTCCACCTCGCGCACCCGGGCCGACAGGATCGAGATCTCGTGCATGCGTTCGCTCAGGTTGAGTCGCCGCTCGGGTCCCAGTCGGTCGTGCAGGTTCTTCTTGCGCTTAACCGGAGCCTGGGGATGTTTGCCGCTTCGCGCCCCGCGTTTGGCCTCGAAAACGAAACTCGAGAGCAGTCCCGCCAATTGAGCTGGTTCGAGGTCATCGAAGATTCCCGCCGTCACGCACTCCGCGATCAGAAGATCGCACTCGTGGTAGATCGATCGCAGAAGCTGCCCCTGGTCGTTGAGTCGCCAGCCCTCGGCGTAACCGAGCTCTTGCAAGACGTGATGGCGCGCACGCATCTGATCGCCTAAGGAACGTCGTGATCCGGTGGCGCGGTGGTCCGCCTCGAACTGGGCGTACGAGCGCTGCACCACCTCAAGTGCAGTCTCAATTTCGAAGTGATTGATCAGGTTGGCCGTGAAGTTATACGTCGGGCGAAACGATGAATGCAACTCCGACGGGTGTGAGATGGCGACACGTCCCACGTCCAACAGTGCGACTTCCTGAGCGAAGCACACGATGGCGTGACCCTCATCATCGAGGCCGCGACGTCCGGCGCGTCCGGTCATCTGGGCGTATTCACCACTGGTCAAGAAGCGTCGTCCGGCGTCGGAATACTTGGAGAACTTCTCGATGGCCACCGAGCGAGCCGGCATGTTGACGCCCAGAGCCAGCGTCTCAGTGGCGAAGACGACCGCCAAGAGGTTTTGCACGAAACAGGTCTCGACTATCTCGCGGAACGCCGGCACCATGCCCGCGTGGTGTGCGGCGAGCCCGCGGCGCAGCGAGTCGATGAAGTCGGCGTATTCGAGCGCGTGCAGGTCGTCGTCGGAGAAGTCGAGGAGACGGGCCTCGGCGATGCGTTCGATCTCGCGGCGTTGCTCGGGTGTCGTAAACAGCAGTCCGTCGCGGCGGCATTGGCGAACGGCGTCGTCGCAGGCCGCGCGAGAGAAGATGAAGACGATGACCGGCAACAGGTCCTCTCGCTCCAGGGCTTGGAGCAGTTCGCTGCGCCGCGGTGCGCGAAAGGGTGCCGGAGGAGCCGTGGACTTGGGACCCTGCCATCGTGGTCCCGGGCGAAAGCGTCGGGTGGCCTTCATGGCATTGTCGATATGGCGCGCGTCATCTGACAATCGCTCACCGTCGAGAAGTTCGAGGATTTCGGCGGCGGGCTGGCCCCGACGCATTACCGCGAGGTGCTGGTGCAGGGTGATGGGCCGCGTGGTCTCGGTGATCACTGCGGTCTCGCCACGCACCTCGCCAAACCACTGGCCGACGAAGGCGGCGTTTCCAATGGTGGCCGAGAGGGCGACGAATCGCACCGCCGACGGTGTCAAGATCAGCACCTCTTCCCACACTCCCCCGCGGAAGGGGTCCTGGAGGTAGTGAACTTCGTCCAGCACCACCAGTCCGAGGTTGGTGAGCTGGTCGGATTCGGTGAGAAGCATGTTACGTAGCACTTCGGTCGTCATCACCACTACGTCGGCCAGGCGATTCACTGACGTGTCACCGGTCAAGAGACCCACGCGATCGTCGCCGAAGAGTTCGCAGAGCTCGGCGTACTTCTGGTTCGACAGGGCCTTGAGCGGGGTGGTGTAGAACGCGCGCTGACCGTGTTCGAGAACGCGCCCGATGGCGTAGTTGGCGATGAGCGTCTTGCCCGAACCGGTGGGCGCACTCACCAGGACGTTGACATCGGCGTCGACGGCGTCGAGGGCCTCGTCCTGGAAGCGGTCGAGCCCAAAGCCTTGAGCTTCGATGAATCGCAGACGGTAGTCAAAACTCATCGGTGCAGCAGCTTTCCGAGCCCGATGGCCGTGAAATAGAAGACGACCAACGGAACCATTAGCGCGAACATCGAGAACGGGTCACTCGAGGGCGTGATGACTCCCGAGAAGACGACAATGGCGATCACCGAGTAGCGCCACGATCGCAGCAGCTGCGCGGGCGAGACGACGCGCGCGAGCTCCAACGCCACGAGTACGACCGGGAACTCGAAGGTGAGTCCGAAGAGCAGCATCATCAGCAAGAAGAGGGTCAGGTACTGGTTGGGGTTGTAGTACGAGGTAAGGGAACTGCCGCCGATGGCCACCAGGAATTGGATGGTCTTCTTGAACACCAGGTACGCCACCACGACGCCGCCGAAGAAGAACAACAGCGAACCCAGAACGAAGGGCAGGGCGTAACGACGTTCGCGGGCCTTGAGCCCCGGGGTCACGAAGCGCCAAACGTGCCAAAGCCAAAACGGTGCACCGAACAGCAGTCCGCCAAAGAGCGAAATCTTCACGCGAAGAGTGAGGCCATCGAGCGGATTGGTTACCAGGAAGTTGCAATGCTTGGGATCCACCTGGCAGTACGGGTGTTGCAGGAGCTTGAGCAGGCTGGGGTAGATCACGAACGACACGATGGCGAGCACCGTGGTGATGGCGAGACAAATGAGGAAGCGCCGTCGCGCTTCAGCGAAATGCTGGGACAGAGTCATGCCGGCGGTGGCGTCACGGAACCGGGACATGACTAATTCAACGTCGGATCAGCACTGGAGGATCCAGTGGAGGGCGGAGGCGTCGACGGCGGGTTGACCAGGGGCGTGAAGAGCGAACTCGTAGGCGAAGGTGTTGCGTCTGTCGTTGCGGCGTCGTCGTTGTGCGCTGTCGCGCTGCTGGCGCGATCGGCGAGCTCGTTGAGGGCACTGAGGGGGCTTCGCGCCATACGTGCGATGTCGCCGGTGCTCGGCAGGTCCGGCAGGGCTCCGCGCACCTCACTTTCGACGCGCTCTTGGAAGCGCCGCAGCGACTGCCAGCTTGTTCCGAGTTTGTGTGCGATGTCGGGAAGCTTGTCAGGTCCCAACAGGATGACCACCACGGCCACGATGATGAATATTTTCATCGGGCTGAGACTGAGCATGCTCCCAGTGTATGGCCCGAAAAAGCCGGATTTCTACAGGAAGCCCACGCGAGAGAGCGGCCACACCCTAAAGAAAGCCTTGCCAATGACGTCAGAACGCGCGATTGTTCCCCACATGCGGCTGTCGCAGGAATCGGAGTGGTTGTCGCCCATCATGAAGTAGTGGTTGGCGGACACGACAGTGGGATTGCTCTCGGGAGCGATGGGGTTTCCCAGCGGCTCGGTGTGGCTCCAATTCTCGTCAAACTTCTTGCCATTAACGTAGATCGTGTTGCCCGCGGAATACAACTGGTCGCCGGGAAGGCCGATCACACGCTTGACGAGGTCCACCACAGGTGATCCCCCGCAATTCTCCGTCGGTGGAGCCTTGAAGACGAGAATGTCGCCGCGATGAATTGTGCCCCAGTCGACGGCGAGTTTGTCGACGATGATGCGGTCACCGACCAGCAACGTCGGCTCCATCGAGCCCGAGGGGATGAAGAAGGTCTGAAAGGCGAAGGTGCGAAGGCCCACCGAAACCAGCAGGGCCGCGAGCAAGATGATTCCCCACTCGATCAGGAGATGGTGAGTTCGCCTCTTCTTCGGTCTGCTGGTGCCATCGAATGCTGAATCCGTTTCGATTGCGCTCACCGGTCAAGGCTAGCCGTCGCGTCGAGGAGGTTGGCCCTCACCATGGTCTCGCCCACGGTCAAATTGTTGGCTGGGGGAATCTCTTGGATGCGGCTAGATCGAGCCGACTCGCGTCAATGGCCAGATACGAACAAATGCCTTGCCGATGACGTCGGAATGCGTGATAGTTCCCCACATGCGGCTGTCGCAGGAATCGTTGTGATAGTCGCCCATCATGAAGTAATCGTTGGCGCCGACCACCACCGGATTTGACTGGGGGGCGATCTCGGGGCCGAGAGGTTTCATGTGGGGCCAGGCCTGAGTGAGGGCATGGCCGTTCACGTAGATGGTGTCGCCGATCGAGTACAACCGGTCACCCGGCAGTCCAATGACGCGCTTGACCAAGTCCTTCACGGGAGTCGCGCTGCAGTTTTCCGTGGGCGGCGCCTTGAAGACCAGGATGTCGCCACGGTTAATTGTTCCAAATTCGACGGCGAGTTTATCAACGACAATGCGGTCACCCTCGAGCAACGTCGGGTTCATCGAAGCAGAAGGGATGTAGAAGGTTTGAAAGGCATACGTCCGCAGCCCGACCGACACGAGTAGTGCGACGAGCACGATGAGTCCCCACTCAATGAGGTGCCGATGGAACTTCTTGCCGGGGGCCGGTGTAACTATCTCGTCGACATCCAATGCGGCCACTGGCGTAGTTTCACTCACCGTACGAGGCTATCGGTGACGCGGGGAGTAGCGGGCGTGCGCAAATTCTCGCGATGGCTGAATTTGGTGTGCTGTGGCGAGTCTTAGCCGATATTTAGAAGTTGCCGACGCGGCCGATCGGCCACACGCGAACCAACGCCTTGCCAATAACGTCCGCCCGAGTGATGGTTCCCCAGTAGCGGCTGTCACACGAGTAGAAGTGGTTGTCGCCCATCATGAAGTAGTGCCGCGCCCCCACCACGACTGGACGTGACTTGGGGGCGATCGCCGGCGGACCGAGGGGTTCGGTGTGGGGCCACGCTTCTTTGAGGGGCTGGTCATTCACGTAAATGGTGTTGCCGACGGAGTACAGCGAGTCTCCGGGCAGTCCAATGACGCGCTTGACGAGCACGGGGTCGTGGGTTCCAGCGCATTCCTCCTGGGGAGGTGAGTGAAAGACCAGGATGTCACCACGGTGGATGGTTCCCCAGTCAACGGCGAGTTTGTCGACGATAATGCGGTCGCCCTCTTGAAGGGTGGGCGCCATGGAACTCGAAGGGATGTAGAAGGTCTGGAAGGCGAAGGATCGCAGTCCGATGGTTACCGTCAGGGCGAGACTCAAGAGGACGGCCCACTCAATGAGGTGGTGGTGAAGCCGCTTGGTCTTCATGGCCACCGGGCGCGCGGGCTCATCTTCGCTCGCGACGATATCGTCCTCAGGGTTAATCGTCTCGCTCACGAACTGGGTCTAGTCGCCCTTGGGGCGTCGCTCAAGGGATGTCAGGAGCTTTTGGAAACGATCGTCATTGCTGCGAAACGGGTCCTTTAACAAAACTGTGCGCTGCATCTCGTCGTTCAACTTCAAGTGGACCCAGTCGACGGTGTAGTCGCGGTGCCACTTTTTTGCTTCGCGGATGAAGGTGCCCCGCATGTGCGCGCGAGTGGTGGCGGGAGCAGTCTGCGACGCTTCGTTGACGTCGTCATTGGTCACGATGCGTGCCATGTGTCCGCGCGCCTGACGGCGGTAGTAGAGACCGCGATCCACATTGGTGTCGTGATAGAGCAGGTCGATCAAGGCGACCTTGGGGTCGCTCAAGGGCACGTTCGAGCGTTCTCGCTCGCGTTCAATTATTTGTAACTTGGCGATCCAGTCCACCCGGTCCGCCAGGCCCATGGGGTCGGAGCGGTACTGCTCGATGCACTCGCGCCACAACTTCACCGCGAGGGTCTGATCCGAAGGAACGTCGCGAGTGAGAACGAACTGCTCGGCGCGCTCGCAGAGGTCTTCTTGGAGCTCCAGGGCCGTCATGTCGCGTCCCGACACGAGACGAATGGGCTCCTTGCTCCAGAGGTCGTAGGAGACATCGCGCAGCGCGTTGATCGGCGAGACCATGTTGTAATCACGCAGCACCGTGGTACGGTCCTCGATCATCGCTAGCACGACCGCGGCGGTGCCGACTTTTAAAAAGGTGGCGTACTCGCTCATGTTGGAGTCGCCCACTATGACGTGCAGACGACGGTACTTCTCGGGATCCGCGTGGGGCTCGTCACGGGTATTGATGATTGGTCGTGAACGCGTCGTGGCCGAGGAGATGGCCTCCCACATGTGCTCCGCGCGTTGGCTCATGGAGTAAGCGGTGCCCTTCGCGTTCGAGACCACCTTGCCGGCTCCTGCGAAAATCTGGCGGGTCACGAGAAAGGGAATGAAAACCTGTTCGAGCCGCGTCAGGTCCTCGATGCGTTCGATGCAGTAGTTCTCGTG
>PLEI01000034.1 GCA_003136415.1 Acidimicrobiaceae bacterium | reverse complement strand
GAGATCCAGGTCGCCCTGAAGTTCCAACCGAATTCACTGTTCAACACGGTGGCGCCAAAGAAGCCGATCAACAGGTTCACGATGGGACCCACGAGACCCGTGATCATCGCGTATCCCCACCCGACGAGGAATCCAATCGTCGGGTGAAGACCCTGCGACGGGTACGTGTAGACGCTGCCGGCTGAGGGCAATTGGCGCGCGAGCTGGCTTATGGAAACGGCGACCAACAACGCGGCGATCAGCGTCAACAGCACGGTTAAGGGCATGGCACCTCCGGAAAAACCTGCTGCTACCGCCAGCGATGTGGCCACGGCAGCTCCTGGAGCCATGAAGGTGACGGATTGGAAGATAACGCCTGGCAAGCCGACGACGTGTTTAGCGAGGCTCCCCCCACCCGGGGTGGTATCGCTCGGGCCGCTCTCAGGCGTCAACTGAATGTCACCCATCGTTGATTTCCTTTCATTTAGTCAACTCTCGACTACCGCAGAGGTCCGATCTCTCGACTCAGCGCGTCGCATCCTTCGTGGTCGACGGTGCAGCGGCAAGATTCGGCTCAGCCAAGGAGCGCAGTACCACGTGCTCAACCGGGCAACTCTGGACAATCGTTCGCGAGACGGTGCAAAGGACGTCTGCGGTGAGTCGGCGTGCCACCTCGATGTCTTCATCACTGACATTGACGTCCGGCGGCAGGAGGTAACGAACCTGCAACCCCTCGAAACGCTCGTCACTCGCACGTTGGCCCACCACTTCGATGGCGAGCCCCGTGAGAGGGTACCCACGCTTCTCAAGAACCTTCGTGAAATCGATGGCGGCGCAACCGCCGAGGGCGACGAGCAGCAGTTCAATGGGGTTGAACGTGTCGCTCTGCCACCCCGTACCGATGGGCATGACCACACCGCGGTCGTTGTGGGCCGAGATAGTCGAATCTGCGGCGACCTCAACGGTGACGGAGCGAGTCACCGCAGCGGCTCCGTGACCGTCGCCACCAGTCTCTCGTGCACGCATTAGCGATGCACCTCGACGAATCGCCTCCCGATCAAAGTTCGACCTGCCATGAACTCCTCGTCCTTATTGCGTTGCTGACGTATTGTATAAAATATTCTAGTTTTTAAATAGAAATAATAGTGCAATCGAGAACGGAGCTCGCTTGGTGTGACCCTCAGTGGTCACCACAAGTGAATGGTTGATGGATTGCTTCCCTCGATACAACTTCACGCCCGGTCCCGACGAGGCTGACGATCGAGGTCTCAGGTGAGCAGACTAAGGGAATGCAGATTCCTGCCAAGGCCGACTACGCAATACGCGCGCTCTTGACGCTGGCCGCGAGCGAGAACTCGGTGAGCGCCGAACACCTCGCCCAACAGCAGGAACTACCCGCCAAGTTCCTCGGCAACGTTCTCTCGGACCTGCGCCGCGGCGGGCTCGTCTCGAGCCATCGCGGCCCCGAGGGCGGTTTTCGGCTGGCGCGAGACCCCGACGCGATCATGATCGCCGACATCCTGCGCGTCATGAGCGGCCCGCTCGCCGGCGTTCGCGGCATGCGCCCCGAAATGCTGCACTACCGCGGCGAAGCCACGCACCTCCAGGACGTGTGGATCGCCGTGCGCGCTACGTTGCGAGAGGTCCTCGAGCACGTCACCCTGGGTCAGGTGCTTCGCGGTGACCTCCCTGAGGCCATTACTCGATTCAGCTCCAATCGCGATGCGTGGACAACACGACATATCTGAAGAGAACCCACACCAATGGTTCGTGCCGCGGCAATCGGGGATTGGGCACGTTGCTCGCCTCCACTGCCCACCACATAATGCGGCAACTGGCCTAACGGGGTCTCGTTCTCGTTCTCGTTCTCGTTCACACTGGACCAGTCATCGCCAGGACCCTCCGACGCAAGTTCATCACCGTTCCCCGGCGTCTCGTCCATAGGTCATCGCACACCCAACGTCACCAGCCCACTCGATAGCGACGAACCGCGCAGTCGTTGGCGTATTTCAACCGCCTGCGTGCCCGGAAGCTTCGAACCTGGGGCGACTTCAAAGGGGTGGCGCCCTCGACCGTCCGCTCCCAGTTTCAAGAAGTGCCACGATTTCTGAATGGACCCGCCACGTTGATGATGAAGCCACAACCCGACCGCGGAAGAAGTGACCGCATTCTGAATTACCTTCAGGTCAGTGCGCCCAAGACTTTTCGGCGAATCGAAAATAAGAATCAACTAGATGCCCGCGATAAAAGTATCGACGTTGCCCCAGGGGTGAACGTGGACTCTTGGGACGGGGGCCCTACGCTGTGCTGATGAAAGCTATCGTGTACTCACGGACGGGCGACTCTGACGTTTTGCGTCTCGTCGAGCGCGCCACTCCAGAGCCCGGGCCCGGCGAGGTCCGAGTTCGCGTCGTGGTTTCTGGAGTTAACCCCACCGACTGGAAGTCTCGTCGGGGCGTGACGCCCGGCCAGAACACGCCGTTCCCAGAAGTCGTGCCCAATCAAGACGGCGCGGGTATCGTCGAGGCGCTCGGCAGTGGCGTCACCTCGTTGAGCGTTGGTCAACGGGTATGGCTGTGGGAAGCTGCGTGGCAACGCTCCGATGGCACGGCACAAGAACAGGTAGTGCTTCCCGTTCGTCACGTCGTCGCACTCGAAGACCACGTGTCAATGGATCTCGGAGCGAGTCTCGGTATTCCCGCACTGACTGCGCACCGCTGCCTCAGCGTCGCAGAGGGCACTCCATCGCAGCTCCACCAAGGTGCGTTGCAGGGTTACACGGTACTCATTGCGGGCGGAGCCGGTGCGGTGGGTCACGCCGCGATACAACTCGCGAAGTGGGCCGGAGCTACCGTGATCAGCACGGTGAGCGGTCCCGACAAAGCGACCTTGGCGCGGCGAGCCGGCGCCGACCACGTCGTTAACTACAAAGACGAGGACGCTGGCGCATCTATCCGTGCGGTCGCCCCTCGGGGAGTCGACATTGTGGTGGAAGTCGCAATCAGTGTCAACGAAACCCTCGATCGAGACGTGTGCGCCCCCGGGGCGACGGTGGCGATTTACGCCACCAACGGTGGCGACGAGGTGACGTTAAAAGTTCGAGACCATATGAGTCGTAACACTAGATTTCAGTTCGTTCTCGTCTACACCGTTGAAGCACTCGCAAAGGATGCCGCCATCGCCGCCATCACTGACGCCGCAGCGGACGGCGCGCTGAGCGTTGGAGCGGATAATGGTCTGCCCATCATCAGGTTTCCCCTTGAAAGCACCGGCGACTCCCACGACAGAGTCGAAAGCGGTGCGGTTGGCAAAGTCCTGATCGACGTGAGTGAAGAGTAGTTCGAACTTCCTCGCGTACGACTTCAATTCTGCGAACACCGAGTTGACCGCGCGGCGCTGACACTGTCGTGCGAGACCCTTGAGATTCGTTCAACTTAACCTCGAGGCTCGAGGCGAAAGGTCATTCGCTGTCGCCTCGTCAACTCGAGAGAAAGCCAACAAATTCGACCGTGGCCACCACCGCGAAATCGAAGGATGCGTCAGCGTCTTGCACCGCGCCCTTCAATTGGACGAATAGTTCAGAACCGACCTCACCGAAGAGCTGCGTCCACGCCATGAGGCCTCTCGCCACGATCGCCGCGGGTCAGCAATATCGCAACACTATTGCTACCGTCCTACACCGGTCGTCAAACCTTGTCCATGGCGGTGGTCATGGATTTCTGCTCTTATTCGGTGTCAGGGGATAGATCTCAACCCGAAAGTCTGCTGGCCTAATAGACATTGGGGGTTTGCGTTTATTCTCTGATTCACCCGTTCCCGGCTCGCGTGAACCCGGTCGCGACGATGGAGGGAGGGTTGACGTCTCTGGAATACCCAGACCAATTCATAATCGCTAGAAATGAAGAAGATGTAGTCAATTCAGCTCACTCGAAGGGTGTCAAATTGAGTAGATCTTCTTCATGAAGGCCTTGTCAAGCGGGGATACGCCCGGATCGACGACGGGTAGTGGCTTGGCGGCCTGAGCGCTGCTCTTGAATTGGCCATCGACAGGCGAACGTTCCCCTTCGTGCGACCAACAAATTTTGACGCTGCGTGACCTCACGTGACCGTCTGGAAACACGCTCAAGGTGCCGGGATCAAGACCCGGGCGGCCCCACCGTTCAACGAAAAACCCGTTGTTTGGTTCTCGACTGGGAACTGGTACGTTGGCAATGAGGAACGATTCCTCGTTACGAGACGCCAGGTTCGGGTCGGACGATTTAGACGATTGTCGCCCGTTCGGGCATTACGCCTCTTCAAGATGGAGAGTTTGCGATGTCCTGTCACGAAGGTTGTAGTTCGAGTGCCCACCGGCCCGATCACCCTGGTCTCCAGTGCGGACGCGGGTGCCGCTACGAGCCGCGCGAGGCGGCTCTCACCGAATCGAAATGAGGAATTCACGGCGCTGGCGGGGCTTAGTGCCCAGGCGGTGTCGCACCACGAACGAATGGTTCGTTCACGTAGTCACAAGGAGGATGCAATGAATGTTTTGATGGTTCTTACTTCGCACGACCAGTTGGGCGCCAGCGGGAAGAGGACGGGACTCTGGCTGGAGGAGTTCGCAGCCCCGTATTACGAGCTCATCGATGCCGGCGCCACGGTGGTGCTCGCATCGCCGAAGGGCGGCCAGGCTCCCATCGATCCGACCAGTGACGAGGCCGCGGCCCAGACCGACGCCACCGCGCGCTACCACGACGACCCCGCAACACAGAAGTTGTTGTCGACCACCAAGCGACTCAGCGAGGTCGACGCCAGTTCATTCAGCGCGGTGTTTTACCCTGGTGGTCACGGCCCCTTGTGGGACCTGGTCGACGACCCGGTTTCACTCGCGCTGCTCGCCGCCTTTGATGCCGAAGGTAAGCCCATCGCCGTGGTCTGTCACGCGCCGATCGCGCTCAAGAACCTCATGACCGACGCCGGAGGATACTTTCTAAGCAATCGAAACGTGACGGGGTTCTCGAATTCCGAAGAGTCCGCCGTTGGCCTCACCGACGTGGTGCCCGAGCTCTTGGAAGACGTGTTAGTCGAACGCGGCGCCCACTACTCAAAGGGCGCAGTGGACTTCCAGCCGTACGTGGTCGTCGATGGCACGCTCATCACCGGCCAGAACCCGGCGTCGTCGGCCGAAGCGGCGACGGTGTTGCTGAAGATGCTGGCCGTCGGTCACAAGTAACGAAGTCGCTCGGCGCACGTCGAATCGTCTTCGAAGTCAACGTGCAGGGCGCCGCCGGATTCGGTGCCGCCCGGCACGTTTGGGTTTAGCGTGTCATGTCCGTCGCCTCTCCAACTGACGGACAGAGGCAGAAATGGCGAGGCCGCCCCCTGATGGTCGTGTCGCCTCACGCGAAAAGGAGAACTCCAAATCGTCGCGATTGCCTGATCAGTCATCTCGCCTAGCGCGGACAATGCTTCACTCGCCAACTGACCTGCCCCACGGTTTAGTTACCTAATTTTGGTGAAGAACAGGCCTTAAATGAAAGGCTGTCCGATGAAGAGATCATTCATGGCACCTCCGTATTGGAAGCCGAGCCGATTGTCATCAACGAAGTCGGAGCGAAAGGCACCCCTTCTCGCGTAGCCCCTGACGGGTCGAGGAGGAACGTCAATCTTGAAGCACTCCGGGTTGGTCACTTCTTGATCCGCTACTGCCGCCAAGAACTCGTCACGGGTCACGAGCCATTCGCGCACGCTGCCACGTGACCTGCAGATTGCCCCGGCCCATTCATTGCTGGCGCAGGCCGACGTCAATAATCCGACTGGCGGCTCGCTTTGGGGGTAACCCGAATTTCGATGGAGGATTAGTTGGCGGCACCAGACGCCACGGATTCATCTGGCCATTGATTCTCCCGCGTAACTGCCGGCGATTCAAACGCTCACCGGCGTTGCGAGCAATGAGATCTTCGCCTCTCTCCTAGGGCGATCCAGTCTCACCTTCCCAATCTTTCAAGAACTGGTCCACCGCCTCCGCATCGAGCGGCCGAGAAAAGAGGAATCCCTGTCCCGTGTCAACCTTTTCGGTGATCAACTGGCGACGCTGTTCGTCGCTCTCGACGCCTTCGGCAATGGTCTCGAGCCCCAGGACCTTGCCCAGCTGAACCAAGGTATGAACCAGGGCGGCGGCTTCCCTCGTGTCGACGATTCCCGATATGAAGCTCCGGTCGATCTTCAGGATGTCGATCGGGAACTGTCGCAGGTACGCCAACGATGAGTACCCGGTACCGAAGTCATCGATGGCGAGATGCACCCCCAGCTCCTTCAGCGCCTCGAGCCGGGGGATGGTGGCGGCCACGTCATGCATCAGGGAGGTCTCGGTGATCTCCAAGACCAGTTTGGCGGAATCGAAGCCACTGGCCAACAATGCAGCGCGGACGTCGTCGACGATCCGATCCTGCTCCAACTGCTTGACCGAGATATTGACTGAGACCGCGAAACGGTGACCCCGACTGTGCCAGGTCGCGCCCTGGCGACAGGCTTCTTGCAGCACCCACAGACCAACCGGAACGATCAAGCCACTCGCTTCGAGAGCCGGGATGAAGTCGTCGGGCATCACGACACCCCTTACTGGGTGACGCCAGCGCAAGAGCGCCTCGACACCGGTGAACGCTCCGGTGGCGAGATCGATGGTGGGTTGGTACACAAGGTAGAACTGATCAGCTTCGAAGCCAGCGCTGAGATCCACTGCCAGATTGCGGTGTTCATCGACGACCAACTGCATCGAGGGCAGAAAGACCACGGCACATTGCTTACCGACACTCTTCGCCCGATACATCGCAATATCAGCGTCGCGCAACAACTCCTCAGGTTTGGTCCGCAATCCCTCCGCGATGCCGATTCTGACGGTCACGGTCAGGGGAACGTCGCTGGCGGGAATCTCGAAGGGGGTCTTCATCACGTCGAGGATCCGCTCGGCAACTGCCTCGGCGCCGGGCGCCAACGAGGCCCCTTCGGCCAATATGACGAACTCATCGCCACCGAGGCGTCCGACCGTGTCCCCTTCGCGCAGCACGTTGGACAGGCGGACCCCGACGCCGACCAGGAGCTGATCGCCCGCGTCGTGGCCCAGGGTGTCGTTGATGTCCTTGAAGTTGTCGAGGTCGAGAAAGAGCACGGCCAACTCGATGTGGTCTCGTCGGGCGCGGGCCAGCATCTGATTGATTCGATCGAGAATCAAGGCCCGATTGGGGAGCCCGGTGAGCGAGTCGTGGAGCGCCTGGTGCTGCAGCTGGTCGGTACGCTCGTGCACCATCGCCAGAGCCCGCGAGCGGCTGGTGCCCAGCACGTAGATCAGTATCGCCAACAACAAGCTGAGCAAAAGACCGCTGAGCAACAAGGTGAGCGCGTTGCCATTGTCAAGCACCCCGCCAACAGTCGGCGCACCGTATGTTTGGACGCGCCATCCGTTGTCGAGCTGAATGGTTGTCGATTGCGCACTCGACGGCGCCGCTCCGGCCTTGAAAGTGACCTCGGAGGAGTCGTCGCTGTACACGAACGCCACTGCGGTTCTCGGATGGTTCGCGAGCGCGGTGGCCAGGAGCTCGCTGGGAACGACCTGCGTACCGATCCATCCGATGAAGTCGGCCCTGCGGGCCTGCACCGTCGTTGGCACGACGTCCGTGGTGTAGATGGGAGTTCCCACGACGAGTTCTTCGTTGTTCCCCGTCCCGTACGGCAAGTACGCGCCCTCGCCCGAGTCCCTGGCCTTCAAGAATTGGGGACCCAGAATCGTGTCGCAATAGTCGAATCCCGCCGGTGACACCGATCGCCCGGACCTTGACTGCGCAACGTTTGCCAAGCAGTAGTAGGGACGCGCTCCCGCTGGAGTGATCTGGAAGGCGCCGTTAGCGGCGAGAGTGCCCGCCGGATCAGTCACCGCCCGGACTTCGAAGGCGCGCAACCGCGACGCCGGGACCACCACCACCTCAGCGATGCCCGTCAGCTCGGGGTACTGCGCGAAGGTACGCGAAGCGGTCAGCCACTGTTGAAACTCCGCCTGGGTCGGATCGAGACTGCGAACGAAGAATGCGCTCGCATTTACTACGAGGTCCTGCTCGTGCTGGATGGCCAGCTTCAGCGTCGAGGCGATCTCCTCCGATGACGTGACAAAGGACTGGTGCGCTGTTTGGGCGTTGTTTCGTGCCACAACATTGCCGGCGAAGAACGAGCGCATTGAACCGACCACGACCGTGCACGCCGCCGCGGCCAACCAGAGATGCCGTCGAAGGTACATCAGGGCGAACCTTGGCTCACCAACAGGTGTCGCGCAGGGGGATGAATCCGGCCCGAGTGTCCTCTTAACGTCCTCGTTGCGCCACGAGCGATGCCGACACGAAAACGCCGGCCAGCCAGGAACCCCGATGAACATGACGTCCGAGCAGGCAACGTCATCCCTTTCGTCCGGTGATCACGAATCAACCACCCTTTGCAGCGCATCAGAAGTCTCCCAACTGCTTATCTACAACGTAATTGACCGAGTGGATCAGGTGCGACAGGATCCACCTCAATTCAAGAATCACTCGCATCATCCCCAACTGGAGACAACACTTGGTCCTCGGTTCGACAACTCGGTCACAATTCTCGATCCCGATTGATAATGACCGCGTGGCTTCGACTATGGAGTCCTCACGGGCAAGCCCAAGGTTGACGGTCGTTGGGTTCATCGCCCCCGCAATGAACCCAACGAGGCTCGAATTCGGGCGCAGTGCGAACCTCTCGCACGACTTCCGAGATCTGGGAATGCACTGACCGAGCATGCTCTGGCGAAATTGAGCGGCTGAATATCGTGTTACCAATCTCTCGAATTGTCTTATCGAGCACCCCAACCGCCTCATAGATTCGGGTGAGCGCCGCTGGTTCGCTGATCCAAGACAGCAATCCTGGTAAACCGAGCCCCGCCGCAACGAGTCGTTGGATGACGTGATCGTGAAGATCACGGGTGATGCATTCGCGGTCACCGACAAGCACGTTTTGTTCGCTGACCCGACGTGCTCGTCACCCCCGAACACCGTCGAACTAAATGCCTAATATTGCAGCCAAATACGGTCACCAGCGGACACCTAATTACACTGAAAAGGACCGCATGGCATGTAAAGGGCCAGGGTTTCCAATCCCCTGGCCCCACCAAGTTGGCGACTGAAGTCGCGTACGCGCATCGCTTCAAGAGGCTCTTGGCGTTGTGGCACTGTGCGTGCATTCTCAGCAGCGTCGAGCTCGTCGTTGCGGGTGATCGATCACCACTGACCCGGCCACTTCTTGAACCAGCGGGTGACGAAGTTAGTAAATCAACAACAAGCCGAGTCCGACCTCCCCCGCGATCCGAGGGACGCCTCTACTGAAGTCTCCCAGATCCAGGGGCCCCCTGTTCGAGATCAAAACGGCAGTTTCCAAAATGCGGTCCTCGCCACTACACGCGATGGGCGCCTTAGAGGAGATCTGCTAAAGCCACTTCAGTATCACGTAGTCGATCGACGTCAATCTGGGCACCCGAGCGAACGAGGTCGGCAATGGCATCAGTGACGTCCCACACGTTGACGTTCATGCCCGCGAGCACTCGCCCCTCTTCGAGCCAAAAGACGATGTACTTACCTTCCGTGACCTCACCGCGAAAGACGATTTGGTCGTAATGGCCAGAGTCGACGAAGCCCGAGTACTCCATCCCCAGGTCGTACTGGTCGGAGTAGAAGTAGGGCACACGGTCATAGGTGACCGCGCGGCCCATCATGTTGGCCGCGGCCACGGGTCCCTGGTTGAGGGCAGCCGACCAGTGCTCTAGTCGCAGGTGACGGCCGAGCGACGGGTACCAGGCGTTGGCCACGTCACCGGCCGCGAACACGTCGGGATCCGAGCTTCGCAGATGTTCGTCGACGACAATCCCGTTGTCGATGGTGAGGCCGGCCGCCTCAGCCAACTCGGTGTTCGGGGTAATGCCAACGCCAACGACGACCACATCAGCGTCAATCTGGCGGCCATCGGCGAGGCGGACGCCGGTCACCCGATGGTCCACACCAGTGATCTCGGCCACCTCAACGCCCATCAGCATCGTGACCCCGTGGCGGGCGTGCAGGTTAAGGAAGATCTCGGCGACCTCGGGGCCGAGTACACGCACCAGGGGCAGTTCCGCTGCCTCTAACACCGTTACCTCGACACCCGCGGCACGAGCAGCGGCTGCGGTCTCGAGGCCGATCCAGCCGGCCCCGACGATCGCCACTCGCTTCGCGGTGACGAACGCAGTCTTGATCACCTCACAATCGGCCACTCCTCGCAGGTACAGCACTCCGTCAAGGTCGCTTCCGGAAAGGTTGAGACGACGTGGGGACGAGCCAGTCGTGAGCAGCAGTTTGTCGTAATCGATTCTCTCGCCGGCCGGCACGGTCAGTTGGTGAGCCGCCCCATCAATGGCCGTGGCCCGGCAGTTGAGGCGGAGTTCGACATCGTTGTCGACGTACCACTGCTCCGGGTGCACATAGATCTTCTCCTTCTCCGATTTCCCTTGGAGGTAGTCCTTGGACAGCGGGGGGCGGTTGTAGGGTCGCTCAGTCTCGTCGCCGATGAGCACGACCCGCCCGTCGAAACCGTCGGTGCGCAGCGCTTCGGCGGCCTTGGCGCCGGCCAAGCCACCACCCAAAATCACGAACGTCTGTTTACGTGTCATCTCATCACCACCTGGGTCTCTCGGAAACAGGGCGACGGCCGCCCGTGCTGCTCGCTCGAAATCATGAATAACCCGGTCATACTATCGAGAAATCGGGAAGGAAAACGTTGCGCCCGACTCCAACTGAGGCGTCGGCCAGCGTTGGGTGACCGCCTTCGCCCGCGTGTAGAAGCGCACGCCCTCCGGACCGTGAATGTGGTGGTCACCGAAGAGCGAGTCCTTCCAGCCTCCGAATGAGTGGTACGCCATTGGCACCGGGATGGGAACATTGATACCGATCATGCCCACGTGAACCTCGCGATGGAATCGCCGGGCGGACTCACCACTCGAGGTGAAGATAGTGGTGCCGTTTCCGTAGGGGTTCGCATTGATGAGCTCAATCGCTTCGTCAACGGATTGCACTCGCAGCGTCGACAGCACCGGTCCGAATATTTCATGCGTGTAGACGTCCATGTTGGTCGTGACATTGTCGATGACCGTGGGACCCACGTAGAAACCCTCTTCGAATCCGGGAACCACGATTCCGCGACCGTCTACGAGAACGTCGGCACCCTGGGCCTCGCCGGTGGAAATCAAGTCCGTGATGCGTTGCTGAGATTCACGGGTGATGACCGGGCCCATTTCACTCGAGAGATCGCGACCACTCCCCACTTTCACCGCGCGAGCTAACTCACTCACCCTTTCGAGAAGTGGCGTCGCGATGTCGCCCACTGCGACGGCGGCCGAGATCGCCATGCACCGCTCGCCCGCTGAACCAAAGGCCGCGGCGACGAGGTGATTAGCGGTGAACTCCAGGTCCGCATCGGGCATGATGATCGAATGGTTCTTCGCGCCGCCCAGCGCCTGCACTCTCTTACCGTTGGCCACGGCTCGCGAGTGAATGGCTCGGGCAATGGGAGTCGATCCGACGAACGACACTGCCGCCACGTCGGGGTGATCGAGGAGTGCGTTAACCGCCAGCGCGTCACCCTGCACCACATTGAAAACACCGTCGGGAAGTTCAGCGAGCTTCCACATCTCGGCGAGCAGTAATGACGCTGAGGGGTCGCGCTCGCTGGGCTTGAGTATGAAGGTGTTACCAGTCGCAATGGCGATGGGGAACATCCACATCGGCACCATCACCGGGAAGTTGAAGGGAGTAATGCCGACGACGACGCCGAGTGGTTGGCGATAGGAAAAAAGGTCGACGCCGCCGGACACCTGGTCCGAATACTCGCCCTTCAGAAGAGTCGGGATCCCGCAGGCGAACTCGACCACTTCGAGCCCACGCTGCACCTCGCCTTTAGCGTCAGAGACCACCTTGCCATGCTCGTCGGAGATGACGAGGGCCAATTCATCGATCCGACTGTTCACAATCTCGCGGAACTCAAATAGAATCTTGGTTCGCTGGCTCAATGATGACTGCCCCCACGAAACGAACGCGTTCGAGGCCGAGGTCACGGCGGCGTTGACCAGATCAAGGTTCGCGAGTTGTAGGTCTGCCTGTTGGACTCCCTTCGCGGGATTCCAGACTGGACTCACTCTTGATGTGACATCGGTGACGTGCTGTCCACCAATCCAGTGGCCGATGGTCTTCATTCTCTTCCTTTCGTAGTACGCGGAGTACGGCGGTGCGACTCGAGGATGCAAAATCTCAGTCGGAGGGGAACACTCGGGGATCGAGCTCTTCCTTGGCCCATTCGTTGCGGATCCAGCTGTGGGCGGGGTCATCGCAGATACGCCACGCTCGCGCACCCGGGCCCGCCATGACGTTGAAGAAATACGCGTCATACCCGGGTACCGCCATGGTGGGACCGTGCCAACCGTGGGGAACCAGAACGAGATCGCGATCGCGCACTTCCGCCAATAGATCAATCGGACGAGCGGACGTGCCGTAGACGCGCTGGTAGGCCATGGCGTCGCCATGGCCGGCGCCGTTGACTTCGAAGTAGTAAATCTCCTCGAGTACGGACTCCTCGGGTCCGTACTCGTCGTGTTTGTGCGGAGGATACGACGACCAGTTTCCACCCGGGGTCACTACTTCGCACACGATGATGCGATCGGCTTCGAACGTTTGGTCGGTGCACATATTGACGACCCGGCGAGAGCAGCGACCCGCACCTCGATATTCCACCTCAATCGCCCCCTTGGGCTGGTACGCGAACGGACGCGACGATTCCGAGCGGGCACCCGGCACCGCGAAGCGACCACCCGTCAACGAGGTAAGCCGTACTGGTCGTCGCGACGCAATGTAGACGAAGTCGCTCACGCCCGAGAACACGTCGGGTCGGCCAATGACGTGGGCGTGGTCGGATCCCGACTCGACGTCAACCGATCCCGACAAAGACAGAACGAGCATCTCCTCGCCCTCGGTATTGAACTCGAGCGATTCTCCGGCGGCCAAGTCGGCGATGCGCAACGATGTCCAATCCCACTTCGCCTTCGCGGGAGTCATCTCGAGGGACCACGGGCCGGAGGCTAACGTTCCGCGGGGATAATGAAGTTGCCGAGACGATGTCACGAGTCGACGCCCGACCCGTGCACCAGACGTACCGCGGCGTCGACGGCCGCCGTGACGTCGCCATCGGGTGGGTACAACAAGGCGCGACCGACGACCAGTCCGATCACTCCGGGCTGGGCAAGGGCGGTGGCCCATTTCGCGTACGTCTCGTCGGGCGCCGCCGTCGGATCACCTCCCAACAACAGGGTGGGCAGCGTCGCGGCGGTCATCACCCGTTCCATGTCATCGACGACGGGTAACTTCAACCAGGTATAGGCGCTGGTGTTGCCCAATCCTGCAGCAATCGCCATCGACAGCATCACGGCATCGGGGTTCAAATCGTTCTTCACCCTCTCGTCGACTCGATGAGAGATAAATGGTTCGACCATGGCGATCAAGCCCCGTCCGGCGAGAGCCGAAATGTGACGACCGCACGCTTCGAGCGTTGATGCGGTCCCTCGATCCTGGTGGTCGATTCGAAGGAGCATCTTGCCACCGTCGAAGTTCATCTTGTCAATCTTCTTCGCGTCGTATGCCGTAAAGCGATCGTCAAGTTCGAAGTTCGACCCCATCAGCCCGCCGCGATTCATAGTGGCAAACACGGCCTTGTCCTCGAGGGCATCCATTAACAGCAGGTCCTCAAGAATGTCGGCGCTACCGAGCACTCCATCCATCCCGGGACGCGACAGCGCCTCGACCAGGCGACTCAGGAGTTCACGACGATTGGACATGGCGCGCGGCACGTCGCGCACGCCCAGTGCCCCGCGCGCCGGGTGATCCGCGGCTACCAGCATCAACCGACCGTCGCCGGCGAGCCGGGGACCGCGTCGACGTGACGCGGCGGCGTCACGAATAGCTTCGGGTCGCTGCGCCCGAGTCTCGCTGATCTCACGAGTGTCGATGTCTCTCACGATGTCTCTCACGATGTCGCTCCACTCAATAGGTCCTCCACTTCGACCACGGTGGGCATCGCCGTCGAACATTCCAATCGACTCGCGACGATGGCGCCCGCCGCATTGGCGAAGGAAATGATGCGCCCCAGCGACCAATCGCTCAGGAGGCCGTGGCACAGCGCACCCCCGAAGCCGTCACCCGCTCCCAGACCATTGACGACCTCGACGCGAAGCGGATTGACCTCGACCGACTCTTCGGCGGTCATGGCCAATACTCCCCGGGAACCCTGCTTAATGATCGCCAACTCAATTCCTCGTTCGAGCAACGCGGAGCCGGCGCGAACGGGATCGTCCTCGCCCACCGCGGTCAACATCTCGTCAAGATTGCCGACCGCGATAGTGACGTGCGCGAGGGCGCGCTCGACTTGCGCGCGCGCCTCGGCGCGCGACTCCCAGAACATCGGTCGATAATCGAGGTCCAAAATAGTGCGGGGACGACGCCCACGGGCCTCCCACGCGACGTGGTGAGCAGCGCGGCTCGGCTCCTGCGACAGACCCGTCACCGTGGTCCAGAAGATCCGCGCGGCCCGAATGGCGTCCAAGTCCAGCTCGTCGCCACGAATCTGAAGGTCGGGCGCCGTCGGCGTGCGGTAGAAGTAGAGGGGAAAATTGTCCGGAGGAAAGATCTCACAAAAAGTGACCGGAGTCGGCCACGTCCTCACCGATGAAACATACTGATCGCCGACGTTCAGTTCGCGCAGGGCCTGATGCACGAAGCGACCGAAGGCGTCGTCACCGGTGCGAGTAATGACCGCCGCTCGGTGTCCCAGACGAGCCGCCGCCACGGCCACGTTGGTCGCGCTCCCGCCGAGATACTTACCAAAGGTCTCGACGTCTTCCAGACGCACTCCAATTTCGAGCGGGTAGATGTCAACACCAACTCGACCCATCGCAATGAGGTCGAGTGGCCCGGGGATGGCGGTCATTGCGTATTACCCTTCTGTTCATTCTCGGAACTTCTGAGGCCGGTGGCACGACGAAATACCTCGTGGGCCTAGATTTCCCGACCCCGGTCACGCCATCAATGTCCCGAGTCTATTGACGGCGTTTACATAAGTCAAGTTAATGTCCTGACAACCAGATAACTTACCCGTACTCGCTACAGTGTCCGCTATCGCTACCTCGAAGGCCCACTCATGACGAACATGCCATTCACTCAGCTCGACCACACCAACCCCATTCCCCTGTACTACCAAATCTCGGCTCAACTCCAGGACGCCATCGACAGTGGCGTTTACGGTCCCGGCGACTCGATACCGAGTGAATTGGAGATCTCTGACTTTCTCAACGTCTCGCGCCCGACAGTTCGTCAGGCGATTCAGCAGCTCGCCCTGAAGGGAATGGTCGTGCGACGCCGCGGGATTGGTACCGTCGTGGCCCCGCAACGAATCCACCGTCCCGCATCGCTCAGCAGTTTCTACGAAGCGCTGGAGGCGACGGGCCGTCGACCGAGTACGCGGACCACGCGCCTCGAGGTTCTTCCCGCACTCGAGGATGTCGCCAAGTCCCTCGAGATCGAGGTCGGCGCGAACGTCATCGTCATCGAACGTCTGAGGTCGGCCGAGGGCCTGATCCTTGCCCTGATGGAGAATTACATCCCACTGAACGTCCTTTCGGAGATCCCCACGAAGGCCCTGCTCAACAGTCAGGGACTCTACGCTCTCATGAGATCGAGTGGTATTCGCTTTCACTCCGCGAGTCAAGAAATCGGCGCGCGTCCCATTGCCCCACGCGAGGCGAAACTCTTACAAACCTCGCGCTCCGAAACGGTCTTGACGATGGATCGTGTCGCGCGCGACGTGGACCATCGAAGCGTCGAGTTCGGACACCACATCTATCTGGCGCGCCACTATAGTTTCGACATCACCCTCGAGATCGAATAACTCGATCCATCGCCCGTAACGAGCTCACGTCACTTCACTGACCGCAATCGTCCGGCCGCTTTCCACGGACATTCGCGCGGCGATACCCAGTACCAGCGGAGCGCGACCGTCCGCACCCGTCACGGGCAACGGCGAACCATTAGTCACCGCGTCGACGAACGATCGCCATTCTCGTTGGTAGCTCTGTCGGTAGCGCTCGAGAAAGAAGTTCTGCAGGGGCGCGCTGGTCCCGCCGTTCGCGCCCATCGTCACCGCGGAGTGCAGCCGCCAATTCTGGGACGCGGCAACGCCGCGCGAACCAAATACCTCCACGCGTTGGTCGTAGCCGTAGACCGCTTGACGAGAATTGTCGATCACGCTCAGTGCGCCATCCGCGTGTCGAAGGTTCACCACCACGGTGTCGAAGTCCCCGCTCTCGCCGATCGCCGGATCCACTCGCGTCGCCGCCTGGGCGAAGACCTCCACCACCTCTGATCCCGTGAGGAAGCGAGCCATATCGAAATCGTGCACCGTCATATCCAAGAAGATGCCCCCCGACACCTTGATGTACTCCAGGGGCGGCGGAGCCGGGTCGCGGCTAGTGATACGCACTACGTGGACCTCACCCACGTCGCCCGCAATCACGGCGTCGCGCACCGCCTGATGAGAAGGATCAAACCGTCGGTTGAAACCCACCATAAAGGGGACGCCACATTCGTCGACCGCCGCGAGCGCCTCATCGACGCGGGCGAGGTCCAGCGAGATCGGCTTCTCGCAGAAGATCGCCTTGCCCGCGTGTGCGACGCGACGTATCGTGTCCACGTGGGTATCGGTGGAGGTGCACACCGCGACCGCGTCGACGTCACTACGACTCAAGGCTTCGTCAAGCGTCATGACGGGTACGGACAAGCGTTGGCCCAGGGTCGACGCGGCGACCGACGAAATGTCACTCACCCCTACCAGTTGGGCCCCGGGGGTCTCGTGGGCCACAATTTCGCCGTGCAGCGAGCCAATGCGCCCGGCGCCAAGGATCACTATTCGCAGGGGTCGGTTGCTCATACGCGCCTGCGCTCGTCTCGCTGGAGCACGGCTTGGGACATCCGAGCAGCTGCTTCTTGGACTTCGGGCCGCGAACTGCTCCGGGGATAGCCCACTTCCCAGAACGAGCCACCTTCGCTCCACGCGTGTGCGTCAACCTCAATGACGAGCACCACGGTTCGCGTCAGTTCGCGCGTGTCGCTCAACGCCTGACGCAATTCGACAATTGACGTGACGTGGCGCGACTCCGCACCCATCGCGGCGGCGTGCGCCGCGAAATCAACGCGCGCCGCCGAATTGCCACGGCAATCCTTCAACAGGTTGTTAAACGGCACGCCGCCCTGGTCCACTTGAAGACGATCAATGACCGAAAATCCTCCGTTGTCGCACACCACGACGACCATCGGATGACCCGAGAGGATCGATGAGAAGACGTCGCTGTTCATCATCATGTACGAGCCGTCGCCGACGAGCGCGAAGACCCGGCCTCGACGACGGGCCATGGCGGCGCCCCAGCCTCCCGCGATCTCGTATCCCATGCACGAGAATCCGTACTCGCAGTCGAACGTCGAGGGCGCGCGCGCAATCCAATTCATGTTGAGCTCCCCGGGCAGACCACCCGAGGCGGTCAGAACGTAGTCGTCGACCGAGGCCTCGTCATTGATCGCCGCGACCACCTGCGCGTAACTCGCCACGTCCGCGACGCGGTCGTTGAGCTGCGCCACACGCTTCAGCTGTCCATCCGCTCCGGCTCGGGCGGCGGACGTCCATTGCGCGGGCGCGCGGTACCCCCCCAAGGCGGTCGACAGCTCCGAGAGGGTCTCGCGGGCGTCGCCCACCACCATGATCGACTTTCGTTTCATGGCGTCAAATCGCGACGTGTTGACACCCAGCACCACGGACTCGGGACTCAAGACACTGCCCGAGCCGGTCACGAAGTCACCCAAGCGAGTACCGATGGCGAGCACCAGGTCGGCCGTGGCGACCACGTCGTTGGCACTATCCCAGCCCGTCACCCCCACCGGCCCGATCCAGAACGGATCGTCACCGGCGAGTGAGGAACGCCCCGCTACCGTCTCGACCACTGGTACGCCGTGGCGCGCGGCGAACGTTGCCAGTTCGCCCTCCGCCAATGAATAGTGCACCCCACCACCGGCAATGATGACCGGACGTTGAGCGTGAAGAAGAGCGTCCGCCGCGCGGGTCAGTGCGTGGACATCGGGTCGGAGTCGCTGCAGGGTGTGCACGGTCGATTCGAAGAAACTCTCAGGGAAATCCCACGCGAAACCCTGGGCGTCCTGGGGCAATGCCAAAAAGGCCGGCCCCCGGCGGGCCGGATCGGTAAGAGCGACGAGTGCCGCGGGCAGCGACGTTAACAGCTGCTGAGGATGCGCGATGCGGTCCCAGAATGTCACCAGCGGACGAAACGCGTCGTTCACCGTCGTCGACGGCGAGCCGTCCACTTCAATCTGTTGTAACACGGGGTCCGGCGCGCGACTCACGAAGGTGTCACCACTGAGCAGGAGTACTGGTAAGCGATTGGCCATGGCGACGCCGGCGGCCGTCACCATGTTCAACGCGCCCGGCCCGATCGAAGTGGTGGCCACCATGATCTGCTGGGCCCGGGTGGCTTTAGCGAACGCGACCGCCGCCAAGGCCATCCCCTGCTCGTTTTGCCCACGCCACGTAGGAAATTCGTCTTGGACCTGCTCCAGCGCGTGGCCCAAGCTCGTTACATTACCGTGACCAAAGATCGCGTACACCCCGGGGAAAAGAGATACCTGCTCCCCCTCGACTACCGTCTTTTGCGCCATCAGCCAATGCACGAGCGCATCGGCCATGGTCAATCGCCTCGTTGTCATGGCACGTCCACCGAGCCAATCTCTTCCCATTGTCGATTCGCGGCCGAACGAAGAATCGCGGCTTGAACCGACACGTAGCGCAACGCGTCATTGAAATCGGGATGAAACGGTCGTCGATGAGCCACGGCGTCCATAAATTCGAGATCCTCGATTGTCACGAGATCCTCGAAACCAATACCGTTGGCCGAGCCCGGAACAAAGTTCCCATGGTAGGCGAAACGATCACCAGCGAGGATCGTCCGGTAACCAGCGTGACGTCCATCCTCGGGCCGGTAGTACTGAAGTTCATTCATTCTTTCGAAGTTCCACGCCACCGCACCTCTGGTCCCGTGGATCTCGAAAGCCATTTGGCTTTCCGGACCGACCATGGAACGACTCGACTCAAACGTGCCACGAGCGCCATTGGCGAACGTGCTCAGGAGGCCCACGTAATCCTCGTTGGTCACTTCGCCCATGGGATCATCCACCCCACCCGCCACGTAGTGCGACGCTTGAGCTGAAGGTTGCGGCCGATGGGTGATGAACGTGGCCGTTTGTGCGACCACCGAAGTCATCGGTCCGATGAGATATTCGGCCAGGTCCACCGCGTGCGAGAGAAGGTCGGAGGTGACGCCGTACCCCCCTTCGCTGACGAGGTATCGCCACGTCAACAGTCCCAGTGGATTCGATCCGTACATCGACAAGAAGCGACCACGGTAATTGGTGATATCGCCAAGTTCGCCGGATGCGACCATCGACCTCGCCTCCTGCACCAGAGGAGCCCAACGATAGTTGTAGCCCACCCCCGACAGGACCCCCGCACGTTTGGTGGCTTCGAGCGCGGCCAGGGTCTGGGCGGGCGTACCCCCCACCGGCTTCTCGCAGAAGACGTCCTTGCCGGCCGCGGCCGCGGCCGCGATCAGCTGCACGTGCAGCATGTTGGGCGCCGCGATGTACACCACTTCGACATCATCGGACGAAATGACCTCTGACCAATCAGCGGTCACTCGCTCAAAGCCGAACCCCTCTCGCGCCACCTGGCGAGCACGCTCGTCCGCGTCGGCACACACCACTAACTGCGGAGACAGGCCCCGATCGGGGAATACCGTCGGCAGCCGTCGTAGTGCTCGGCTGTGGGCTCGTCCCATCCAGCCGAAGCCGATGACTCCCACGCGGATACGCTTCATCGTTGAGTTCTCCTTCATTTCATCCATTGCCCGGAATCCGGGGTCGTTCATCGCGGCGCGACCAACGACCCCGGCCCTATTCCCCGGATTTCTTTCGAGTAGCGAGACTGAGCTCGTGAGCCAATTGCTCCAATTCAGGTCCGCCTGCCATCATCCGCGTGAGCTCTTCGATCGTCGTCTGTTCCTTTTCAATGGTGGCCATCAATTTGCCTCGTCGCAGGAGCACGAAGCGGTCGCCGACGGGGAAGGCGTGATGAGGGTTGTGGGTGATGAACACCACGCCCTTTCCCTGCTCGCGTGCCTGAACGATGTAGCGCAGAACGATGCCGGACTGTCGCACCCCCAGCGCGGAGGTCGGCTCGTCCAAGATCAGCACCTTGGCGCCGAAGTACACGGCTCGAGCGATGGCCATGGCCTGGCGTTCACCACCCGACAAGGTGCCGACATTCTGATTCGGATCGCGGACGTCGATCCCCATCTTCTGCATTTCTTCGCGCACGATGCCCTTGGCGCGGTTGATGTCGAGACGCGACATCAGTCCCCTGCCCAGCGTCAACTCATTACCCAGGAAGAAGTTGCGCCACACCGACATCAGCGGGACCGTCGCGAGGTCCTGGAACACGGTGGCGATTCCCGCGTCTTGCGCCTCGCGAGGTCCCGAAAAGCTGACCGGCTCATCCTCGAACCGGTACGAACCCGAATCAAGGGTGACCACGCCCGACAAGATCTTGATCAGCGTCGACTTTCCTGCTCCATTGTCGCCGAGGACGCAGGTCACTTGTCCCGCGTACACGTCCAGTGACACTTCGCTGAGCGCGATGACGTTGCCGTAGAACTTCGACACGTTGGAGATACTGAGGAGGGGCCGGGTCATCAGTGACGAGCTTTCTGGGCACGAACGAAGACGTACATGTTGACCGCCACTGCGAGGAACAAGATGATTCCGAGAAAAGTGAAGTCCCAAGAACTGTCCCAACCGGCGTAGATGACCCCCTCGAAAGCCATTCCGATAATGCACGCACCGAGAGCGGCACCGAAGACCGATCCGTAACCACCGTTCAAGAGGCAACCGCCGACCACGGCGGCGATGATGTAGTAGAACTCGTAGCCCACTCCCTGCTCCGACACCGCCGACGAGGACTGGGCGAAGGAGATGATGCCCACGAGCGCTGCGGCGAACGAGGTACCCATGAATAAGGAGATCTTGGTGCGCTGCACCGGTACACCGATATTGCGAGCGGCGTTGATATCACCGCCCACGGCGTACACCCAATTACCGAAGCGCGTGCGACCCAATATCCATACGCCGATCAGGGTCACTCCCACAAACCACAAGATCGCGGTGGAGTAGCCGTTTGGCAGAGCCGACGATGAGAGGAAACTACTGCCAAAGAGAACCTGCAGCGAGTGCAGCCCACCGTAATGAGCGCCCGTCAAGGAGATCTGAGTGGACCCACTGTTGACCAGCAAGACGCCGCCGATCGATATCCCACGCAGGATGAAGAATGTTGCCAGGGTGACGATGAAGCTGGGAAGTTTCGTCCGTACGACAACGTATCCGTTAATGAAGCCTATAAGTCCGGCGAAGATTAGTGTGGCGAAGACCGCGAGCCACGCGTTCCAGTGAAGGTTGTTCATCAACACGGCCATCAGGATTGCGGTGGCTCCGGTCATCACGCCGGTCGAAAGGTCAAATTCTCCCCCAATCATCAACATGCCCACGGGAACCGCCATAATGCCGAAGAACGCGGCGGTGGTACTCCAGGAAGCGAGACCGGTTTGGGTGAGCCATAGATGATTGGGCGTAGCGTCGAAGAATGCGAAGAGGACGAAGACTGTAATAGTCCCAACGACGGCACCTAGTGAGGGTTTCTTCAACATCCGGGTGACGAAACTCAACTTCTCGAGGCGTTCATCACCAACTTCCGTGGTGTCCACGGACGGCGTGTCCGATATTTCTACCATTGTCCCACTTCTCTTTATTATCAGGTCAATATTGCGACGTTATTGCGACGTTTCGCCCCGGTAGTGGGGGCGGACGACACGTCGGCCGCCCCCACTACCAATGAAGCACCAGTGCTCAGTCAATACCCGCCGCTATGGCCTTGGAGACCTTGGCCAAGTTGGCCTTGGTCACCAGCAGCGGCCCCGAAGCGACCGTCGTACCGCCGCCGAGCGCCTGGCCGTCGTACTTGTTGTCCAAGTACAAGATGTCGATGGGCACCGCCCCTTGAAGGAACTGCTGCTGGTCCACCGCGAAGGCTAGCGACCCATTCGCGATGTCGGACTGGACCCCGGAGTTGAGGTCGAAGGTTGCAATGGCCTTCACCTTCTTCGGTGGCTTGAGAGTAATCAGAGCAGTGGCAATCGCGTTATTCAGTGTCATGACCGCGTTGATCCCCGGGTGCGCTTGCAAGTATGAGATGATCTGCGAATCAGCAGTCGTCGGGTTACTCGCCGCATTCGGCGTTGACAAAATCAGCTCAGTGCACGCGGGACCTGAAGAAGGCGCGTTGCCGGTCTTGCACGACTTCACGCCCAAGCCTTGGGCCACACCGTTGCATCGGTCCAAGAGGTTCTGGCCCGACTGGTGAATGACGCACAAGACATTCGTGTCATGCATCGACAGGAACTTGATACCGGATTGCTCGCCCGCCAACGTCTCGGGCTGACCCACACAGGTCAAGGCGCGCGACGCCGCAATGTCGGTGTTGTCACAACCGGCGTTCAACAGGACGACTGGAATGCCCGCCTTGACCGCCCTCGCCAGAGTCGGGTTCATCAGCGCCGGATCGTGGTCGGAGACCGCAATTCCGTTCACGTGGGCGTTGATGGCGTCTTGAATCTGGGCGTTCTCCGCGTTGTCGTCGGGATTGGCCTGACCTTGCTGCTGGGAACCGTACACTTCAGTCAGTTTGCAACCCAAGGTCGCGGCTTCTGCTTTGGCGCCCTTGTAGACGACCGACCAGAAGCTGCCATTATCACCGTGGGTGATTACCGCAAACCTATACGGGCACCTTACGCTCGACGCACCAGCAGCCGTCACTGAAGTGGAAGCCGCCATTGGAACGGCGACCATACTCACTAAAGCGATAGCAGCTGAGATAACGCCAAGGCGAGCTCTCATCTTCATTTTCATCCCTTACTCCTCTTTCTTTTTATGGTTAATTGGGGGGGCCTTCGCCCACATGGGTGGAGCGACTAATTCGACATGATCTGGATATCCAATTCACGTTCGAGGAACGCAATGCTGCGACGCGCCGATTCGAGTGCCAATCCGGACTCCGATGCCGACTCAATCGTCAGGTCCTGTTCTAAGACGTACCACCCGTCGTAACCGTGACGCCGCAATTCCTCGATGATTCCAACGATGGGCACGTCACCCTCGCCGAGTGAACAAAAGAAGCCCTGGCGGGTCGCATCGACGAGCGACAACGTCCGGTCCAACACGGCGTTGGCCATCTTGAGCCGCACGTCCTTGAGATGCACGTGCGCCACCCGGTCGTGGTTCTCTCTCGCGAAGGCGACCCCGTCAACACCCCCAATTGCCAGGTGACCGGTGTCGAAACAAAACTGAACATTCGTGCGGCGAAGAATCTCGTCAATATCGGCGGATGTCTCGATCAGGGTGCCGACGTGGGGATGTAGCACTTGTTGCATGCCATAATCCGCACATAGATCATCGATCTCGCCCAGCGCCCACGCGAGGTGTTCCCATTCATCCTCGCTCAGCGGTTCGGGTGTGCCCCATTGCGCGTCCTTGACCACCGCGGTGACGAAGTTTGTCGCCCCCGCAGCGCTGTAGCGCGCCGCCACGTCTCGAGCTTCACGACGAGTTCGCTCCCATTCGTCTTTACGATGCAGCACCAACGGAACGAAACCTCCGACCACGCACATGCCGAATGCTTCAACGCGCGACTTGATCTCATCGGGCGTATTTCCGAGATAGCCCACCGGTCCCACTTCGAGAGCTGTCAGGCCGAGCGACGACATTTCCTCCAGTACGCGCTGCGCCCGAAGTTGTTCGCCCCACCCCGGAACCTCGCACACGCCCCACGTAATGGGCGCGCCGGCCAGTTTGAAATCGCCCCCCATAGTGAAAGATCCCCCGAACTTTCTCACTCCGCAGCCGCTACATTTAGAGCGCTCTACATGGTGTAATGGTGAGATGGTAGCAAGACCTAAGAAGCGTGTCAAGCGTTCCGCTCCGACCATGGAGGATGTGGCAAAACTGGCGGGGGTGTCGCGGGCGCTTGTCTCCCTCGTTTTCCGAGGTGAACCCCACGTAAGTACCGAACGACGAGAAAGGGTACTGAACGCAGCAGCCGAGCTCAATTATCGACCCAACGCCGCCGCGAGGGCCCTAGCGTCACACACCAATAAAACGCTGGGCATCATGTTGCAGGACCTCCACGATGCGTACTTCGCGGAGGTCTTCGAAGGAATAGCAGTCGAGGCCGACTCGCACGGCTACCGACTGCTCATCGGAACCGGAGGTCGGCGCCCGGAAGATGAAGAACGCACCGTCGAATCGTTTCTCGAATACCGAGTCGACGGTGTGATCTTGGTGTCGTCCATGATTGACGACTCCAAGTTGGTCGGCATCTCCCAACAAGTCCCCACACTCGTGACCGGCAACTATATTCGCGTGCCCTCGATTGACACCGTTAACGCTGACAACCAGCGAGGAGCCGAGCTCGTTGTCAATTACCTTTTTGAACTGGGACATCGCCGAATTCTCCACATTGACGGTGGGGTGGAGTTGTCGTCTCGGCCTCGCAGCGCCGCGTATTGGCACGCCATGGAAGCGTTGGGTTTGACACCCCACGTCATCATGGGCGGTTACGCCGAAAAAGGGGGTGCCGACGCGGCCGAATCGATTCTCAAAATGAGACGGCGACCAACCGCAGTCTTCGCGTTCAATGACCGCGTGGCGTTGGGTGCCATGGATCGACTGGAGCAGGGGGGCATTACCTTTCCCAATGAAATGTCCATCGTTGGTTATGACAACACCCTGGTGTCGAGTCTGCACCCAATTAACCTGACCACAGTGAACCAACCTCGAGAAGAAATGGGACGCCTCGCCGTGGGAACCCTGATCGATCGCATCGACTCACACCGCCAAAGCGCTGTTCACCATACGTTGCAACCCACCCTCATCCCGCGCGGCACGACGCGACGCATTCCGGTTCGATCAAAAACCAAACAAGGCTCGCCCCGAATCACGACCGTATGACCCCGTGAGCGCACGCATAACTACATCAAGAGTACTAGTCGTGCTAATGTCCTTACATCTTTTGGGTTTTTTCACGGCGTGCAATAGGACGTGTCGCTGGTCGCCAGTTTTATCCCAAACCCCACGCCTCCCACGATAAGCCGTGTTGATTGGTTTGTCGTGGGAGGTCTCCCCCACTGGAACTCTGATTAGGGTTTCAATCTTGCATCGTGGCTTCGACGCGTATGGGGCTCGCGGTGGCACCGTTCTCGCCTCAACTCATCAATTCGAGAACGATCCAGCGGTATGAATTTGAACGGCCGAGTGTTCCAACTGCCCCTAGATCGAGCGTTCAAGTCGCAACTCGAGGAGTTCGTTGGGGACGACCCGCCAACGAGTTAACCGTGAACTTTAACCTGGATCCACCGTGAAAGTACTGGTCTGAAGGCCTGACCATACGCACAAAAAGTGTCCCCATCAGGTAGAACTGGAGTCTCTACACCAAGTTTTACCTGAAAAGGAGGACACCTTTTCGATGCAATCTTTACACACTCCATCGGACCTGTCGGTGATGTTAGACGACGACCACGCGGTCGCCAACGCGGGCCTCGCTCTGGTTGGTCTGCTCAGCGAGAAGCTCGGTCTCGAGCAACTCTGCGACGATACGATCTCCATTTCCTCGTTCCCCGGGAGGAGCGTCGCAACCCTGGCGCACTCGCTGGTGATCGGAGGACCTACATCGACGACGCCGACGTGCTGTGTTCGGGTTCGACCTCGGCGGTTCTTGCCCACCGAGTGATGGCGCCCTCGACGCTCGGGACGTTCCTACGCGGCTTCAGCTTCGGTCACGTGCGCCAACTCGACTCGGTCGCCGAGACGCTTCTGACCGGCGCCTGGGCCCTCGGGGCCGGACCCGGCAAGAACCCCATGACCATCGACCTGGACTCGACGATCTGTGAAGTGCACAATGTGCAAGAGCATTGCTTTAGCAACGCCGACGGCTACGTAAGGTCGTAACCGAACGTCGGCGAATTGAAACCCCAGTAATTTGACTAATTGCGACCACTAGCGAACGTCGACGAACTGAGAAGGAGCGCATGGCATGACTACCTCCAGGTAGATCACAGCCACTATTCGGGGTCAGGGCCAAATGGTTCACTATCCGGGGTCCCCTGGACGGTGCGGAGGCCCCTCTGAAATGATCCAGCGCAACTAAGAGTCCCGATGCTCCAGAATGGAGCCAGGAGGACAGCAATGAAGCAACGGCATCACACCCCCGAACAGGTGATCAGAAAGCTCGCCGAGGGCGACAAGCTTTTGAATGAAGGCAAGGACCTCGCCGAGGTCTGCCGGCATCTCGAGATTGCCGAGTCGACGTGGCATCGATGGAAGGCGCAATACGGCGGCATGAAGGCCAACGACGCCAAGCGCCTGAAGGAACTCGAGAACGAGAACGGCCGATTGAAGCGAATCGTCGCCGACCTGACCCTCGACGTCGACATGCTGAAAGAGGTCGCCAAGGGAAACTTCTAACCCCGAACGCCCGTCGTCGAGCAGTCAACATGCTCGAAGAGACGTTCGGGGTGAAAGAACGTAGAGCCTGCCGCGTCGTTGGTCAACACCGCTCCACCCAGCGCCTCGAGGTGCCGCCACCCACTGACGACGAGAAGGAACTCCGCCGCTGGCTGGTGGCCTTCGCCAAGGACCATCCCCGCTGGGGCTGGAAGCGGGCCTGTCAGCACCGACGCCGCGAAGGACACCGCGTGAACAAGAAGCGCATCCAACGTCTCTGGCGCTTAGAAGGCCTGAAAGTCCCCTATCGCAAGCGCAAGAAACCGCTGCGCGGACTCGGGCTGCACGTCGGGGCCATGAGCCCGATCCGACCGAACGCGATCTGGGCCATGGACTTCCAGTTCGACGAGACGAGGGACGGACGCCAACTCAAACTGCTCAACATCCAAGACATCTTCACGCGCGAATGCCTGGCCGTTCACGTCCAGCGCTCCATCACCGCTGATGATCTGATGAACGTGCTCGACGGACTCGTGGCGAAACACGGCGCACCGACTTACCTGCGCTGCGACAACGGGCCCGAGTTCGCCGCCTTCGCCATTGCCGACTGGTGCAAGTTCAACAACGCGTCCACCACGTTCATCGACCCGGGCTCACCCTGGCAGAACGGACACATCGAATCGTTCAACTCACGGCTCCGCGATGAGTACTTGAACGGCCACCTGTTCGAGTCACTGCTCGAAGCGCAGGTGCTCCTCGAGGACTGGCGTCACGAATACAATAATGAACGTCTCCACAGTTCTCTTTGCTACCTGACTCCGGTCGAGTTCAAGGAGCTGTGGCAGCAGCAACACCAACAACGACTCCTAGTCGCATTGGACCACTAACAGGGGTCCCCGCACTCCTGGAGAGACTCTCCAAGA
>PLEI01000028.1 GCA_003136415.1 Acidimicrobiaceae bacterium | reverse complement strand
CCGCGCTGGCTACTTCGTGAAGTGTCGCGTAGAGCTCGTTGAGCTCGGCGTCGACGACGAAGGTACGCAGCACCTGACCGCCGTAGTCGAAAAAGTTCGCGGTGATTTCGGTCGTGATCACGTCGCCGCTGCGCACGAGACGGGGGGAAGGATGTTGACGCGGTACGCAGTACTGCGGGTCGTCCATGGCGTTCACCGCGAAATAGTGAATCCCGTTTACTCCCCCGTGGTGTAGATACGAGCACTCGACAATCGCCCCGAGATCACGTTCGCTCACACCCGCCGTCGCGTGCTCACTCAACGCGTCGATCGCCAAGTCGCCGAGACGCGCGCCGAGTTCGAACCACGTCAACTCCTCTGGCGACTTGACCAGACGAAGGCGCGCGTAGGCGCCCGAAAGATCCACTACGGTTCCGAATTCCTTTTCGAGGACTCTCGCGTAGCCCAAGGGAAGCGGGCCCATAANNACGTGATTGAAATACTGCACGAATAATGCGTCGCGCTCGCCGGGGCTGACCACCAGGTGCGCCTCGTTCGTGACGAGCCACTGCGCCAACCAGCCCACGGCTCCCCCGCGCCCACCAATGCCGTGCACCAGCAAATGGTCGACTTCATTGACCGCCATCACTTCCTGCACCGCATCGCGACGGCGTCGCATCTCGGTCTCGCTGAAGCGGGGATACTCCTGGCTCAGAATCGCCAAGTGTTCTGAAGTGAAAGTAGGGGGCGTGGTCACGTGATTTCCTCGTCGCTGTGGGTGACTCGCCAGAGTCGGGGTCACGTCGAAGTTACACCGCGACCAACCTGAACTAGAAAGTACGGATGGCCATTACGCACCAGTACCGAGGCCAACTTCGACGACTCCAGTTGGTGATCCTCGCGACGTTCATCATCGCCCTCGCGGTAATCGGCCTCACCTGGCATCGGTCATCGAGCCCCTCCACCAAGGACGCAGTGACCAATGTGGTCACTGCGTACGTCGGACACGCTGGTTACGAGCGGGACCTCTACACCGTCCAGGTGACGACGTCGGCGGCGTGGCCGACCTGGGCCCTCTATTGGGAACGCGCCACGAAAAAGGGCGACGCGACGTTTCAAGACACCTACGGAATCGCCGAAAAAGTGAAGGGAAACTGGAAGATGATCGAGTGGGGCACGGCCACGGTCGGGTGCCGACAGCGCCCCCAGAAGGCGCCACTCCCCGCCCTCGCCATGAAGGATCTGGGCATGGCCTGTCCGCGTGGTTGGAATTAGACCAGCGGCCCGGTGGGCTTATACGCGGGCCTGCACGAGGGCGATGACCTCATCGCCGCGGTACCCCTGACTGCGCGCGAAGCGCAGGAGATCGTCGACAGCGCTCAAGACGGCGCTGCACTGCGGGGTGCCGACCACGCGAACACCGCGACCTCGGGTGAAGTCGAGCAGGCCTTCTTCGCGCAGGATGTGCAGTGCGCGAATCACCGTGTTCTTGTTCACCCCGAGGATGGCCGCCAGGTCCACCGCCGGTGGCAAGCGCTCACCCTGCTTCGCTTCACCGTCGGCGATAGTTCGCCGAATCTCCGCAGCCACTTGTTCATGTAAGGCGAGTGACTCGGACTTATCTACTACGAAGTTCTTCATGATACCATTCATATTAGTATTAAAGGATGCCGAAAGGGGCGCACGGTGGGGCACATACGCCAACGTTCAATTCGCGGCCTCGCCAGCGTGGTCGCCATGGGAACGCTGGCCCTCTGCACGGGTGATGTCGCCGGCCACGGTGGAATTGCGGAGGCGGCCTCAGCGCATTCGCTGCCAGCGCTTCTGGTGCCCACGTGCACCAAACTAGCCATCACCGTTCACTCCGCCAGCCCCGGCTCGATACTGGTGGTCTACCGATTGGTGGTGTCGAATCCCAGTGCCCGCGCGTGCAAGGTCAGCGGCTCGCCCGGCGCCCAAGCGGTGGCCGGGACGAATCACCACGCAGTGGGTCTCCCCGCTCAGGCCACGAAGATCAAGGGCGCTGGCAACACTCCTGGCAACTTGACACTGACCCTGCCCGCCCACGGGACACTCGCGCGCCACTACGCAACCTACGAGATCGATACCCAGGGTGTTGTCTACGCGATGCACGCGCAATGTCACGCGGTGGCCTCCAACGGCGTGAGGATCACTTTCCCCCACACCACGGCCGTCGTGGTTCCCCTCATGAGCTATCACGTGTGCACGCTCGCGAAGGTCACCTACATCGGTGGGATGGCCAAGTACTAATGAATCCGTCGAGAGCGGAGTGGCGCAGCGTTCTTTGAACCTGAGCCAGTCGCCGCGACATTGCTCCGGTGGGTGAGTGGCCGCCTAGCGCGGGGGGCTAGTCGAAGTTATTCTTGCGTCCCTCACGGACGTAGTCCACCGTTGAACGAATGTGCTCATCACCGTGAATGGACTTCTGCTTGGCGACGTGTGCGAACATCTGGATTCCGAATCCGCCATCGAGGTCGTCGGTGATGCGCTTCTTCCAGGGACGGCGCACAATCTGCGTCGTGAGACGGCGCGTCACACGGGGCTGGGACATGACGTGATCGGCGATCTGGTAGCCGCGCGCAATGAGTTGATCGCGCGGCACCACTTCGTTCACCAGGCCGTAGTCGAGAGCCTTCTGTGCGGTGATGGCCTCGCCAGTGAGCAACGCGTAGGCCGCCCGCTTGGTTCCCAGAAGCTCCTGAAAAGCGTTGTGGATGCCGTCGGCGGGCACGGAGCCGATGTCGTAATGCAGGTCAAAGATGACCGAATCCTCTGCCGCCAGAGTGATGTCGCACATCAGCACGATTTCGGAATGGAAACCTGATCCATTGAAGAGTCCGATCGTGGGAACCTCGAGGTCGTTGATCAGTGAGCTCACGTTGATACGGCCGTCCTTGTACGCGTATTCGTACGCCCAGTAGGGCATGTCCTCGGTCTCGAGTTCGAATCCGTCGGGGTCCGACTCCATCATGAATTCGTCGCCCGAACCGGTGAGGATGAGTAGTTCGTTCTCGGGGTCGGCGCCGATGACCTTGAGCATCTGTCCGAGCGCGCGATGGTTTTGGACGCTCAGTTGAATGGGACCTCCGAGAGTGTGCGCCTGGGCCAATAACACGCCGTCGTCGCGTCGCTCGAGTTTGAAGAAATCCTTGAAGACCTCACGGTACTCATCGAATTTCGGAGTCGGTATGAACTTTTGCAGTGACACAATTCCCTTTCTTCTTCTTTCGTAGGATCGGACGCCCCCGCTCATTCGCTCACTGGGGTCTGAGGTCGAGTCCGGCGGAGTCGGCCTGAACGGCGAACAGCGAGAGAAAATCCGCGTCGCGATATCCGCGCCCGATGGCTGTTTGCAGCAATTGCAGTACGCCCGCGGCGAGGGGCATGGGCGCCTCGGCGCTGCGCGCAACGTCCATACCGAGTTCGAAGTCCTTGCGCAACAACTCGGTGGTGAAGGTGGGTGTCCAGTTAAGGGACAACAGATCGGGCGTGCGATTCTGCACCCAGGGCATTGCCAGGCCCGTCGAATTCAAGAAATTGAGGAACATGGCCCGATCAACTCCCGATTTCTCGGCCAGCACCGTCACCTCGGCGATCGACTGCGCGATCATGCCGAGATACAGATTGTGGCAGATCTTGACCGTGATGGCCTCTTCTTCATCGCCCACCCACATTGACGCACGCGCAATCGTTTCGAGCAAGGGTGCGACCAGGTCGTAGGTGTCGCGCGGCCCCGAGACCACGAACGTGGACTTGCCATCGGCCACGACGTGAGGATTGCCACTGATGGGCGCCGCCAGAAATGCCACACCCTCGTCCACCAGCGCCGCGCGCACCCGCGACGACGTCTCGGGGTCGACGGTCGCGCACGAAACGACGACCTGGGGACGATGTGCGGCGGTGAGGAGTCCCCCGTCGTCGAAGACCACGTGGTCGAGATCGGCGGGCGTGGCCACCATCACGAACACCACCGCGCAGTGGCCAAGGTCACCAATGGACGAGGCCACCTTGGCACCGGCTCGCGCCAGCTCGTCGACTTTCGCCGCCGTTCGGTTCCAGGCCGTCACGTCGACGCCCGCGTCGACCAGACGCCGGGCCATCGCCATTCCCATCCGGCCGGTTCCGAGCCAGCCCACCTTTGGATTCGATGACATGCTCATCCTTGCGCGCCCGCCTTCGTTTGATTACACCGGCGCATATTCGCCCGGTGGGGTCACGAGCACTGGGGCTTGGGGAGCAACCCCGTCTCGTCCCAGCACTTCCCAACTCGCGTCGACCACGTCCTGGGTCGAGAGTCCGTACTTCTTGAAGAGCCACGTGGCGCTCTGGGCTCCTTCGGCGAAGGTGTCGGCGAGTCCGACGCGGCGCAGGCGGCGTCCCAGACCCTCCTCGGCCAGCACTTCGGCCACCGCCGAACCCAATCCGCCAATCACCGAGTGATTTTCGGCCGTCACCACCGCACGCGCACGCGAGGCCATCTCGATGACGGTGGTGCGGTCCAGCGGTTTGATCACCGGCACGTTCACCACGCCGACACTCACCCCGGCGTCCTCCAGGGTCTGAGCCGCCGCGAGGGCCGACGACAGCATCATGCCACTGGCGAAGATCACCACGTCGTCGCCGTCGTCGATCACGTGGGCGCGTACGAGGGAGAATTGGTGGCGTGCGCCAAAGATGATGGGAATCTCTCCGCGCTTGAGTCGCAAGTAGACCGGTCCGGGCACGTCGCAGATCGCGACGACGGCCTGGCGAATCTCGGTGGCGTCGGCGACGTCCACCACGGTCATATTGGGTAGTGCTCGCATCAGAGCCACGTCGTCAATGGCCTGGTGGCTCGGACCACCGGGGCTCGACACGCCGGGCATGAATCCCACGATGCGCACGGGAAGATTCGGATACGCCACGCAGTTGACGATCTGGTCCAGGGGCCGACGCGTCGCGAAGACGCCAAAGGTATGGACGAAGGGGATGAAGCCGCGCCGCGCGAGCGCGCCCGCCATGGAGATCATGTTGGCCTCGGCCATGCCCGCGTGGATGAAACGATCCGGAAATTCCTCCTGGAAGAGGTCGATTTCGGTCTGACGAGTGAGATCTCCCGAGAGGCACAAGATCTCCTCACGATCGCGGGCCAGTTCGACGAATGCGCGCCCGTAGGGCTTCAGGACGGTCGGGTACGGGGGCAAGTTATGCACGTCGGGCTTCCAATTCGGCGACGGCGGCGTCAATGAGGTCGCCCGAGATCTTGATGAAGTGGCCGTCCGCGCCCTCGGGTAGGCACGACAGACCCCGCGCCGTCGACGTGCGCGCGATGATGATGGCGGGCCGAGATTGCGCGATCGCCTGGCCGAGGGCGTCGGCGATGGACGCGACGTCGTGGCCGTCGACGTCGTACGCGGCCCAGCCGAAGCTCTCCCACTTGTCGGCAATGGGATCGAGGGTGGTGATCGATGACACCGGTCCGTCGACTTGGGAATCATTGGCGTCGAGCAAGACGATGAGATTGTCCAGTCCCCGGTGCGCCGCGAACATCGCCGCCTCCCAGACCTGACCCTCTTCGAGTTCGCCGTCGCTGAGCAACGCGAAGACCCGCCGCGAGGTCTCGTGACGCAACTGAGCCGCCAGTGCGAGCCCCACCGCGCTCGAGAGGCCTTGGCCCAATGACCCACCGGTGATATCCGCGACGGGTGATGACTCGGTCCCGATGGCCTCGAGCGACGAACCGTCGTAGCCGTAGGTAGTGAGTTCCCCTTCGCTCAGCAGCCCCAACTCGGGTCCCGCGGCGTACGCGACGATGATGTAGTGACCCGGCGACACCACTAACTCATCGGTACCCGGACGAAATGATTCGGCGAAAACGACCGCCATCAGTTCCGCCGAGGAGAGAACTTGTCCGAGGTATCCGAACCCGTGCGGGGCCACCATGCGCACCGCGCGAAGCCGCAGCAAGTCGGCAGCGCGATTGAGTTCCCTGACCCGACTCAACTCCATCCACACCCCCCGGGTCGTAGTTGCTTAGCCACTATAACCTAGCGCAACTCCGCGGCGCCATCGCTACGCCGTGACGCGATGGCTGGCCGCCAAGTGCTCCTCCATCGCGTGGTGATGATGGAGCACGGCGAGGCGACCCGCCTCGACGTCGCGGTCGCGCACCGCGAAGAGGATGGGCTCGTGCAGGGCCGTGAGTGAGTTGGCGTGGCGCCGACCAAGCCACGTCGGCACCGTACCGCTCGAGATCCATTGACGGTATTCGTAATTCATCAGGGTCTTGTGGACACCCTCGAACATGGACGCGAGGTAGGGATTGTGCGAGGCGCGTACCAGCGTCGCGTGAAACTGAGTATCCGCGCTCAGCCAGCTAGCGGTAGAACCCGTACTGCAGCGCAGACGCTCCAGGGCGACCTCGGCGGCGTTGACGTCCTCGGAGGTTCGCCGATCCGCCGCTTCTCGCACTCCGGCGTCTTCGAGCCACAGGCGCAAATCCGCGAGGTGTTCCACCGACTCATGATTGATGTCGAGCATGAGATCCATCGAGGAGGCGAAACTGACCTCGGGACGGCGAAGTACGTACGCTCCCGAGCCGCGGCGAGATTCCACCAGCCCGCGCACGATGAGAATGCGTATCGCCTGGCTGACGGTGGGACGGCTGGTGAACAAGATCTCGGCGAGATCGCGCTCCGAGGGCAGCCGCAGCCCCTCCGGCAGATCCTGAGTGACAATCACGTCTTGAATCTGCTGGGCAATTTCCTCGGCGGCGCGATTCTCGACACCGATGCGCACGAGCGAGCGTTGCCATATCTCGAGCTCAGATGATGACTTTGATCGAGACATTCGCCCATCCTCTCACCACCGTTGGCGCCAGACTAGCGCCGTTCGACAGTAGCGAAAAGCACGGTGATTACTCCCGTGGACAGGGGGGTGGCGCCCACGATTCCCCTGGCAAGGATAGGATTCTTCGATGGTCGTCAACGTCGCAGAACCCCTCTTCATCGAGCAGATTCCGGGCTCCGCGCGACCCGCGAGCATCTATTTCGCTCCGACGCTGGACGGCCTGTACGCGCCCTACGCGTTGCGCACTCCCGCTGACACCGGAGAGTATCCCTTCGTCTTCCTCGCCTACGGCAATGGCGGCGGCGGGATCGAGTGGCTTCGCTCACGACTGCGCACCCACGACTACGTGATGGAGCGCCTGCTCGACGCTGGATACGCCTGCGCCTGGGGACGGTACCGTTCCGAAGTCGACCTCGGCTTCAATCTTGGCGGGCCACTGGTCATCGACCAACGCTCGGGAATGGATCTCATGAATCGCTCGCCGCTGGAGTACGAAGACGAACTGGCCATCTTGCGCCACGTCGCGCAGCATCCGAACATCGACGCCGAACGACTCGGCCACGTGGGGGTGAGCCACGCCGGCGAGATGCTCTTCAAACTTGCGTCGCAGTATCCCCGAGTTCTTCGCGCCGGCGTCGCCAGTGAACCGGCCAATCACGAATTCCTCGATCTCCGCGCCGATAGCACTGACTTTGTCGACCCCGACACGAACTTGCGCAACGTCGAGGAGATGCAGATGCACGACGCGCAGCGGGTGCGCGCCCGCACCAATATGGCGCTCGCCCTTCAACGGATGTCGGCCATTGATGTGCCCATCTTGGTGATGGGGCGCGACGACGACCACTTTCAGGGCATCTTCCGCTTGAGTTACGACTTGCTCGTAGAGAGTGGCAAGGACGCCACGTGGGTGTCGTGGGATCATCCACTGCACGGATATATCTTCCCCGTCACCCGTGATGACGGGAGTGTCGCGGTCGACGAGGTGCAAAGAAACGCGATCGACGGCATCATTGCTTTCCTCGATCAGCACCTGAAGGACGACGCACCGTAGAACACGGCGCGTCAACAGTTCCCTTCGTAGCGTGACGCGACGGAGTCGCGGAATTCGTGAGCCACCACGGTGGATCCTTCACGCGTGCGTAGAAATGGTGCCGCTGGCGGCACTAACCAAGAGACCCGCTAGGCGTTCATCGACTCCGAGACGGTAGCGACAATGCGCTGCACCGAGGGAATGGCCATGTCTTCGAGGGCGTCGGCCGCCGGTAACGGGATGTGCGGCGTGGTGATACGCACGATCGGGCCGTCGAGGTCGTAGAAGATCTCTTCGGAGACAATGGAGCTCAACTCGCCACCCCAACCGCATAAGCGGGGGTTCTCTTCGACCGTGAACAAACGACCCGTGGCGGAGACCTCGCGCAGAATCGTCACCGTGTCGAGAGGGACGAGCGAGCGCACGTCCACCACGGTGCAGTCAATGCCCGCACTGGCCAGTTCTTCGGCGGCCTTCAAAGCCTTGGGCACCATGGCGCCGAGCGCCACCAGGGTGGCGTCGCCGCCTTGACGCAATACCTTGGCGGTGCCGAGCGTGTCGACGATGTCGCCGTCAGGTACCTCCATCTTCGAGGCGTAGAGCGCCTTGGCTTCGAGGAANNGAGGGCACCACGACCTTGAGGCCGGGCACCATCATCGCCCAGTTCTCCACGCTCTGGGAGTGCTGCGCGCCAAAGCGCAGCCCCCCACCGTTGCCCGAACGGATCACCAGCGGGAACGTCATCTGACCATTGGTCATGTAGCGCGACTTGGCGATCTCGTTGACGACGATGTCCCAGCACACGGCGAAGAAGTCTGAGAACATAATCTCGGCAATGGGCTTGAGGCCGGTCATCGCTGCACCCATGGCCGCACCGAGAATGGCCTGCTCGGAGATGGGCGTATCGCGTACGCGCACCGGTCCGAACTCCTCGAAGAGTCCGACGGTGCCTTTGAAGACGCCACCGGCGGCGCCGATGTCCTCTCCAATGGCGAGTACCGTCTCGTCGCGGCGCATCTCTTGGGCGATGCCTCGCGCGATTGCTTCACGGAAAGTTAATTGCGCCATGCGGAGCCTCCATCAGCCCAAAGGTCCTTCATCAACAAGTCAGCTCCCGGGACGGGGCCGGCCTTCGCTTCTTCGGTGGCCTGTTCAACTTCGGCGGCCACGGCGAGCTCAATCTCGACCAACTGCGTCTCGGTCGCTCCTTCGCCCAGGAGTCGAGCGTGGTACATGGGGATGGGGTCCTTCGCCATCCACTCGGCGACTTCTTTGTCGGGCCGGTACTTGCCCGGGTCGGCGCGCGAGTGACCGCCGTGACGGTACGTCAGGGCCTCGATCAAGCTGGGGCCCTCACCGGCGCGCGCGCGCGCCATCGCGGTCGCGGCGACGGCGTACACCGCGTCGACGTCGTTGCCGTCGACGATGATCGACTCGAGGCCGTAGGCACTGGCCCGGTCCGCGGCCGGATTCGGAACCGCGGTGATCTCCGTGGTGCGCGTGTACTCCATCCAGAGGTTGNNGATGCTCTCGAGCCCGTAGGCGCTCGCGCGGTCCGCGGCGGGGTTCGCGACCGCGGTCACCTCGGTCGTGCGGGTGTACTCCATCCAGAGGTTGTTCTCGCACACGAAAACGACGGGCAACTTCCAGACGGCGGCGAAGTTCAGCGCTTCGTGGAATGCGCCGATATTCGTCGAACCGTCGCCGAAGAAGCACACCGCCACTTGCTCGGTCCCGCGGTACTGCGCGCTCCACGCGGCGCCGCACGCGATCGGCAGATGAGCTCCGATGATGGCGTACGAGCCCATTACGCCGTGCTCGACGCTCGTGAGGTGCATCGAACCGCCCTTGCCGGCCATGAGCCCATTCGTGCGGCCCATGAGTTCGGCCAAGACCGGCGTCATCGGCACGCCGCGCGCGAGAGTGTGGGCGTGACCGCGGTAGGTGGCGAAGGTGTAGTCGTCGCGACGCATCGCGGCCGCGAATCCGGCGGCAATCGCTTCCTGACCCAGGGACAAGTGACTCGTGCCCTTGACGTAGTTCTCCAAGAACAGGTCGTACGCGCGCTTCTCGAACTGGCGCAGGGCGACCTGGACACGATAGAGCTCAAGCTTGGCGTTGAGATCGAGCGCCGGGGTTGAGACGGTGGTGGTCATTGACACTCCTAGTACTTATTGGCAATCATGAGTTCTTGAGCGGGGAACTTCGTCAGAATCGCCGGGCCGTTCTCGGTGACGACGATTTCCTCCTCGATACGCGCGGCCGAGATGCCGTCGGTGGCCGGGCAGTACGTCTCGAGCGCAAAGACCATACCGACCTTCAACTCAATGGGATCGGTGAGCGAGTTCAGGCGCGAGATGACCGGACGTTCGTGCAGTCCCAGTCCGAGTCCGTGACCAAACTGGAGCCCAAAGGCCGCCATTTCGTTGGGAAAACCGAACTCGGTCGCCGCCGGCCACGATTTGGCGATGACGTCGGTGCCCACCCCGGGCTTGACGAGGTCGATCGCGTTATCCATCCATAGGCGCGCCTTGGTGTAGGCGTCGCGCTGCACGGCGGTAGAACTGCCCACCGACAAGGTGCGGTAGTAGCACGTGCGGTACCCGTTGTAGGAATGGATGATGTCAAAGAAGGCTTGGTCACCCGGGCGGATGATGCGGTCGGTGAAGTTGTGCGGGTGCGGGTTGCAACGCTCGCCCGAGACCGCGTTGATGGCCTCCACCTGGTCCGAACCCATCTCGTAGAGCCGCTTGTTCGCCAGCGCCACGATTTCGTTCTCGCGCACGCCGGGCTTCAAGGCCTCGAAGATGTCCTGGTAGACCCCGTCGACCATGGCGGCGGCCTGGCTCAGCAGCATCAACTCGTCGGGGTTCTTGATGACGCGCGCGTCGAGCATCGTCTGCTGGGCGTCACGCACGTCCACACCGGCCTTTTGCATTTCGAAGAGGAACGGCAACTCAATGATGTCGATGCCGATGGGCTGGCCCAACACGCCGGCGTCAGCGAGAAGGCCCACAATCTCCTTGACCGCCGATTCAAACAATCCTGCCTTCGGGGCAATTGCCCCGCGCAGTCCCAGCATGCCCGCACGGCAGTTGTCGGGCTCGAGCCAGGGTGCGAAGAGCCGGTGGTGACGAGCGGCCGATCCAAAGTCCCAGACGATGGGCTCGCCGCCTCGCGTGAGGAGGCAGTAGCGAGTCATCTTGTCGCCGAGTGCTCCCCCGATCCAGGTACCCGAGACGTAACGGATGTTGTAGAAATCAAAGAGCAACAGCGCGCCGAATTCGCTCTTCTCCAGGGCCTCACGAGCTCGGGCGAGTCGATAGTTGCGCAGTCGATCGAAATCGACTCGCATCTCGAAGTCCACCCCCATATGTCCGGGGGTATTTATCACTGGTCCAAAGCCTTCCATCAGTTCAGCTCCCTAGTCCGTCGTCAACAACAATGTTCTCCGCGACCATCTCGAGCCCGGCGCCGCGAGCGGCCTCGAGCAAGAGAACCGCGAAGTCGTCCTGGGCGTAGCCGGCACCGGCCGAGGCCTTGACCAGCTCGGTGCACAGCGCCGAGAGCGGCATCGGCACGTCGTGCTCGTAGGCCGCGTGCATACCCAGGTCGAAGTCCTTGCGTAGCAACACCGGCGTGAAGGTCGGCGTGAAGTCGAGGTTGACGAACGCGGGAGTCTTGTAACGGGTGAACCGGGAGCCCACCACTGAGTCGTTGAGGAAGTTCAACCACGCCGAGCGCTTGACGCCGCCCTTTTCGGCCAGCACCGTGACCTCGGCCATGGCCTGGGTGACGATGCCGAGCATCATGTTGTGACAGATCTTCACGAGACGCGCGACCTCGTCATCGCCGACGTAGGTCACGCCCTTGCAGATCTGGTTCATGTAGGGCTCGACGATGTCGAAGGCCTCTGGGGTGCCCGAGACCGCCATGGTGAGCCCGCCGGACTGTACGACCTTGGGGTTACCACTGACCGGAGCAGCCAGGAACTGCGTGCCGCGTTCGGCGGCGGCGGCGCGCACCGCAGCCGACGTCTCGGTGGAGACCGTCGAGCAGTCGATGAGCACTTTGGGCGCGTAGTCGGGGTTCGACAAGACGCCCTGGGGGCCGGAGGTCACTTCGAGCAGGTCGTCATTGGCCGACACCATGATGAAGACAACGTCGCGATCGGCCAGGTCGCCCGGAGTGTTCACAACCTTGGCCCCCAAGTCCTCGGCCTTGGCGCGCGTGCGGTTCGTCACCGTCACGTCATTGCCAGCGCTAATGAGTCGCCTGGCCATCGCGGCGCCCATGCGGCCCGCGCCAATCCATCCAATGGTGTCTTCACTCATTCGACGCTCTCGCTTTCTGGCGACTCCGGCACGACAGTCGCGGCGGTGGTTTCTTCAATCGAACCGCCCAAGTACAGGGCGCCGATCTCGGGGTGGTTGAGAACTTCCGATCCCGTTCCGCTGAGGCGGACCTTTCCGTTCTCGAGCACCACGCCGTGGTGGCTCATTTTGAGAGCCCGTCGAGCGTTCTGCTCGACCAGTAGCACGGTACGACCCGCATTGTTCATCATCTTGATGGTCGCGAACATGGACTTGAGCGTCTTGGGGTCCAGTCCCATGGACGGCTCGTCGAGGACCACCAGGTCGGGCTCGAGCATCAGACAGCGCGCGAACTCCACGAGTCGTTGCTGGCCGCCCGACAGGCTGCCCGCCTTGTCGTTGGCCCGTTCGGTGACAATCGGAAACATCTCGCGAATCATGTTCAGACGCGATGCGACCACCTTCTTGTCCTTCACGAGGAAGGCGCCGAGTTCCACGTTTTCTTGCACCGTCATCTCGCGAAACAAACTGTGGTTCTGGGGCACCTGGACGACGCCCAACTTGAGGATCTCCTTGGGCGTTTTGCCCACCAGGTTCTGGCCCTTGAAGATGATCTCGCCCTCGCGCGGCTTGAGCAAACCACTCACCGTCTTGAGCAACGTTGACTTACCGGAACCGTTCGGCCCGACGATTGTCGTCACGCCGCCGCGCTCGACCTCGCAGTTCACGTCCTTGAGAACATCGGCGCCGCCGTAACCGGCGAAAACGCCTCGGAAACTAACGAATGCATCCTCAGCCATTGGCGGCCACCTCAACTTCCTCGTCATCATCGCCGCCACCGAGATATGCGTCAAGGACCAGTGGGTTGGAGCGAACCTCGGCGGGATTGCCCGTGACGAGGTTGGTACCCTGGTTCATCACCGTGACCGAATGACAGAGATTCATGACGAATTCCATGTTGTGTTCCACAATCAAAAAGGTCTTGCCCTGCTCGTTGAGGGTGCGGATCTTATCCGCGATCTGGTTGATCAGCGTGAGGTTCACCCCACCGGCGGGCTCGTCGAGCAAGACGACGTCGGGGTTGGCCACGAGAACGTACGCCAACTCCAGGAGCTTGCGTTGACCGTAGGAAAGTGAGCCGGCATCCATCTCCGCGAGACGCGTGATGCCGACGAAGTCGAGCCACTCCATCGCGTTGTCGACTTCGACCTTGGAGGACTTCGAACGGGTCATTCCCCGTAGCCAGCCCTCGTCGTGCTGAATGGCCACCAGCATGTTCTCGAGCACGGTCATGCGCGCAAAAATACGGGTCAACTGAAAAGTACGGCCAATGCCGCGGGCGAAGACCTTGTCAGGCTCGTAGCCAGTGATGTCAGCGCCGTCGAAGGTGACGGTACCCGAATCGGGCTTGACGTAGCCGGTCACGACGTTGAACAAGGTGGTCTTGCCTGATCCGTTGGGACCAATGAGTCCGGTGATGCTCCCCTTCTCGACCTCGAGGTTGCACCCGTTCAGGGCCTTGAGCCCCCCAAAAGAGCGGCTGATATTCTCCGCCTTCAACAAGGTCGTCATGAAGAGCTCCCCGCACCAGTGGCGGCCAGTTGGTCGGTCGCGACGGCGGCACGCGCCATCGCCGACTTATTCAGGCGATCCTTCACGTACACCACGATGCCTCGAGGCATGAACATGATGACAACGAGGAACAGGCTTCCGAACAAGATCAGATAGAGCGACCCGTTAGAGAACGACACCGTCAGGTACTGCTGGGATGCCTCGAGCACGAGGGCACCGAGCAGGGGTCCGGTCAACGTTCCCAGACCACCGAAGAATGCCATCAACGCGACACTGATGTCGAAGACCGGGTCGAACACGAACTGGGGGTAAATCTGGCCCACGAACATCGCGTACACCGCTCCGGCCATGCCGATGGTGAAAGCGGACAGCGTAAAGCCCGTGATCTTGACCGCGATCACCTTCACGCCGAGGCCGAGTGCACGGTCCTCGTCGTCGCGGATGGCGAGCAATTGCAGCCCAAAGCGTGAGCGGCGCACCGCGGCGGACACGATGGTGATGAAGATCACCAGTCCCAGCGCCACGTAGTAAAAGGGAACGTTGTAATAGCTGAATCCCCATTGGATGAACGGCAGCGCGAGCCCCGACGTCCCCCCCGTGAAGGAGAAGTTGATCGCCGCCAACTGGAAGATGAAGAAAACGGCAATGGTGATGACCACGAAGGTGTGGCGCCGCACGCGCAGGGCAATCCAGCCGAAGGGCAAGGCGATCACCATCGCCATCAGACCGCCCACGGGAACGAGCCAAAACATTGCAGCGCCCGGCGCCATGTGGGTGTGAATCGAGATGAGGGCCATGGTGTAGGCACCGGTGCCGTAGAACACCGACGAACCCAGCGCGATGTAACCCGAGTAGCCCGAGAACATGTTCCACGACGAGGCGCACGCCATGAACAACAGGGTGATGACCCCAATTGACGTGTCCGAAGGATTGGTCACGATCAGTGGGAAGGCCGCGAGCACTGCCACGCCCAGAAGCCACCAGAGATTCTTCTTCTGTAACATCAGGCAACCCTCGCTGACTGCTTACCGAAGAGTCCCTGGGGACGAATCAGCAAGACAACGGTGAGCGCGATGAAGTAGGACATGCTCGACCAGACGGGCGACCAGATGACGCCGACCATGTCGCCGATGAAGACCATTCCCACGCCCGCGAGCATGGCGCCACCGAGGCTACCCATGCCCCCGAGCACGATGATGGTGAGCAGACGCGAGATGAGGTCGTAACTGGTGGACGCGTTGAATGAATTCGTCGCACCGTAAATCATGCCACCGGCTGCCGTGACGGCAACGCCGATGCCAAAACAAATCGTGGACACGCGTTTCACGTCGATGCCGACCAGAGCCGCGGAGGTCTGGTCGGCCAGCGACGCACGAACGCTCACCCCGAATTGGGTGCGGTACAACATGAAATACAGTGAGCTCAACAGCACTGCCGCCAGCACGAAGCCCGCCATGTAGATGTAGCCGAAGTGGACGCTGCCAATCGCGAACGACCGGTTGACGTACCACCCCTGCAACTGCACGTCGTTGACCGAGAAGGTCATGTTCAACGCCCCTTCAATGAGCAACGACACGGCGTAGGTGACCAGAATCGACATCGCGGTTTTCTCTGGCCCCTTGAGGCGACCAATGAAGAGCCGCTCGATCACGATCCCGACGACGAACATCGTCGGGATCGTGATCAGCAAGCCGACGAACAAGTCGATGTGCCAGTGAATTTGCAGCGCGTAACTCAAGTACGCAGCAAGTATCACCAAGATTCCTTGAGCAAGATTGATGATGTCCATGACTCCAAAAATCAGAGTGAGACCTGTCGCCATGAGGGCGTAGACCGAACCGGTCAAGAGGCCATCTTTGGCGGCACTGAGTAGGGCTGTTGAATTCAAGGTCTACTTACCCCACACCGGCTTCGGGAAGACGATCTTCACTGAGTTGGCGTCGTGGACCGGGTTCACCTGGACGAACTTGTTGCCCTTGGTACCCTGCCACTGGAAGGTGTAGGCCGTCATCTGCGGGTTCATACCCAGCGAGTTGAACTTCGCGCCACCGAGAACGGTCGCCAACGAGACGTTCGAGTGCAGGTACTTGATGATCTTCGCATTGTCGAAGCCACCCGTCGCCTTCACCGCCTGCGCCACAACCTGTCCCACCGCGTACGCCTCAGCCACGTCACCGTTCACACCGGCGGGCGTGCCACCGTACAACTTGATGTACTCGGCCACCATCTGCCTGCTCTGCTTGTTGGCGGCGAGGCCGTACCACGTGTTGGGCACCATCACGCCGTCAGCGTTAGCCGCGCCGACTGCCTTGATGAAAGTATTGCCCTGGTCCGGTCCGGCCGTCGCGATGAAGACCTTCGGCGAGAAACCAGACTGCTCGAAGGCCTGCATGAACGCCGACACCGTGGGCACGTCGGTACTACCCAGGATCACTACCTGCGGATGTTGCGCCGCGACCGCGTCAGCGATCGGCGTGAAGTCGGTCACTTCCCCAGGGAATACCTTGTTGTAGACGGTCTTGATTCCCGCGGGACCCATGATCTTCTGCGCGACCGGAATCTGCGGCTGCGTGAACGGGTCGTTCGAGGTCACGTAGGCGACCGTCTTGGGACGAACGCTCTTGGGCAGCGACGACACCCACGTGGCGAAGGGCACCAGTGAGTTGGCCACGGGCAAGGCAACGTCAAAGACGTTGTGCAGGCCCGCCTGGAACACCGACGGCGCACCGCCGGCACCCTCGACCATCGCGTAGCCGTAGCGCGAGACGGCCTTGGCGGCGGGCAACGTCAGCAGCGACGAGAACGGTCCGAAGGTCAGATTCACGTGGTCGGTCGAAATCAGCTTCTGATAGTTGGTAACGACCTGGGTCGGGCTCGAGGCGTCTGAGACAATGTCGAGCGACACCTGGTGGCCCAGGAGGCCGCCGGTCTTGTTGACGTCAGCCGCCCAGAGCTTGTAGCCCTGCTGGAACGCTTGACCGTCGCCCGAGAAGTCTCCCGAAAGAGAGAGCGAGATGCCAATCTTCACTGGCGCACCCTTGGCGAGTCCACCGGAACTCGCCCCACTCGTCGTGACCAAGGTCAACATGGATGCTCCGGCGACCGCAGTCACACCAAGCGCGCGGAAATACTTCCTATTTCTGATCATTAACTTCCCCCCACTAACATGTAGAACGTCACGCCGATAACCCCCCAGAGGTTCGCGCGTCAGACGACCGTTCGATGAACGATGGGCTAACAGTAACGACGACGCTCATGACGGTCAAGTTAAGAAGCCCTGAAATCTTTACACCTGCGTTAAAAGAATTAACGATTCGAGCCCTAGTCAGGCCGGGAATAGCCCGTTACGATTCCATGAATTCAGTACGAAACGAGGGGGGCCTCATGGCTGATGCATTACTCGACACGGCAATCACCAACTGGGAGCCGCGCTTCACCGCGAATGGCGTCGACGCCAGCGATTATGCGCGCATCACTTCGTCACTCGATTCGTGGGGCGACTGGTGCGCTGGATGGTCGCGCGGCGCCGAAGAACACCTCGCGCTCGCCGAGGCGGCGCTGAACGAGGATCGCCACCTCTCGGCGGGTGAATTCTTCGCGCGCGCCGCCACGTATTTTCACTTCGGCAAATTCCTCTTCGTCCACGACCTCGATCAGGCGCGCGCGGCGCACGATCGTGCCGTTGTCGCACTGACGCGTTCCCTACCCCTTCTTGACCCCATGGGTCGTCGCGAGGAGATCGACTTTGACGGGTCGACGTTGGTCGGCATCTTGCGCGTTCCGAGTGGACCCACTCCGCACCCGACCGTCATTTTGATCCCCGGCCTCGACTCCACCAAGGAGGAGTTCCGCGAGGTCGAACGCTCCTTCCTCGACCGCGGCATGGCGACGTTTGCCGTGGATGGACCCGGACAGGGCGAAGTGGAATGGACGCTGCCCATTCGTCCCGACTGGGACGTGGTGGGCGAAGCGATCATCGGACGCCTGCTGACGCTTCGCGAAGTGGACGCGCAGCGAATCGGCGTGTGGGGCGTGAGCCTCGGCGGCTACTACGCCGCACGCCTGGCGGCGGCCGACCTGCCCATTCAGGCGACGGTGGCACTGTCGGGCCCCTACAGCTTTGGAGCGGCCTGGGAGAATCTCAATCCCCTGACCCGCCGCGCCTTCGAAGTGCGTTCGTATTCCACGAGTCCCGAGCAAGCCCAGTTGCGCGCTCGGGACTTGACCCTCGAGGGTTGCGCGACAAAGATCACGCGCCCCTTGCTGGTCGTCATGGGCCAACGCGACCGGCTCTTTCCCTGGACCGNNCCTCGTCGACGAGGCGGCGGGCCCCGCGCAGTTGTTGTTGCTCGAGCACGGCAATCACGGCTGCGCCAATGTCATTTATCGCCATCGTCCCTATAGTGCGGACTGGATGGCCCAGCGTCTGCACGCCCCCGGGATCACCCCGGGTGCACCGTAAGAAAAGAGAGTCGACATGGCCGATGTCTTCATGCCCCAACTCGGCGAAACCGTCGCCGACGGCACCGTCACCAAGTGGTTCAAGAANNACCGACAAGGTCGACACCGAGATTCCCGCTCAAGCCGATGGAGTGCTGAGCGAGATTCTCGTCACCGAAGGCACCACGGTGGACGTGGGCACCAAGCTCGCGGTGATTGGGGGGTCCGGTCACGACGCTCCGCTCGTCGAGTCGGCCGCCCTCGCCGGTGAACCGGCCACAGCCTCCGCGTCCGCGTTCTCCCCCCCAGTGATGGCCTCGGCCGACGCGGGAGAAAGGCTCTCGCCCGTGGTGCGACGCCTACTCGCCGAAAAGGGACTTGAAGCAAGTGACGTCACGGGCACGGGACCCGGCGGACGCGTCACCAAGGACGACGTGCTCGCCGCCGCCCCCAGTGCCGCCGTTCCGACGTCCGCGTCTGTCGCGTCCGCCGGTGTCGCGCAGCTCTCACCGGTGGTCCGACGCCTGATCACGGAACTCGGCCTGAACGCCGCCGACGTGACCGGCACCGGCCCCGACGGACGCATTACCCGTCGCGACGTCGAGCTGACTGCGAGCAGTGGCGCCCGCGTGGTCGCGCGCGAGGGTGACGAAGTCATTCCCTTCACCAAGATTCGCAAGCTCACCGCAGAGCACATGGTGCGCTCGAAGGCCACGTCGGCGCACACGCTGATGGTCAGGGAAGTCGACTTCGAAGCGGTGGAGCGTGTGCGGCGCACACTGGGCCCCGACTTCAAGGCCGGCGAGGGCTTCTCATTGACCTACCTGCCCTTCATCGCGACCGCCACCATGGTCGCCCTAAGAGAGTTCCCCCACCTCAGTTCGTCGGTGGGCGACAACGAACTCATCGTGCACCACACCCTCAACCTGGGAATCGCGGTAGACCTCGACGCCGAGGGCCTCGTGGTACCGGTAGTGAAAAAGGCCGACTCACTCAATGTGCGCGAGATGGCCCGCAGCATCCGCGACCTGGCGACTCGGGCGCGCACCAAGGCGCTGGGCGTCGATGACATGAGCGGCGGTACCTTCACCATCACCAACCCCGGCCCCTACGGCACGCTCCTGACCGGGGCCGTGATCAACCAGCCCCAGGTCGCGATCCTCTCGACCGACGGCGTGACTCGCAAGCCGGTCGTCGTGACCGGCCCCGACGGCTCCGAGGCCATCGCGATTCACTCGGTGGGTCTGGTCGCATTGACCTTCGACCACCGCGCCGTCGACGGCGCCTACGCGGCTCGATTCCTCGCCCGGTTGGCCCAATTGCTCCAGGAGAACGACTGGGCGTCGCGACTGTGAGCTTCGGGGACGTTGTCGATAGGCTTGAGGGAGTGACGACGCGGAGCCGCATCTTGGAATCAGCCGCCCTCGAAATCGAGCGCAATGGGCTGACCTTGTTTCGCGTGAAGCGCGTGGCGTCGGAAGCCGATATCTCCGTCGCCCTCCTCTACAGCTACTTCACGGACCGCGAGGACCTGATTGCGGCCACGATTGTCCACCGCTTCGAGCGGGTGCTGCTCGGCCAGGCCGAGATATTCACCACTCCCCTGCGCGACATCAACTCGTCGGAGGAATTGCGTGCGGCCCTTACCACGATGATTGCCGACGCCCAGGACCCCGAGAGAGACGAACAGCGTCTCTTGCGCATCGACGGCATCTCGTTCGCCCACCACAACACCACGGCCTCCGAGGGCATCGCCAAGGCCAAGTTCGAGGCCAGCGACAAGATCGTCACTACGGTGCAACCGCTCGAAGACAAGGGCCTATTCGTCGAGGGCATGACGGCCGTCGCGTTCGCTCGTATTTGGTACGCGCTGTTCTTCGGTCAGATCGCCCTCGAGGGCGAGCACGCCCTCTCGATCAATCCCGACGCGTGGTTGACGGCCCTTCGCGTGCTGGCCAACGCCGTAGTCGCCTCGTAGCCACCACCGCCGCGACCACCAGTCCCGGCCGCGGTTTCCTCCTAGTGGGCGGGACCGATCGCCATCTGCGCGGCGGCTCGGGCGGTGTGCAGACACTCGTCATTGAGGTGCGTCCAGCTGCCCGTCAGGTACATCCGACCGTTGGAGTCGTCTTCGAGCGTCAAATCGACTCGCTCGGGGTAGTGGTGCAAATGCCCCCGGAATTCGCCGCGACGAAACATGGCCAACAGGCGACCCAGGACGTGGTGCGATTCATCGGCCCAGATCGAGACCCGGTCGGCGCTCACCGACACCGCCACGGAGTCGCCGAGGTCCGCACGGTCGTGGTGCGGCTCTTCGGGTGCTAACGCGTGGGGCACCTGAACCGACGCGACTTCCATGAACTGCAGCCCTAACTCTTCGACCCGGTGGATGTCGTGTTCGAGGGCCTCGGAGTCGCTCGCGCGGAACCACGCGCAGTGCGCGGGCTCCTCGCCAACGGCCACGAGCGCGTCGTGCAAGTGATGGTCCACGCGTCGAAGGCTACCTTCAGGCCATGGCCCCGGGGACCACGCGATCAGCTGCCCAGGGCCTCGGGGTCCGGGGCCTCGATGGAACCGGCCGATGGACCCCCGGCCAAGCAAATCGCTACCGTCAATCCTCCGCCGGGAGTGTCGTCGAATCGCAATTCGCCACCGAGCAGTTTGATGAATCCCGCCGCCACGCTCAACGACAAATCCTCATCCGCCACGCGCGCGCGGCTCGCGTCGTCGTGAATCACGCGAATCCGTCGCCGTGGGTCTCGCGTACCTGGACCGTGATCGATGACCAGTACCTCGACGCCCGTAGCGGTGAGGCCGGCGGTGAGGCGCACCGGCTGGTCGGGCGGACTGAATCGAACGGCGTTGGTCAACACATTGGTGATGACCCGCTCGAGCAGGTCGGGGTCGGTCACCACCGAGGGAAGATCGCCGGGTACCTCGACGTCAATGACGTGGCCCCGGGCATCAAGTGAGCTCAGAGCGCTACGCACCAGGTCGCTGAGCGACACTCGCCAATTGCGCGGGGAGATCACCTTCGCTTCGAGACGACCGGAATCGAGCAGATTCGTCACCATCCGCGTCAGGTTGTTGAGCTCACGAGACAGCGACGCCAGATTGGGGCCCCTATCCACAGGGGTGCCGGGTTTCGCTCGCTGCAACGCGGCGACGTCCTTCTCCATCTCGGCGAGCGACGGTCGAACGTCGTGGGCAATTGAACGCAACAGTCCGATTCGCAGCGCGTCGGTCTCGACGCGTTCCTTCATCTCCTCGGCCTCACTGATGAGACGCTGGCTCTGCAATGCGGCGGCCAGGCGTCCGGCGAAGGAGGTGATGAGTTGGCGGTCCTGGTTGTCGAGTTCGGGCTTCTCGAGCCATAGGACGTACTCCGCGTCAACCTGGAATTCCACCGTGGTTTCACTGCGCGACACGGACTCGCCGCTCACGACCTCGGGCTCGTCGTGGCCGTCGTTCACGCGCACCAGCGACACGCTCTCGACGGCGAACACCCCTCGTAGGGTATCGAGCAGGGGCCGCAGGTCCTCGCGCGACGCCGTGACCGTCGCCACGGCCTCGGACAACAACTCGGCCTCGGCGCGCGCGCGGGTGGCTTCGCCGGATCGGCGGTTGAACTCATTCACGGCCAGGCTCGCCCCGAGGCCGAAGACCAGGAACGCCACTATCGACACTGCGTCGTCTGGTCGGTCTATCGAGAAGGTGTGAATAGGTTTGACGAAGTAGAAATTCTCGAGTGCGGACGCGGCCACGGCGGTGGCGATTCCCACCGCCACGCCCCCGAAAGCCCCGAGGCCGAGAACGACGACGAGGTACACCAGAAAGACAGTCGACAGCGAGACGTCGGAGCGGATGCTCGTCATGACCACGGTGATGATCGGCATCAATACCGCCGCACCCGCCAGAGCCCACAGTGAACGCGACCACGAGAAGGCTGCTTTGCGACGACGTCGAGGGATTCGCGCACTACGTTCTGCGGTGACCGCGATGATGTGCACATCGAGGTCACGAACCTCGCGCAAGACCTTCTCCACCACGCCGCCGGGCATCCGCCACGGACGCCGACTGCGGCTCGAGCCGAGGACGATCTGGGTCCCGCGCTCGGCGCGCGCGAAGGCGACCAGGGCGCTCGCGATATCCTCGTCGATGATCTCTTGGAAGGTTCCTTCGAATTCGACCACCAGTTCTCGCGCCAGGGTGGTGTCCGACGTACGACCGCGCATCGCCCCGGAATCAATGACGTGCACCGCCACGATCTCGGCGTGGTTTCTCGAGGCCATTCTCGCCGCCCGTCGAAGTAACACTTCATCCGAGGCCGAGCCGGTCACTGCGACGATGAGTCGCTCGCGGGTCTCCCACGTCTCCTTGATGTCGTGGGTGTCCTGGTAGTCGCGCAGGGCGTCCTCGACCCGGTCGGCCAGCCAGAGCAAGGAGAGCTCGCGCAGCGCCGTGAGATTGCCCGAGCGAAAGAAATTACTGAGCGAGGCGTCGATCTTGTCGGCCGGGTAGATATTGCCGTGGGCCATACGTCGACGCAGGGCCTCGGGCGTGATATCGACGACCTCGATTTGGTTGGCCCGGCGCACGACGAAGTCGGGCACCGTCTCACGCTGCACGATGCCGGTGATCTTCTCCACGACGTCGTTCACCGATTCGAGGTGCTGAATATTGACCGTGGTGATGACGTCGATACCCGCGTCTAGTAGTGCTTCGACGTCCTGCCAGCGCTTTTCGTTCGTGCTGCCCGGGACGTTGGTGTGCGCTAATTCGTCCACCAGAGCGACCTCGGGGCGTCGTTCCAGCACGGCGGCGACGTCCATCTCCTCGAGCATGGCGCCTCGATAGTCCATCTTCTTTCGCGGGACGATCTCGAGGTCNNTATCCTTGCTCGTAGCGCTGGTCGTGCACCAGTCCCGCCACCAGATTCACCAGGGCGACTGCGGCCACCCGGTCCCCGCGCGACACCGCTTCCCCAGGCGTCGGGGTCAGGAGGAAACGTCCCAGCGCCACGCCGCGCCAGTGACAGTCGATCTCGGCCTGGGGACCGGGGATGCCGATGTCGTCGGCGGGCCAGCTCATACCCACGTGTACGACGCTGCCGTCGGCGAGGATCTGAGCGTGTGGTGGGCCACTCAAGTTCACCTCGAACTGGCACGACCTCAGGTGCAACACGTCGCAGAGAGACTGCGACGTGTTGGCGAGCACTTCTTCGACCGTCGTGGATCCGGCCATGGCCGACGCCGTGGCGGCCAACATCGACACGTGGGCACTCTCGGTCCCTGCCCGCTCGCGGTGGCGTCGCGATCGAGCGGCCAACTCCGTGACGACAACACCGACGACCAACAGGGAGATCGTCGTCTCGAGGTCGGGTCGGTGGCTGATGGTGAAGCGTTCATAGGGGGGCGCCAGGAAGAAGTCGAACCAGACGGCCGCGGACGCGGTGGCCACGTAGCCGCCCGGGCGTCGTCCCCAAATTGCCAGACCCTCGATGAGGGCGACAAAGACGAGAGCCGCCCCCACGTTGGTGAAGGACGCGCGAAACGGCACGAAACTGGCCGCCGCGCCTGGGGGGGCCAGAAGCGCGGCGACCAGCGACCAACGAGCGCGATGCTCTCGGACACTCTCAGCGATGTTCATCGTCACCCCATCTTCGCCAGAGCCTCATTGAGTTGCAGGACGTCGATGTAGCTCGCGCCTAGGAATCCGAACTGGGGCCCATGGGTCTGACTATTGATCAACTTCGTCAGAGTCGAAGCGGACAGACCGGTCGCCTTGGCGACCATGGGGATTTGCACCAGCGCGTCCTGGGGCGAGATGTCCGGGTCGTAGCCGCTGCCCGACGTGGTCACCAGATCGGGCGTGGGGTTCACGCCCAGGGAGTGCCAGTACTTCACCAACTCTTGAGTGTCGGCGAGCAGGACCTTGGAGTGCGGACCCAGGTTGGTCGCCCCGGACTCACCGTTGAACCCGTTGGCCACCAGCGGATTGTCGCCGCCCGCTGCACCCGACTTCGCGTTGGCGGCGTAGGGGCCGGCGTCGTCGGGGCGTCCGTGGAAGAACTTCGGACTGGTCCAGTTCTGGCCGATCAAGGTCGAGCCATTGGCAGTGATCGAACCGTTGGCCTGGTTCTTGAACAACAGTTGGGCGACGCCAGTGCCGGCGAAGGCGTAGACGAAGCCGAAGAACACCATGCAGATCAATGCGAAGGTGATGGAACGACGGAGGTGGACGATCATGATGTCTCTCTTTAGTAGGCGTGCAACGCAACGAGCACGAGGTCGATGAGCTTGATAAAGATAAAGGGGACCACGACACCGCCGACGCCGTAGATCCACACGTTCCGCCGCAGGATCGCCGAGGCGCTGGCGGCGCGGAACTTCACTCCGCGAAGCGCCAAGGGAATCAGCGCGATGATGACCAGAGCGTTGAAGATCACCGCGGACAACACGGCGCTTTCGGGGCTATGCAGGTGCATAATGTTGAGTGCGCCCAATTGGTGGTACTTGATCGCGAAGAGTGCCGGGATGATGGCGAAGTACTTGGCGATGTCGTTGGCGATCGAGAATGTGGTGAGCGAGCCACGCGTGATGAGCAACTGCTTGCCGATCTCGACGATGTCGATGAGCTTGGTGGGGTTCGAGTCGAGGTCGACCATGTTGCCGGCTTCCTTGGCCGCCGTGGTGCCGGTGTTCATCGCCACACCCACGTCAGCCTGAGCTAGGGCCGGCGCGTCATTGGTACCGTCACCGGTCATCGCCACAAGCCTGCCCCCCTCCTGCTCCTGCTTGATGAGGGCCATCTTGGCCTCGGGAGTCGCCTCGGCCAAGAAGTCGTCGACACCGGCCTCCTGAGCGATGGCCGCCGCAGTGAGGGGATTGTCACCGGTGATCATCACGGTGCGGATGCCCATTTTGCGCATCTCCTCGAACTTGACCTTGATGCCCTGCTTGACCACGTCCTTGAGTTCGACGACGCCGATGATCTGGGGTCCGTCGGTCACCGTAAGGGGCGTCGAACCCGCGCGCGCGACTCCTTCGACGATGGCGTCGAGGTCGGCGGGAACGGCCCCGCCCTGCTCGAGGACCCAACGCTTTACCGACTCGGCCGCACCCTTGCGGATCTGACGATTTTCCATGTCGAGACCCGACATGCGCGTGGTCGCGGTGAAGGGAACGAAGACATGGCTCGGATTGAGCTGTCGTTCGCGGATTCCGAAGTTCTCCTTGGCGAGCACGACGATCGAACGCCCCTCGGGCGTCTCGTCTGCGAGCGACGCCAATTGGGCCACGTCGGCCACCTCTTGCTCGCTGTGCCCCGCGACTGGGAAGAAATTCGCGGCCATGCGGTTACCCAGCGTGATGGTGCCGGTCTTGTCGAGCAGGAGCACCTGCACGTCGCCCGCGGCCTCGACGGCGCGACCGCTCATTGCGAGCACGTTACGCTGGACCAGACGGTCCATGCCCGCGATTCCAATGGCGGAAAGCAGCGCCCCGATGGTCGTGGGGATTAGGCATACCAGTAGCGACACCAACACGACCACCGAGACAGTGGTGCCCGCGTAGGCGGCGAAGGGCTGCAGGATTACGACGACCGGGATGAAGACAATCGTCAGCACCGCCAGCAGGATCGTCAGGGCGATCTCGTTGGGAGTCTTCTGGCGGTTCGCCCCTTCGACTAGGTTAATCATCCGGTCGATGAAGGTCTGACCACGTTCAGCGGTGATGCGCACCACGATGCGGTCCGAGAGGACCCTGGTGCCGCCGGTCACCGCGGAGCGGTCCCCGCCAGATTCGCGGATGACCGGGGCAGATTCACCCGTGATCGCCGACTCGTCCACTGAGGCGATGCCTTCGATGATCTCACCATCACTGGGGATTACGTCCCCGGCCTCGCAAACGACGGTGTCGCCCTTGGTCAAGTTGGCCGCGGGCACGAGCTCCTCGCGTCCGTCCGGGAGCAAGCGTCGGGCCTCCGTCTCCGATCGCATTTTGCGAAGGGTCTCGGCCTGGGCCTTACCGCGGCCCTCGGCCATGGCCTCGGCGAAGTTGGCGAACATCACCGTGAGGATCAGCCAGATGGTGATCGACCAGGAGAAGATGCCCGGATGGGCGATCGCCTCGATGAGGGTGATGATGGAGCCCACCAGTACCACGAACATGACCGGGTTCTTCACCTGGACGCGAGGGTCGAGCTTCGTGAAGGAGTCGCGGAACGCCTGCGACAGAATCTCTTTGTCAAAGAGACTGCGCGCCTTCGCCACGCCGTGGGGTGTGTCCGGGGTGGGCGGAGTGGGTGGGGTGAGGACCTGGGTCATTAGAAGAACCTTCCGTGGCTAAGTTGCTCAACGATGGGGCCCAGCGAGATCGCCGGGAAGAACGTCAGGCCTCCGATGATGAGGATGACGCCGATGGTGAGACCGACGAACATGCCGTTGTCGGTGCGGAACGTGCCNNAGCAGCATGTCGATGGCACCGATGATGTTGTAGAAGGGCGTGTTACCCGTCAGCCCACCGAAGGCGGAGCCGTTGTTGTTGCCCTGTGAGGTCAAGGCGTAGAGAATCTCGCTGAACCCGTGGGGACCCTGGTTGAGTGGTCCCGCTTTTCCAGCCGCGACCGAGACCGCGATGCCCGTCAGGACCAACACCGTGATCGGCATGACCAGGGCCGCGAGGCCCGCGAGTTTCACCTCCCTCGCCTGTATCTTTTTACCGAGATACTCCGGTGTTCGCCCGATCATCAGTCCGCCGATGAACACTGCAATGATCGCGAAGATCAACAGGGTGTAAAGACCGCTGCCGGTACCACCCGGGGTGACTTCACCGAGCATCATGCCCGTCAGCAGTCCCATGCCACCGATGGGCGTGAGGGAGTCGTAGGAGGCGTCGGCCGATCCCGTCGACGTTCCGGTCGAAGCGACTCCGAACAACGCCGTTGAGGTGTCGCCGAAGCGCACCTCCTTACCAACGGTGTTGCCGACGGTCGAGTGGATGCCGGCGGCCGCGACCGCCGGGTTGTTCTGGTGCTCGGCGAAACTGGTGAAGCCCACCCACACACCGAAGAGCAGCACCATCACGCTGAGCAGCGCGACGCCGTGGCGGATGCTGCCAACCATCTTGCCGAAGGTGTAGGTCAACGCGAAAGGGATGGAGAGCACGAGGTAGATCGAGAGGAAGTTCGTGAAGCCCGTCGGATTTTCGAAGGGCGTCGCAGAGTTCGCGTTCAAGAAGCCGCCGCCGTTGGTGCCGAGTTGCTTAATCGCCTCCATGAAGGCAATCGGCCCGCGTGCCATCGTCTGGGTTACCTGATTGAGCACGTCGTGAATCGTCGCGGTACCTGCCAGGGTCATGACCGCACCCTCGCCCACGAAGATGATGCCCGCGATGAAGGCAATGGGCAAGAGGACGTAGAAGAGGCAGCGCGTCATGTCGACCCAGAAGTTGCCCACCGTCGAGGAGTTCTTGCGCGAGAACCCCCGGACGAGGACGATCGCCGCGACGATGCCCACGGCGGGCGACACGAACTGCTGGACGGTCAGGGCGCCGATCTGACTGAAGTACGACATGGTGGTCTCGCCGCCGTAGTTCTGCCAGTTGGTGTTGGTGAGGAAGGAGGAGGCGGTGTTGAAGCTGAGCGCCGGACCTACCGCCCCGAAGTGCTGGGGATTGAGCGGTAGCGACCCCTGGATCCGCAAGATCACGTAGGTGAAGAGGAACGACACGGCCGAGAAGATGATTAGGGCACCGCCGTATCGCTTCCAAGTCTGTTCTTGTTCAGGACTGGTGCCGAGCAGGCGGTAGATGGGCCGTTCGACGAATCCGAGGAAGTGTACGCGGCCGTCGAAGACGGCGGCCACGTAGGAGCCGAGGTAACGCCACGTGAGCCCTAGCGCGACGACCAGGGCGAGAATAGTGAAGAAGAAGGACATTTAGAATTTCTCCGGTTTGAACATGGCGTAGCCGATGTAGAGGAACATCAGCACCGCAACCGCTAGAAGAAGGTCTTGGGTGACGTTCATGCGCGTTCCAGGGCCCAAATGAGTCCGAGCATCGCCGCGGCGAAGGCCACGATGCCCAGTAGTGAGTAGATATCTGCCATGAATCGAGTTTCGCGCGGTTGTTCTGAACAGGCTCTTCAAAGTCTCGTGTGGCGCTTAATAATTTCTTCATTCGCCGTGCACTGTTCTTCGTCTGGGAATTCGGTGGAACAATAGGTACGTGCGAAGACGCCTCAATGGTTTGGCCGTCGGGGTCGGTGCCTCGGTGCTGTTGATACTGGTGCTATTGCCCTGGCGGGCGAGCGTCAACGTCTCGACCGTCACGCTGATCTTCATCATTCCGGCCATCGCCGCCGAAGTGGTCGGCGGCGTCGTCGCGGGTTTCTGCACGGTCGCGGTGTGCGCGGCCGTTTTGGACTTCTACTTCATCCCGCCCTACGGCACCTTGTCGATCGGTTCGGCTCAGAATTGGGTGGGACTCGGGGTCTACTTGATCGTGGTCGGCCTGGTGGCCGTGGTGGTGGCGAGGTTCAAGATCGCTCACGCGCAGGCTCAGCGCACTGCACTCAATATGCGCCGGGTCTACGAACTCTCAGAACTACTGGTCCAAGACCAGTCCACCGAGGATCTCCTGGTCACCATCGTCCAGGCCGTGCGGAGTGTCTTCGACATCGAAGCGGTGGCCCTCTTCGTCCTCGAGCAGGGACGTCTCAAGTTGTCCGCCTCGGTAGGACCCCATCTCTCGGCCGCCGAACTCAACCAACTCGACCCCCAACCGGGTCACTCGGTGAGCCTGTCGACGGCATTGGGTTCCACCAACGATTTGCGCACGGTCTCACTGGCCGCCGCCGGGCGACCAGTGGGCGTCCTCGTCCTTAAGGGTGCGCGATTCTCCGACGAGGACCGTGACATGCTCGTGACCTTCGCCAACGATGCCGCCATCGCAATGGAGCGCGCCCAACTGCGTGAGCAGGCTCGTCGATCCCAACTTCTCGAAGAGGTTGACCACCTGCGCCACGCCCTCATGGGTGCGGTCTCGCACGACTTGCGCACTCCCCTGGCGACCATCAAAGTCGCCTCATCCACGTTGGTGAACCGCGCGCGCCAGCTCTCTGCGGATGACGCGCACGAACTGCACACGCTCATCGAAGTCGAATCGGACCGCCT
>PLEI01000100.1 GCA_003136415.1 Acidimicrobiaceae bacterium | reverse complement strand
CGACCACGTTGTCCGTGCAGGTACGTAGGTCAATACGGAACTCGCGAACTTCAGTGTTGGTCGTCTGGTTCGCCATGAGTCGGATATAGCGTCCCTCGTTGTAGTCAATGCCGGCCAAGGATTCATTGATGGTCTCGATGCGGTCTTGGATCTGTTTTTCGTGCTTGTTGAGCTGGGCCGAAAATCCGGCGATGTCGCGGATGGCGTTTTGATTGAGATAATCCTTGAACTCGCGTTCGAAGCGGGGAAGATCGTCGTTGGCAACTCGTTGATGGAGTTGACGATATTCTCCGGCCGATGCGAGCGAGTCGTCAAACTCGGTGGTTTCGTGAGGGTACGTCCCTCGGAATACGGCCATGGACCTCACGATGCGCTGTCCGAGCGAACCCTCTTGTTTGGTGATCGTGTTGAGCTGTTGCACGAGAGAGGTGTTGATGGATTGGCGAACCATGGCGAGGCCCACGGCGTTTGGCGATGATCCGTCGAGCTCGAAGGCCACTATGACGTCAATCACGGCGAACCATTCGGTGGCAACGTCGAGGGTCTGTGGATTGGACAACATCACCTTGACGTGGTCCAGCTCGGCCTCTGCGGAACGTCGTCGGCCTTCGGCGGCGCCCCGGTCTCGTTGGAAGCCGTCACGTAGGTGCTCGTGGTCGGCGACCTCTTGCCGGACTCGTTCGCGCTCGGACGTGAGGAGGGCCAACGTGTCCGATGACGACGTGATACGTAGTTGTTCGGCGTGCAGCACCGCAATCTCACTCACCAGGCCATGCCAGTCGAGGTCGTCCCAGTTCGAGTGCTCGCCAAGACGAGCCAGCGACCGAAGTTGAAGCATGGCCGTCTCATCGCGCCTCGTGAGGTCAGAAATGACGCTCGAGAAGAAGTTGAGTCGCTCCTGCAACGTGGAAGCGTGGGCGAGCAGCGCGTCAACTTTGCCCTGATTCGTCCAACCGAGCACGTACTCACGTCGGTCGTCGATGCGTCGGCGGTCATCTTTTTCGTGGCGTTCCCTGTCCTTGATCTGTCCGGCTCGGGTGACGGCCCGCGGGCTGGCGCGAAAGTCATCAATCGTGTCCACGCAGGCGTAGTTGGCTCGCCGTGCGAGCTCGCCCTCCAGCCACGATTCGAATACTGACTCGGGTTTGAGCTCGAGCATGTCGACCAACAGGGGATGGGCCGACCTACGTTCGGGCAAGATCACCGGTGCCGACCGGGTGGGTACTCGGTAGTAGACGATTCGAGCATTGAGATGATGATCGTTAATCCAGGCCGCCACGGATTCGTAATGTTGGTTCGGAACCAGCAGGGACAGGGCGAAGTGATGCAGCACACGCTCTGCCGCACCTTCCCATTGGCTTGCTTCTTCGAGCACCTGGATCAACTCGCCGGCGAAGGGCAGGTGGTCGGGTTCGATGGCGAGGTCCTCACAGAGGCGCTGGCGCAACTCGAGGCTGTCACGGGGAATGTTGCTGCGGCGGGTCTGCAGACTGTGTAGTTCACTGTTGACCCTGTCGGATTCCTCCTTGACCGAGCGTTGCTCGAATCGTCGCTCATTGAGGTCGTTCTCGACGGCGCCGTGCTCGCCTTCCAATTCCATCTGCCGGGCGGCGGCGCGCTCGCGGGTGGCGAGGAACTGTTCAGCGATCGACACCTGCTCCATGCCTACCTGCGACAACAACGTGTTGAAGTGGTCGAACCGTGCCTGACGGATTTGCTTGTCTCTCTGGTGGTGCTCGATCGACCTCTCGATGTCGGCCAGCCGGTCACCACCGATGCCGGCAATCTGCAGATTCAATTGTGACTCGGTTTCGCGTAGATCCCTGATGCTCATGTCGACCGACTCGAGTTCCTGACTCAGATCGTGCAACCTGCCCGCGAGTGTGTCGAGCTCGAAGAGAAGAGCTTGGCGCGTGCGGTCAGCGAAGTACAAGGGCAAAGCCGCGAGTTGTTGATCGAGGGCAGCGCGCTCGCTCGATAATTGATCGTGGGAGTCGAGGTCGACGACGAGCGGCTGCAGCAGTTCCAGCTGAGCGCGGGCCCGCAACACCGCATCGTGGGCCTGGGTGAGGTTATCGAAGTGTTCGATCAACGACGCAATGTGAATCTTGGTGTCGAATGGCTCGAGCATGTGGCTGCGAACGAAGTCGTTGAGGTTGTCGACCGCCTTCATTGATACCGTCTGGTGGAAGAGTTCCATGGCCTGCTCGGACTCGATACCGAGGTGGCGTCGGAAGTCCCGGCCGTACTCGGGGAAGCTGTCGTAGACCCTTGCGCCACCATTGCGTAGCCGGCGCTTCAGGGAGTTGAACTCGGTGCCGAATTCGGAGTAATCCTTCGCGATCGATTGGTCGGAGTCGGCGACAACGAAGAACCGCTCGGGCTGACCCGAGCCCATGTCTTTGGTGCGAAACACCTGGGCCAGGGTGACCGTGGTGGCGTAGCCGGAATTTGCGAATACTCCCAAAATGACTGAGAAGTGTCGGGTGTCGCGCAAAGGAACCGGACGAGAGACCCCCGTCGTCTCGTTTCGTTCAGACTTGTAGTGTCCTTGCACGTATGATCGCAGATCGCGCTCACGGGTCTCGGCACCGGCGGCTTTGTTGTAGGAGATCTTGTTCGCCGGTAGGAGCAGCGTGGTAATTGCGTCGACCAACGTGGACTTGCCCGAGCCAATGTCGCCCGTCAGCAGCGCGTTGCGACTCCCGAGTTCGAACGACCAGACCTTTTGGTCGAAGGTTCCCCAGTTGAAGACTTCGAGACGCTGTAGTCGACTTCCGGGGAGTCGGTCGGGTAGTCCGTCGTCGAGGTCAACCAGACTGAACAGCGACGACATCAGCCAGACTCCTCGACGTGGTCTAATCCAGTCAGGTATTCGTCCAGTCGGGCGTCGAACTGCGAGAGCCACTGCCCGTCGACATAGGCCTTGAGGATTCGCCGGACCTCGAAAAGGTCCCGTTCATCGCGCAGGCGGCGCAGAAAACCGAGTTCGACCGCCTTGTTGATATGGGCGTCAATAGTGTCCACCAGTCGGGCGTCGTTTGTCGAATCGGGCATGAACAGCCGGAGCATCTCCACCATTTGGTCGCGGCTCAGGATTAGTCGGAACTCCGCGCTACTGGCATCGAATTCGGCCAAACGCTTGCGCAGCAGGGCTAGCAGCACGCTGACGTGAAAGGAGAGGGCGCGCCGGGCCACCAGTCGCGGAAAATCAGTGTCGTGGTCGATGGGACGGCTACGCAGGTAGGCGTAGCCCTCGGCTTCATCGATCACGACGCTCAGCCCGAGCACTGTCACGTAGTCATTGACCTGGTGGCGCACCCCGAGCAAGAGGCCCCAGAGTTTTTCGTAGGTGTCGCGGTACAGGGGCCCCTTCATGAGATGAACTAGCACCAAGGATAGATCCGATGGTTCAGTATTTTCCGTGGTTATCGTGTCGGTCACGGTGTCTCCGATCGGTCCCGGCTGAAGTTGACCCGTGGCAAGTCGGCCACGCGCTCGACGTCCGCAGTGCCCCACTCGATGCGCTCGCGACGTTCTTCGTCGAAGATGACCGAGAGCCCGGGTTGGTTGAGCGACAGGTAGCCCACGAGTTCGGCCAGGCCCTGCTCTAGTGGTTCGAGGGTGATCACCTCACTGAGGCTGACCTGGTCGTGACGTCCGAGCGAACTCAGCACCCTTTGGGCGAGCATGTCGCGATCGACGTAGAGCTGATTCAGCAAAGCCGAGGAGTCGAAGTCGTTGCTTCCCTGTTCCACGGATTCGCTCTCCAGCGGTGCGCTTGTCGCGCGTCGGTATAACGGACGCTCCATCGGCAGGCGGAGCGCGAGTCCGGTGTCGTCAATTTCCATGCTGACGTCCGGGTTGGCCTGGAGGCGAATGCGTAGCGCCTTGACCTCGATAGCGCGAAGCAGGTCGATCACTCGACGATTCTCCATCCACACCTGATCATCGAGAAAGCGACGAAGTTGATCTGACAGCAGGCGGACGGTGGCCTGGGTGCGCTCACTGGCGTCGATCCAATCGAAGTGGATGCGGCTGAGTCGGCCGTCCTGGTGTCCGAGATCCTCGATTCGCCGAAGTCGTTCGAGTAGTTCGGTCAGCTCAGCCTGCTTCTGGTACGACAGCAAAAAGTCATAAAAGGTCTGAAAGCTGCGGCCCTGGTCCGACTCGGCGATGCCGTTACGACTGCCCAACGCTTCATCGAGCAGCGCGCCCTTCGATCCGGTCCAACCCGCAATCTGCTCGCGCAGTTTGCGGTCAAGCTTGCGGAAGTTCTCCTCCACTTCTCGAAAGTCGGCGAGCAGTTCTCTCGCTGTACGAGCGAACTGCTGGTAACGGTCACGCTGGCCTACGGCGTCCAGCACCGTGAACTCTCCACGGTCCGCTCGGGCGATCTCCTCATCAATTTCGGCGCGACGTCGACGCAACTCGACGAGTCGGCGTTCGGGATCATCCTCCGCGCCATATACCATCTGTCGCAGTAGCTCGAAGATGGTGTTGAGGCGTGACTCGGTTCCGATGAACTCGCGCGCGGGGAGATCGTGGACCCAGAGCAACGCCTTTTCAACGGATGGGGCGAGGTCAAAATGTGCTTCGTCGGATCCCGTGGGATAGTACTTACGAAGCCAGCCGTGATTTGGCGAGGCCCAATCGACTAAGTAGGCCGACGCGGGTTTGGGGAAACTGTTCTCACCCAGACGCTGGTTCAGCGCGTACAGTTCTTCGTCCAACAAGGAAGTGAGTACGGTGGCCGGCAGGTCGCTGGCATTGTTGTCGACGAAGACGCGGCCAAGGAAACTGAGGACAAGCGCGGCGTTGTTCGAGCGGAGCAGAGCCCACGCCGGGTGCTGGTCTCGCAGGTGGACGAGTTCGTCATAGTGCATCGTCAAGGGACCCTCTCGCACTCGACAACGGAGGTATCCCAATCTTGGTAGAGCGGTTGAGGCACGAGACGAGCGTACGCCATGGTTGGGACATCGAGTACGGCGCGCCACCACACGAAGGACCATCTCGACCGGCCGACCGGCCGACGGGCCGACGGACCGACGGTAACCGGGACGAGTCATCGATTGCGGCACCGTCGCCATTCTCGATACTTGTGGCACATTCGTCTTCGACATCTACGTTCAACATCTTCAGCGTTCCAACACGTGGCACATGAACTGATCGACACCTGCGAATTGCTGAAGGGGAACGAAGGTTACGTCCAACCCGCGTACTCGGTGGAGGGCTCGCCAGCTCCGTTCTTCACCAACTCCGGCGTACCAGCGGCGCGACTTCGATATCTGTTTGCACTGCGCGGCGCCGGTCATCCAGTAGCCGTTCCCTCGGCACGTGGGGGGACGTTCGACGGAATTCATCAGAGTGTTACGCTGCGGCATCGACGACGCCCTTGAACTTGAGGTTCTATATAACGGACATTAAATGATTTACTGTCTCTTAGCAACGACATTAAGTGCTAGAATTTGCGTGGGCGAGGGAAGGCAGATCACAGATGGCCACGCGACCAGTACCGGTACGGACTCTTCGTTCAGCCGACACGATTGGTGAACATTTGCGCACATGGCGCAAACTGCGGGGGCTCACGCTCGAGCAGCTCGGCGAGAGAGCGGGTGTGCACCGAGGGACCGTTGCTCGCCTTGAGCAGGGGGACATCTCTGTCGGGATGGGGACATTCCTGAACGTCGCCCGGGCGCTGGGGATTCTCGAGCGCCTCGTCACTGCTGTCGATCCCTACGAGACTCCGTTCGGTCGCGCTCGAGCAGACGAAGCCCTTCCGAAGAGGGTTCGAAGATGAGCCCTGCTGCCAGTGTCGAGCTTGAGGTCCACTCGGAGACGATTGACGGCACCGTCCACGCCGGCACCGCGTTCGTGAGCCTTCGACGCGGTGCCGTCACCACGACATTCGAGTACGACACTCGTTACCTGGGTCGACACGATGCGTACGAGATCAGCCCCGACCTGCCGATCACCTCCGGAGGCGGAGTCACGAACGGCTTGCCCGGGGCTCTCGCTGACAGTGCCCCCGACCGTTGGGGGCGAAACCTGATCAAGAAGCGCCAACTCGCTGACGCGAGGGCGAACCACGGGAGCCCGCCCACGGTGACCGAAGTCGACTATCTCCTGGGAGTGGACGATCTGACGCGCCAGGGTGCCCTGCGCTACCGCGTGGGTGCCAGCGCCTTTTTGGCCGACAACCATGAGGTACCGCGACTCGTCGCACTTCCTCGCTTGCTCGACGCGGCGGACATCGTGTCGCGAGAGGACCTTCAGCGAGATGACATGGCGGCGGTGAAGGTGTTGCTCGACGCCGGCTCAGGGTCACTGGGGGGCGCCCGTCCCAAGGCTTCCATCCAAGAGGGCGACCAACTCTTCATCGCCAAGTTCCCGCATTCCAGCGATGAGTGGGACCTCATGGCCTGGGAGATGACTGCTCTCGATCTGGCCGAAGCGGCCGGGATCTCGACACCTCGACGACGACTGATTGACGTGACTGGTCGGAGAGTCTTGATGCTGGAGCGCTTCGACCGCGACGGGCCTCGCCGCCGGCCGTTCATCAGTGCCATGTCCCTCGTCCAAAGTGAAGACGGTGAGACTCGCGACTACGTCGAAATCTCCGAGGCGCTCACGGATCACGGGAGCAACGTTCGTCAGGACCTTGTCGAGCTATGGCGCCGGATGGCGTTCTCCGTCGCCATCAACAACACTGATGACCATCTGCGTAATCATGGCTTTCTTCGTCGTGGTTCGGGGTGGTCCCTCTCGCCGATCTTCGACGTGAATCCGAATCCGGACCTCGCGGCCCATCGGACGACCAGCATCAACTTCGCCACCGATCGAAACGGTGCCCGTGACGGCCTGGTCGAAGTGTCGGCCAGCTTCGGACTCTCGAAGGATCGCGCCGCTTCGATCTGGGCCCAAGTGCGCGCCGGTGTGGCGAATTGGAAGGATGTCGCTCACGCTCACGGCATCGGCACCGGTGAGATTCGCCGATTCGCGCCGATCTTCGGCGAGATGAACGTGCGCTAAGCACCGCCGTGTCACCGGGTCCACCTCGGCGGCGAATCGGGTAACTGGATCATCAAGGGGTCACGTTGCAGTCCCGTGGCCCCGTGACATCGTGGGCCAGTGTGCTCTGGCCCACCCGGCGGGCACCTTGAATGATGTCTGCGGGTGTGTCGAGCGGCGCCCTACGAATCTCGCCCTCGTAATGTCGCGTAATGAATCCATCCACGCAAGGTTTCCAACCTACTGCACCGGATTTTCTGACCTTCTATTACATATTTTAGGGCCTTGAACCACAGATTTTCGCACGCGATCAACTCGTCCGGAGAGTTCCGTCTGGCGCTCGCGTCCCATCCTTCACGCGCGTGGACGCTCGACGCACGATGGCTGAACCTCAGCGACGCGCATGACGCGAAGTCTCGCGAATACGCCATTGTCCTTCAACGCGAACGGCTGAAGAAGGTGCTGAAGTACGAGTATCGATTCGCCCGGCCGGGATCAGAAGTTGGGGCTCGTCAAGGGGTCGGGCGGCGAACGGAGGCGGCTCGCGGGTGATTGTCTCGCGCGCGCCGTGACTGCGACTGCCAAGATATCTACCTAAATCTAATAATATCTATATTTTTTATCAGAATCCGTTAGATATTGATAGACTGCTTCTGTGGACCCCCGAAACAACCCATATTCCCCCGGTGCAGGTGTCCGACCCGTTGAATTGGTAGGTCGCGACAGCGAAATCGAAGCCTTCGAAATAGTGCGGGCGCGAGCAGTCGCAGGTCGTCCCGCCCAGAGCCTCCTCTTCTATGGTCTACGTGGAGTCGGAAAGACGGTGCTGCTGAACGAGCTCTACGGTCGCGCCCTGGAGTCCGAGTGGATCGTTGCGAAGATTGAAGCGGATCTTGGAACGGACCGAACCCCCTTCCGAAATCAGATTGCCGGAGCGCTGAACCAATCGTTGCGACAGACGCAGAGACGCGGTGTCCCTGGCAGATTCGTTGAACGTCTTCTGCAGACATTTCGATCTTTCTCGTTGACGGCTTCGCCGGATGGATCGTTCTCGGTGGGTATCGATATCGATCCCGCCCTCGGACGTGCCGACACCGGCTCCATCGTCACCGACCTCAGTGATTTGGCAATTGACCTGGCACAAGCGGCCGAAGAAATCGGTGTCGGGGCGGCCATCTTCATTGACGAGATGCAGCATCTCTCATTGGAGGAACTTGGGGCCATCTGCCAGGCATCACACGAGGCCAGTCAGAGAAATCTTCCCTTCTACATCGTCGGCACTGGCCTACCCAATCTTCCTGGATTACTCGCCGAGGCGAAGTCCTATTCGGAACGGCTTTTCCACTACTCCAAGATTGATCGGCTCAACGAAGTTGATTCGAAGACTGCGTTGTTGTCGCCGGCGAAAGACGAGGGTGTCGAATGGGATGCTGAGGCTGCTCAGATTGTTTTGACGGCCGCCAGCGGCTATCCGTACTTCATCCAGCAGTTTGGACAGACAACCTGGAATGAGGCGACCGGTTCACCAATCGGTTCGCTTGACGCTATCTCTGGTGTTCGGGTTGGCTGGGAATTACTGGACGCCGGATTCTTTCGTGCGCGGTGGGAGCGAGCGACTCCGGCCCAACGTAACTACCTTTGGGCGATGTCCAATGATGGAGATGGTCCTAGTTCAACTGGTGAAATCGCCGCTCGACTCGGTAAAAAGCAAGCTTCTCTGGGGCCGATCCGAGCGGGCCTCATTTCCAAGGGCCTGGTGTTCGCCCCGGAGCACGGATTGGTCGCTTTTACCGTGCCTGGTATGGCTAACTTCATCTCACGCCAAGCTCTCAGTTAGGTCACGGCTCTATCGTCTGACCCCTTGCGTGCCATGCACTCCTTCTCAGTTCGTCGACGTTCGCTAGTGGTCGCAATTAGTCAAATTATTGGGGTTTCAATTCGCCGACGTTCGGTTACGACCGCACGTAATCGTCGGCGTTGCTAAAGGCGTTGCTAAA
>PLEI01000013.1 GCA_003136415.1 Acidimicrobiaceae bacterium | reverse complement strand
TCGGCATCGCCCAGATCGGCAAATCCTTTCGCAATGAGATCACGCCGCAGAACTTCATCTTTCGCACCCGTGAATTCGAGCAGATGGAGATGGAGTTCTTCGTGCCGCCGGCGGAGGCGGACGAGTGGTACCGCTACTGGATTGACCAGCGCTACAACTGGTACCTGGGTCTGGGCATCCCTTCGGCCAAGCTTCGCCTGCACGAGCACGCCCCGGCGGACCTGTCGCACTACTCGCGTGGCACCACCGACGTGGAGTTCGCCTACCCCTGGGGCTGGGACGAGCTCGAGGGCGTCGCCAATCGCGGTGACTACGACCTGACCCAGCACTCGAACGCCTCGGGCACGAAGTTGGAATATTTTGACCAGGCGGCCAACGAGCGCTACACGCCCTACGTCATTGAGCCGGCCGCCGGCGCGACGCGCGCGATGATGGCGTTTCTTCTCGCCGCCTATCACGAGGACGTCGTCGAGGGCGAAACCCGCACCGTGCTGCGCCTGGACTGGCGCCTGGCGCCCTATCAGGTGGCCGTGTTACCGCTCTCGAAGAAGCCCGAGCTCGAGGGGGTCTCCAAGGAGGTGCTGGCGATTGTGCAGCCGCACTTCGCCTGCGACTACGACGTGACCCAGTCAATTGGACGGCGCTACCGACGTCAGGACGAAGTGGGAACGCCGTTTTGCATCACGGTCGACTTCGACTCGCTCGAGGACCGCGCCGTCACCGTGCGCGACCGCGACAGCACCGAACAGGTGCGCGTTCCGATCGGCGAACTGCTGGCCTCTCTACGCGAGCGCACGGACCAGAACTAGTCGCTCGGGCGAGCGCGCACCGGCGGTGGGGCCCGCCACACAAGTGCCGGGACAATGGTGGCGAGACCGAACGCCGTCCCCACGACGCAGGTGCCGTTCCAGGCGAAGTGCGCGTAGGCGTAGCCCGAGAGGAGCGAACCCAGCGACGCTCCGGTGAAGAAGCAGACCATGTAGATGCTGTTGATCGTGCTGCGCCGGGCCGGCGCGATCGCGTAGATGATCGACTGGTTCGATACGTGGGTGCCTTGCGCACCGGTGTCGAGAAAGATGATGCCGACCACGATGAGGACCACGTTGTGGCGTCCCACGTAGAGCACCGCGTAGGCGACCGCGATGAGCAAGGCCGAGGACGTGGTGGCGAGGCGGGTACGCCCCTGATCGGCGAGGCGCCCCGCGACGTTGGAGGCCACGATGCCGGCCAAACCGAAGAGACCAAAGAGGCCGATGACGCCGCTGGAGTAGTGAAACGGCGCGGCGGAGAGGTGAAAGGCCAGGGTCGACCAGAGGACGCTGAACGATCCAAAGGCCGCTCCGCCGAGCCAACCGCGGCGGCGCAACTCCGAGGATTCGCGCATCATCTTGATACCGCCGGTGATGAGGTTGCGGTACTCGAAGCGGTCACGCGCACGTTCCTGGGGCAGAACCATTTGCATGACGAGGGCCATGACGACGAGAAGGCCGGCGGATACCTGGTACACCCCGCGCCAGCCAATGGCCTCGGACACCGCTCCCGACAGGGTGCGCGACAAGAGGACGCCACCCAACAGGCCGGTCATGAGTCGACCCAGCACTCGACCGCGCTGGGCGTCCGGCGCCAGATCCGCGCCGAGGGGGATAATGATCTGGCCGGCCACCGACGATAACCCGATGACGACCGTCAGTACCGCGAAAACTGCGAAGGAGTGAATGAAGCTCGCGCTCAACATGGCCGCGGCGGCGAGCAAGAAGATGGTGACGATGAGCCTCCGGCGCACGAAGAGGTCGCCGAGGGGCAAGATGAAGAACAACCCGATGACGTAACCCACCTGGATCAGCGTGATTAGCAGCGACGTCGAAGCGGTCGAGACGTGAAAGCCACTGCGTACTTGGTGCAACAGGGGCTGCAGGTAATACAGGTTGGCCACGATGACGCCGTTGGCCAGCGCCATCAGCGTGACCAGCGTGGAGTTGAGACGCTGTTCTCGTTCGGTCATCGCGAGAGGTACTACTTAAGCGACTTTTTTGTACTTCGCGGTGGCGAGGGGTCCCAGGATTGCGATGAGTCCCACCGACCAGATGATGGCGACCCAGATGGAATTTCCGGGAGTGGGGATCATCTGGTTGGATCCGTCCATTAGATAACGCACCGCTTTGGTGACCTCACTCACCGGTTGATACGTGGCGAAAGGCTGGAGCCAACCCGGCATTTTTGAAATCGGAACGAAGATTCCTGAGACGAAGGTGAGCGGGAAGATGAGCGGAAACGTCATTGCCTGCGCGGCCTCGGAGTTCGGCGCCGCGAGTCCGACGTAGGCGAATCCCCACGAGAGGCAGTAGGCGAACAGCAACGTGATCAGACAGGCGAAAAGGTAGTCCATCACGCCGCCGTGGGGGCGAAATCCCACCGCGAAGCCCACCAGCGAGATGATGATGAGCACCAGGACGTTTCGTCCGAGGTCCGAGACCGTCCGTCCCGCCAACACTGCCATGCGCGACATGGGCAGCGCACGGAAGCGTTCGATGAGGCCGCGCTGCAAGTCCTCGGCCAACCCGATCGCGGTGCCGACCGCGCCGAAGATCGTGGTCTGGACGATGATCCCGGGCAGCAGGAAGTTCACGTAGCCGCCCTTGATGGGTATGGGGATGGCGCCCGAGCCAAAGACGTAGCGAAACAGCAGCACGAACATGATGGGCTGGAGGATGGTGAACACGAGGGCGGTCGGGATGCGGATGATCGCCAACATGTTGCGACGCGCGATGGTCAACACGTCGCTGACGGCCCAGTGCAGGCTGCTCTTTGAGGAGTAGCTGGTCTGGGTGGCGATGGTCATTATGCGCGGGCCTTTCGCTTGGACCCGGATTCGCTCTCGGTTGCTGCGGGTTCGTCCTCGGCCTTGTGGCCGGTGAGGCTGAGGAAGACGTCGTCGAGACTGGGCTCGCGCAGGGTCAGTCCCGCCAGGGTCACGTGTGCCGCGTCGAGGCGCCGCAGGGCGTCGGCGGCCGCGGCCGGTCCACCCTCGACCGTGAGTTCGACGACGGTGCCCTCGACGTTGGCGGGCTTCGCCGAGACGTCGCGGATCAACTCGATACCGCGCGCGGCGTCGCCCGTGGTGTGGAAGCTGAGCGAGAGCACCGTCGCGCCGAGTCGGGTCTTGAGCTCCTGGCTGGTGCCTTGGGCGATGATCATCCCCTTGTCGAGGACGACGAGCTGCTTGCAGAGCCGGTCGGCCTCTTCGAGATACTGCGTCGTGAGCAGCACGGTTGTCCCGCCTTCGACGAGATTCTCGATGATGGTCCACAGGTCCTGACGGCTTTGGGGGTCGAGCCCCGAGGTCGGTTCATCGAGAAACAGGATCGGGGGGCTGGCGACGAGAGCGGCGCCGAGGTCCAGGCGCCGTCGCATGCCGCCCGAATAGGTCTTGACGTTACGGTTGGCGGCGTCGGAGAGTCCGAACTCCTCGAGCAGCTCCTTGGCGCGGGTGACGACGAAGGACCTCTCAAGGTGGTTGAGCGACCCGATCATGCGCAGGTTCTCCAGACCCGTGAGGTTCTCGTCCACCGTGGCGTACTGCCCGGCCAACCCGATGCGACGGCGCACCTCGTCGGGGTGCTTCACCACGTCGAAACCGTCGACCGCTGCGGTACCCGAGGTGGGGGAGAGAATCGTGGAGAGGATGCGCACCATGGTGGTCTTGCCCGAGCCGTTGGGACCCAGTAAACCGAAGACTTCTCCGCGCGGCACGTGAAGAGTCACGCCCCTCAAGGCCTGGACGTCGCCATCGTTGAAGGTACGGACGATATTGTTCGCCTCAACGGCAAAATCGGGCATGGTGCGAAGTCTAGGAGTCTCCTCTCACGGACCCCCGCTAAATATTGACCCCAAAGCCTGTACGTTCTTGCTATGGCAATTTCCGAGGCTGAGATCGCGCAAGTGCGCTCCGCCACGGACATCGTGGCCCTCATCACGGAGTACGTGGCGCTCAAGAAAGTTGGTCGTCGCTGGCAGGGGCTCTGCCCCTTTCACGCCGAGAAATCGCCATCTTTTTCAGTGAACGCCGAGGAAGGCCGCTACTACTGCTTCGGTTGCCGCGTATCGGGCGACCAGATCACGTTCATCCGCGAGATGCAGCACCTGGATTTCGTCGAGGCGGTACGCGTGCTGGCCGACCGGGCCGGCATCGTGCTGCACGAGGATGACGCCGCGGGACCGGCGCGCAAGGACCGCCAGGAATTCCTGGCCGCCATGAATAAGGCCGTTGAGTGGTACCACGACCGCCTGCTGAATTCCCCGGACGCGCGTCGCGCTCGTGACTACCTGCGGAGCCGGGGTATCTCGGGGGAAGTGGCACGCCAGTTCCACCTGGGCTGGGCGCCCGACGAATGGGACGCACTGGCGAAGTCGCTGGATCTTTCTCCCAAGGTCTTAGAGGGCACGGGGCTCGGCTTCGTGAACAAACGAGACCGCCGCCAGGACGCCCTGAGGGCGCGATTGATCTTTCCGATCTTCGATTCGGCCAACAAGGCCATCGCCGTGGGCGGCCGTATCCTGCCGGACGCACCCGAGGATCCCGACGGGTACCGCCAGGCCAAGTACAAGAATTCGCCCGAGACGCCGATCTATTCCAAGCGGCGCACGCTCTACGGCCTCAACTGGGCCAAGGACGACATCATCAAGTCCGGCGAGATCATCGTCTGTGAGGGCTACACCGACGTCATTGCCTGTTTCCAGGCGGGCCTGCCGCGCGCCGTGGCGACGTGTGGGACGGCGCTGGGTGAAGAGCACTTTCGTATCATGCGCAACTTCGCCAAGCGAATCGTTCTCGCCTACGACGCGGACTCCGCCGGCCAGAGCGCGGCCGCCAGCGTGTACCAATGGGAGCGCCAGCACGAAGTCGACGTCTTCGTCGCCAAGTTGCCTAAGGGTTCGGACCCGGCCGAACTCGCCCACCGCGAACCCGCAGCGCTGGCCAGTGCGATCTCGTCGGCCGTACCGTTCTTGCAGTTCCGTCTCGACCGGGTGCTCGACGCCGCGAACCTGACGACCGCCGAGGGTCGCGCCCGCAACGCCGAGGCGGCGCTGCGGGTGTTGGCGGAGCACCCGAGCGATCTGGTGCGCGATCAGTACCTGCTCAAAGTGGCCGACGCCCTGCGTTTGGACTTGGCGACCTTGCGGCCGCGGGTCAGCGAACTGGTGGGCAATCCCCAGGCCAAGGCCGTCGTCGTGGATCGCCCGCGGCAACCCCGGGTGAGCGAGCCGCTGCCCCGGCCCGGACTCGAAGCGTTGCGTCTTTCACTGCACTTCCCCCACGACGTGAAGGACCGCTTCATCGCTGAGTACTTCGTCAACGAGGTGCAACGCGAGATTTTTCTGGGGCTTAGCACCGGACAGAGCGTCTCGGAGGTCGTCGACCACTTGCGTCGCCAGGGCGAGGACGGAGCGGCGGACGTGTTGAGCGAACTGTCGGTCGACGAGTTCGACCGCGAGTACACGGTGGATGACGTCACGGCAGTCGTGGCTCAGATGCTGCGTTCGGCGGTCACGGCGCAACTGCGCGACGTCGAGCGCGAGTTACGCAATTCCGAGATGACACCGGACGTGGCGATAGCGACGATTCGCGACGTGAAGGAGCGCCTCGAGATGCTCGACGGTCCTCAGGGGAGCGTCGCCGAAGCGGACTTGCGGGCGTGGCTACTCGCGCGATGGGCGAATCGTGCCTAATCAGCTGCGCACCGTCGGCGGTCTGAGGATGCTCAAGCCCCTGACGATTGACGAAGAGCGAGCGCTGTTACCGGTGATCACCCGTGGCCGAGAGGCCGCGCGTCGTTTGGACGTTGAGAGTCCCGACGTGGGGACCACGCGCATGCTGCGCCGTGAACGCGAAGAGGGCCAGCGCGCCGAGTCGACGCTGCTGCGCGCGACGTGCGGCCTGGTTCGCTCGCGCGTGGTCGAACGAGGATATCGATTTGGCAACGAGGAACTCGAGGCCGCGGGCGTTGAGGGACTGGTCAATGCCCTGCACCGCTTCGACCCGCAAAAGGGGAACCGCTTCTCGACGTACGCGAACTACTGGATCATGAAGCTCGTGAACCAAGCCATTCGCCAGCAGGCGGGACTCAGGGAGTCCGAGATGGAGTACGTGCTCCAGCTCCAAAAACTCCTGCGCAGCGACTTGGCGAAGCGTTTTTCGACCAAGGAGATCGCTGGGTCGATGGGTGTGTCGGTGGCGAAGGCGCGCGACATCGTGCAAATGAATCACGACCTCGTGAACCGTCGTTTCGAAACTGGCGACTTCGATCGCGGCATCGAGGCTCGCCCGTCGCCGGACGTGAACGAGGCCCCGAAGTGGGTGATCGAGGAGTTGCAGCGACTCTGCGGCGACGATTTCGACTCATTCTGGCAGTACGCGTTTCGCACGATGTCGATTGAAGAGATTGCCAAGTCGAAAGGAATTTCTCGCCAGGCGATGAGCAAGCGTGTGGAGAAATGCCGTAAGGCGGTTCGCAATAGTTCCGAGGCCGCACGCCTACAGGAGTGGTTCGATCAGCAATAGGCTCGACGAAGCTCTATTCGACCGGTGCTAGTGTTGCGTTGCCTTCGGGTGCATTCCCAGATAGCTCAATTGGCAGAGCAAGCGACTGTTAATCGCTAGGTTGCAGGTTCGAGTCCTGCTCTGGGAGCCATTTTTGTGGCGTTTTCGTTCGTGCCTCTCATACGATCCTGGTGACTTGTTTCGCACACTTTCGGTCGCTGCTCGAAAGCGAATTCGTTCCTCACACGTGGATCACTTCTGGTCGGCACGTCTGATTACGACGGTGTGATCATTCTGGGTTTTCGCCATCGCGTGATGATTGAGGGCCATCGTCGCCAGCCTGCTCGGCGAGCCACTCCTCGTATTCCGCGACAATCGCGGCGGTTTCCTCATCGGAATTGATGGTGACGTCGTCTGGTCCCCACTCAAACTTGGAACGCAACTCGGGCGTCGTGGTCTCGTCACTGGCGTCAGTCATCGCTGAGTCGTCGCTTCACGGCGGGCGCCTCTTCGAAGGTGACCGCGGTGAGGCTGGCGCATGCTGGTAATCCTATGGTCGGGGTTTCTAAAGACACGCGGTGCGCGTGTCGCGGCGCGGTGGGTGTTCGGGGCGTCACCCTCGCGAGGGCGGCGAAGAACTCCGGGCTCCATGGGGGCGGCCCGACGTGACGTGTCGCGATCACTCTCCAAAGTGGTGCAGTGACCAGAGAACCCCTCGGATTCTTCAAGATGGCCGCCAATTCGTCCTCCTTCTTCGAAGAAGAGATTCGNNAGTTCAACTGGCGGTGTCACCAAGTGGGTCAAGATGGTGGCCACGACGTGGAGGGGTAATGGCTTATTGCACTAATTGCGGCGCGGCGACGGCCCTGGGCGAGCGCTATTGCGGAGTCTGCGGTCATCAGTTGCTCGTGACGTCGAGTCTGCCCGCGGCCCCGCCACTGGGCGAGGGGGAGTTCGGGACTTCACCAACGAGTCGGGCCCGGGTCGTGATAGGGATCGGTCACGAGGCGCCGCGCCAAGCGCGTTGGTCCGTCCTTCTTCGCATCATTATGAGTATCCCGCTCATCATCTGGAACTTTCTGATTGTCATCGCCGGACTTGTCGTTCTCGTCATCTCGTGGTTCGCCGCGTTGATCTTGGGACGGGTACCCACCCCCATGCAGCGCTTTTTGACCAACGTCCTGCGCTACAGCGTCAAGGTCGCTGCGTATACGGATCTCCTGGTTGCCAAGTGGCCGGGCATGTGGCTGGCTGCTCGACCGGGGGATCAGATCAGCCTCGAAATCGACCACGTGCGCCTGAACCGCTTCGCCGTCTTCTTTCGCGTGATCCTGGCGGTGCCGTCGGCTTTCGTTTCGTCCGCAATGAGTCTTGGCGCATATTTCTTGACCTTCGTCATGTGGATATGCGCCCTCATCCTGGGCCGGGTGCCCCAGACACTGCACGAGGCGCGCGGCCAGGTGTGGCGATTCACCACGCGATCATCCGCCTACTTGCAACTGCTCACTCCGACCCAACCCTTCGCCAACTTCCTGGGCGACCCGGCCGTGCTGGTGGCCAGCGCAGATCCGACGAGCGCAGATCCGACGAGCGCAGATCCGACGAGCGCAGATCCGACGGGCGACGTGGTCCCTCGGCTCTCGACAACGTGGTCGATGTCCACCGGAGCGAGGGTCTTCTTCCTCCTCTGTCTCATCACCGGGGCGTACTTTCAGGTGCAGCCGGGTATCACCCGTTGGCCCACTTCTTACGTCATTGACCGCACGGTGGGCCCCACCGCCGTGTGGGCGATCAATCAGAACATCACCACCGACATGGACGTCTTCTTGGGACTGGGTCCCCCGTGCTCCAACTCGAACCCCGTTGCGTGTCAAGAGGTGTCGGCGGCAACCGAACAAATTGATATTCAGCGCCAGTTGAAGTTATTGACGAATCTTGCGCCGATTGTGGTTCGCGGACGCAACGAGTTCGGGGCCTACGAGCACGAGGTGTTGATCATCGACCTCACCGTGGAACAGATTGCCAATACCTCATCGGNNTGTATCTGGCGTTGCACAAGGCCATCTAGACGGCCACGAGGCGAAACCTCAGATCAGATCGAGAAGTCGTCGCCCGACCAGATGCCCGATTGCGAGGGTCGAATCTCGCGCGCTCGGCCGCGCGCGCCGATCTCCTCTTCGAGCTCGTGCAGCCGTTCGAAGAGTGATTCGAGGCTGAGGCCCACCGGGTCGGGGACCAGTTCTCCCTCGACGCCTTCGAATGCGGGGTCCGGCGTAACGCGCGAGCGCGAGATGATGCGTCCGGGAATTCCGATCACGACGGAGTTGTCGGGCACCGAGTGCACGACGACGGCGTTGGCCCCGACGCGACTGCCGTCACCGACGGTGATAGGGCCGAGAATCTTGGCGCCAGCCCCGATGATGACGTGATTGCCAATCGTGGGATGGCGCTTGGTGTGCACCAGGCTCGTCCCTCCGAGCGTTACGCCCTGGTAGATAGTGACGTCGTCGCCGACTTCGGCCGTTTCGCCAATGACGACCCCGGTGGCGTGGTCGATGAAGACCCGCTCGCCAATGACGGCCGCCGGGTGGATATCGACGCCGGTCAAGGTCTGCGTCACGGAGGAGAGCCAGCGCGCGACGAACTTGAAGCGCAATTGCCAGAGGTGATGCGCCACGCGGTGCGCCCACAGGGCGTGCAACCCCGGGTAGGTGAGGGCGATCTCGAGCGAGCCGCGAGCGGCGGGGTCGCGCGATTTCACCGCCGCAAGATCTCGACGCAATCGAGCGAGCACTAGTCGGTGAGCCCTTCGAAGAGCGGCGTCGACAGATAGCGCTCACCAAAGGAGGGGATGATCACCACAATTTGCTTGCCGATATTCTCGGGACGTCGCGCGACTTCCAGGGCCGCCCAGAGCGCGGCGCCCGAGGAGATGCCCACCAATAGTCCTTCTTCGCGCGCGGCGCGATGCGCGATGTCGAAGGCGTCCTGGTTGGCGACGCCGATGACCTCGTCGTAGATGTGGGTGTTGAGGATGTCGGGCACGAAGCCCGCACCGATGCCCTGGAGGGGGTGGGGACCCTTGGCGCCGCCTTCGAGCACCGGAGAAGCGGCGGGCTCGACGGCGATGACCTGCACGGAGGGCTTGCGCTGCTTCAAAACCTCCCCGACGCCGGTGATGGTCCCGCCGGTGCCGACGCCGGCGATGAAGATGTCGACGCCGCCGTCGGTGTCGTTCCAGATCTCTTCGGCCGTCGTCACGCGGTGCACCTGGGGGTTGGCCGGGTTCTCGAACTGCTGGGGGATGAAGTAGCGCGAGTCGCTGGCGGCGAGCTCGTTGGCCTTGGCGATGGCGCCCGCCATTCCGTCGGGTCCGGGGGTCAAGAACAGTTCGGCGCCGTAACCGCGCAGCAGGGCGCGGCGTTCCTTGCTCATCGATTCGGGCATGGTGAAGGCACACTTGTACCCCTTGGCTGCCGCCACCATGGCGAGCGCGATGCCGGTATTGCCGCTGGTGGGCTCCAGGATGATCGTGTCGGGTCCGAGAAGTCCGGCCTCTTCGGCGGCGGTGATCATGGAGAGTCCGATACGGTCCTTGACCGAGCCGGCCGGGTTGAAGAACTCGAGTTTGGCGAGGATCTCGGCCCCGACGCCAGTGGTGAGTTTGTTGATGCGAACCAGAGGCGTTGCGCCGATGAGTTCGGTGATGTCGTTAGCGATCTTGGTCATGTTGATCCTTCGATTGAGGGGGAGTAACTAGGACCTTAATAACTATTGTCGATGGAACTAGTCGACAATGGTCTTTCGACCCTGGTGCGCCCTGGAGGGAAAAACATCTGGAAATCCTTGGGGAAATTGACTTCGGACTATATTATCCAGTAAACCAATAGAAATAGTAGTTATTATGAATGTATTCCCGTGACTGACGACCAGCGCGGGACTGAGATGAAGGTAGGCACGACATGTCATACGACACCCTGAGCGTGGAGAGCGAAGCTCCCAGCGGCCGGGCCGAAGAGATTCGACGCGTACTCGGCGCCCTCAACATCGCCAGCGGGCGCCTGTCGGAGCGCGACCTCGAGCGAGTCGCCCTGGCCGTCGCGGCGCGTCCGGAATTGTACGAGGATCTGGTGGTCGCCGACGAGACCAGCCCGTGGTGGCTGCTGCTGTTTCGCAATCCCGCGTACGAGGTCAAGCTCCTGACCTGGGAGCTCGACCAGTCCTCGGACTGGCACGACCACGGAGGGTCGTCGGGAGTTTTCGCGGTGACCGCGGGAGTGTTGAGCGAACGGCGCCGCGCCGCGGATCACCTATCGATCGAGTCGCGCACTTTCCGGGCCGGTCAGTTCGGGTCCTTCGGTCCCCACCACGTCCACGACGTCGCCCTCGCGCCCGACCGACCGGCAGTGAGCATCCACGTGTATTCGCCTCCACTGAGCGGTTTGACCTTTTACGACCACACGGATTATGGCTTCGTGGCACGCGAGTTCCTCCTCGAAGACGACCGTGGCGAGCAGCGGACCACGAAGGTTGAAGCGGTGCACCTTCTCTCGTGAGCCGCCGGGGCCACGACGTCGACTGACGGGTCGCAAACATGCGCGCGATCGTCACGTCATCGCAGAAACGAATCTGACGACACCTCAGCGTCACCAAGTCAGATCACCTCATCACGTCCTTAATCTTCAGGGTTATGCTACGAACCCTGAAGGTGGTGTTGCGCCCGGTCACCAACCATGCGCAGCGCGCATGAGGAGGTCAGAGTGACGGTGGGTAGGTCAGACGTGACGGCGGCCCCGGCTGTCGCCACGTACGAGGATCTGCTCGACGTCGCGACAAATCTGCGCTGGACCTGGAAAATTGACGCGCGCCGCCTGTTCGCCACCCTTGACCCGACCGCGAGCCCCGGAGCGCTGGAGTGGCCCCAACAACTCCTGCTCGGACTCGGTCGCGACAAGGTCAATGAACTGATCAACTCCGATCCGGTGATCACCGAGCTCGCCCGCTCGGTGGTGAAGAATTTCCGCACGTATTTCGCCCAAAACTCCAAGACCTGGTACGCCACTCATCACAAGACCGAGAAGGACCAGGTCATCGCCTTCTTCGCCGCGGAGTTCTCGCTGACCGACTCCCTGCCGATCTTCGCCGGCGGACTCGGTACGGTGGCGGCCGAGCAGCTGAAGGCGTCGAGTGCGCTGGGACTTCCGCTCGTGGGCGTCGGACTGCTCTATCGCGGCACGTCACACCAGTGGCTGGACCGCGAGGGCCGTCAGCACGAATCATGGGACATGATGTCGCCCGACAAGATGCCCATCGAGCGCGCTCGTGACGCGCAGGGCCGGGTCATCCAAGTGACGGTGTCGCTGCCGGGCCGCGACATCCAGGTCGCGGTGTACCGGGCGCAAGTGGGTCGCAACCAGTTGATTCTGCTCGACAGCGCGGTGTCAACGAACGCCGAAGCCGATCGCATCTTGACGACGAGACTCTACGATTCCGACATCGAGACGCGTTTTTCCCAGGAGCTCATCCTCGGCATCGGGGGAGTGCGCGCGCTCGCGGCTCTGTCAATCGAGCCGTCCATGCTGCACCTCAACGAGGGCCACTCGGTGTTCGCCATTCTCGAGCGTATCCGCCGGGTCATGGCTCAGGAGGGTCTGAGCTTTGAGGAGGCGCAGTTGGCAGTTCGACCGGGGCTGCTCTTTACCACGCACACTCCGGTCGCGGCGGGACACGACTATTTCCCCGACGCGGTCGCGCGGCGCTACCTCGCCCCCTACGCCCGTCAACTCGCCACGTCGCTGGATTCTCTCGTGGCCCTGGGTCGCGTGACGCCCGCGTGGGACGGCGACTCGTTCTGTCCGACGGTCTTCGCCATGCGCATGGTCGGTCACCGCAACGGAGTGTCGCGCCTGCACGGACGCGTCACGCGCGAACAGTGGTCCATGCTCTGGCCTCGAGTGCCCTTTGATGAGATTCCCGTCGGCCACATCACCAACGGCGTGCACCTCGAATCCTGGACGACGGGACCCTTTAGCGAACTACTCACCTCATCGGTCGGTTCCCAGTGGCAGACCACGCCGGGTGACCCGGTCATGTGGTCCAAGATCGTCAACGCCCCGAACGCCGACTTGTGGCGAGTGAAGAACGAGGCGCGCGCCGACCTCGTGGAATTCGCGCGTCGCCGGGCGCGCAAGGACCTGGCCCGTCGGTACTCGCCCAGCGAGCGCGTGGCCGCGGTCTCCGTGCTCGATCCTGATCGACTCACCATTGGCTTCATCGGCCGCTTCGTGGGGTACAAGCGCCCGACGCTACTGTTGCGCGACCCCGAGAGACTGGCGCGGATCTTGAAGAACCCGGGCCGCTCGGTGCAGATCGTCTTCGCCGGTAAGGCGCACCCCAACGACGAAAGCGGCAAGCAGCTCTTGCAGGACATGATCGAGTTCGCCGCCCAGTACGACGTGTCGGACCGCGTGGTGTTCATCGTCGACTTCGACACCACGCTCGATCGGCGCCTGGCTCAGGGCGCGGACCTCTGGCTCAACACCCCGCGGCGCCCGCTCGAGGCCTGCGGCGTGGGCGGTATGAAGGCGGGCATGAATGGCGCGCTGAACTTCTCCACGATTGACGGTTGGTGGGACGAGGCCACCCAGGACGCCGACCCGAGCGCCGCACCCATTGGATTCTCCATCGGCACTGATCGTGACTACGAGGACGAGGCGTTACAGGACGAACTTGACGCGGAGTCGTTCTACGACGTGCTCGAAAACGACATCGTCCCGCGTTTCTACGACCGCGATGACTGCGGTGTCCCGACCACGTGGCTGGCGTCAGTCAAACAGTCGATGTCGACGCTCGCGCCCACCTGGGACTCGCTGCGCATGACGCGCGATTACACCGAGTCCTACTACCTTCCCGGCATTGCCAAGGCCGCGCAACTGCGCGCCGGGGGTGCCAAGTCGGCGCGCGACCGTGCCCGTGATCTGCGGCGCCTGCGCGCGGACTGGGCGCAGTTGGACATCGAAGTCGGTGCCATCTCCCAGCGCAAGAAGGGTCACCGCATTCATCTGCAGGTGGAGCTCGGCGAACTCGAGCCGGCGGACCTCTCGGTCCAGCTCTGGGTGGACGACGGCGTCGCGCCCTTCGCCGTCGACGCCAAACTGGTGGACCGATTCGGGCCGCGAGCGCGTTACGACGCGCGCGTCGACCTCGCCAATTTCGCGCCGGACGTGATTCTGGCGGGCCGCGTCGTTCCTTCGAGCCTGCACACTGACGGTGAGGTGCTGCCGGGATTCATGACGTGGTCGCGATGAACGACAGGCCCATTGCGCAGGCCTTGCTCGACCTGGCGCACGCGCGCGGCGTCGAGACCCACTACGTCGACGGGCGCGGCACGAGCCGTCACGCCACGTCCGAGATGCTGTTGACGATTCTCAATTCACTCGGCGACATGGAAACGCTCGCCACGCCCGCCGGAGCGCGCGTCGCGCTGCGTCGCTATCACCAGGAACGAACTGAGCGCGTCCTCGAGCCCGCCTACGTGGTGGACGAGGGCGTGGTCGCCGTCGTGGGGCTGCGCATGGCGCGTAAGCTCGCGGGCTTCGAGTGCCGCATCGAGTTCGAGTTCGGCGGCGAGACGTCCTGGAACGTGCGCACCGACGATCTGGCCATGCTCGAGACTGCGCCCGAGGAACCACGCGCCTGGGGGTTGCCCCTGCCGGCGATGCGCGTCGGGTACCACCAGCTGTGCATCATCATTGGCAAGCGCATTGTCTGGTCGACGCTGATCGTGCGGCCCATTCGCGGAGCCCCGCACCGATTCTCGCGCGATTGGCGCGCCTATTCGGTGCAGACACCGATCTTCTCCCTGCACTCGGATCGCTCGTGGGGCTGCGGCGACGTCGGTGACCTCGACGAGTTCGCTCGACTCGTGGCGAATCAGGGGGCGACGGTGGTCTCGACGCTGCCCCTGCTGTCGTCGTTCGGTCCCCACGAATTCGAAGCGAGTCCCTATCGACCGGTGAGTCGACGTTTCTGGAACGACCGGTGGATCGCGCTCGACCAGGTGGAGTTCCTCTCGCGATCCTTCGCGGCGCAGAGCCTCATGAACGACACGTATTCTCCGTCGCATCGCGCCTCGTGGGCGAAGAACGGGCACGTCGACGGGGCGGCGGCCTTTCGGGCCAAGCGCAACGTCATTCAGGCCTGGGCCGCGACCGAGTCCGAGTTCATGGCGCTCTACGAGAACGGACTCCGTTCCTACGTGACCGACCACCCCGAGGTGAACGATTACGCGCGCTTTCGCGCGGCCGGCGAGCGCTTCGGGCGGAACTTTCGCCAGTGGCCCTCCACCGCGCGCTCCGGGTTGCTGCGCTGGAACGATGTCGACCCGACATTGGTCAGGTATCACCTCTTCGCCCAGTGGATCATCGACGGACAAATGACCGATTTGTCGCAGCGCCTGGCCCAGCGCGGCCAGACCTTGCAACTCGATATCCCCATTGGTGTGCACCCCGAAGGCTACGACGTTTGGAAGAATCCGAGGGAATACGTGTCGTCAATGTCGATCGGCGCGCCGGCCGACGACCTGACGACCGACGGACAGACCTGGGGTGCGCCGCCGCTGCACCCCTCGCGAATTCGTGAGAATGCGCACCAGCAGTTCCGCGACGCGCTACGTTGTCACATGCGCGTGGCCGGCGTGGTGCGCATCGACCACGTCATGGGTCTTCAGCGACTCTTTTGGGTGCCCGACGGCGCGAGCGCGCGCGACGGGCTCTACGTCAAGATGCCCTTTCACGAGTTGCTCGCCATCGTGGCGATCGAGGCCCAGCGAAATGGCTGTGACGTGGTGGGCGAGGACCTCGGCACCGTGGACGGCGACCTGCGCGAAGCCATGGCGCACGAGGGTTTGCGACGCACGTACGTCGCTCAGTTCGCCATCGGACACGATTCATTGGAGCCCGTTCCCCCTGGTGCGGTGGCGTCGTTCGGCACCCACGACACGGCGACGTTTCTGGGCTGGTGGAGCGAGTCCGACCTCGACGAACGCGTCGAAGTGGGCCACCTGAGCGATGAATCGGCGACGCACGTGCGAGAACAGCGCCGACACGACCGCGAAGGCCTGGTACGGGTGCTCGGCTTGGCTCACGACGTGGATTCGCGAACTGTTCTCGATGCGGTGCACGCCCACTTGGCGGACTCCGACGCGGGCCTCGTGATGGTGCAGATCGAGGACTTGCTCAAGGTCAACCGCGGGGTCAACCTGCCCGGCA
>PLEI01000012.1 GCA_003136415.1 Acidimicrobiaceae bacterium | reverse complement strand
TAGGAATCGGGGTCCGGCCACTGAGGCGTCAGCGCGTTCTGCGGCGATTGCGAAGGGCAAGTTGGGCGGGCCCGTGCGACTGCAGCGAACTCAAGAAGATTAGCCCCGTAGAGGTTCGTGGTTGATCACAAAAGCAATTCGAGCGCAGTCAGAGATCGGAGTCGCGAATCGGAATCCATCCCCCGCCACGCGAAGTCGCCGGAACTTCTGAAACGCTCCACTAGTCCGGCGAGCAACTCGCGATCAGCGTCGGTGATCGCTGCTAACGCCGAAATTGGGTCGGGAAGAACGCCCAACATGTGCGCTACGTCCTTTGCATGGTGTGGTGCAAGGCGAGTTCGCGAGTCGAGAGCCGCCGCCGCCCTCACCACGATGGCCCCCGGCAGGAGGGGAACTCGAATGTCAACGTCGAAGGCGGCTTCGTCGTAAGTCAGACGGACCAACCCCGCAACTTGCGGTGCTCTCCTGCCACCGGGAATCGCTAACGTGCGGCTCGTCTCATTGATGACGAGAAGTCCCTCACCAGCGTCGTCGGGGCCGAGGAGGTCTATTTGCCCCCTCGCGCTCGCGAAGGTGCAGCGTGCGAATTCCTCTCCGCCAAATGGAGGCGGCTGGTCGAAGCCGAGCGCATCCAGCTGGAAGGCGATATCGCGAAGTAGAGACGGCCGCGCGCACAGGTCGATCAATACGTCGGCGTGCATGGTCGCTTCAGCGCGAGGCGCCGTTGCTCCAAAAACTCGGCTGGCGACGATGACCATCGTCCCTCCGACGAGACACCAGTCGTCGGCGGGGTACGCCCGAGAGATACTGCCGAGTACTTGCAAGACGCCTTGGTGGCGAGGAAGCAAGTCTTCACGGAGCGAGATTTCAAACATGCGAGGGCCGCGCCCATTGGCGATCCAGGACGACCATTGATGCCCGATCCTGGGCGTCGGCAAGATCCAACCAGCACACCCAGCGACTTACGAACTGTTGGCCCTGGACAAACGGCCACGTCTCATCTTCAATTACATGAAGATGCGCGTTCGAGACCTCTTCATCAATGTGGACTCCGTAGTCACTCAACATCTCCGCAAAGTCCGAACGCAGTAGATATATGTCGATTGACTCCAATAGATCGACGGGAGCACTCATCTCTCTCGCCGCGTCACGACCACCAAGGACTGCACGCTTGTGCCGTCGGATTCGGAGGAGAACTCCCGGGTGGACGTATGCCTCTAGATGTTGCGCTCGAGAACGAAGTCGGCGGCGTTGTCGATCAAGCTGATTCGACGCAATTTGGATATGTTCTCTTTCGAGCGAATGGATCATCCGCCACGCACTGTCTTGAGATAACGGTCGGCCGGCTTCAGACCAGCGATTGTGTTCGAAGGATCGCAGTCCTTCGGCTGAAATGACCCACTGACTTCCGATCCGTTGGGCGGGAAGGGCTTCACGTAGAACTAGTTCCTCAACTCGACCCGGAACTTTGAGGGAGTGCCTTCCGGACCCTGCCTGGGGAGTCATTTCCTCGACGCTCGCGATGGTGGTGATCATCCATAACGGACGAACCTACGAAAGCAAGTCCATCGTGTTCCCCAAAAAAGCACCTTGGTCTGGAGTGTTCAGCTTCAGCGTCCCGCCAGGAACCTACGAAGTGGGTGTTCTACAACCTGCCGAGGAGAGACCAAACTATTTAGAGGCACCAGCCTTGGTCGCAGCAGGAACTTCAATCAGTGAACCCGTCTTTACGTCATAGACGTAACCATAGATTGGGATGCTGTCCGGGACTAGCGGATGACGACGAATACGTTCAACATCGTCAGCGACCGCTTGTTGGGTATTTGAAATTGCCAGCCAGTCGATAAAGGCGCCTTCGGTAGAGCCAGGACCCTTGCCTACGTCATGGAAACCATCGGCACCAAGAGCTGCGGTCTCGAGACTGTTCGCCAAAAGACCACGCATTACCTCATCAGTGAAGTACTCCATGCCGCAGTCGCTGTGATGGATCACAAACCATTCTTTTGTGCCAAGCAGTTTGTAGGAGATGACGAGTGAACGAATTGCGTCGTCGCTTGCACGGCCACCAGCATTGCGAATGACGTGGGCATCACCTTCAGAAAGCCCGGCATACTTCGCCGGATCTAGGCGAGCATCCATGCAAGTTAGGACGGCGAATTGACGCGCCGGTGGAAGAGCCAGCGAACTCTTGTCACCAAAGTTAGCAACGTAGTTCTTGTTGGCAACCAGTACCTCGGAGAGAACAGACATTCATGACCTTTCTTTTGGCTTGACCAACTGTCAGTTGGTTCAGTATAAGAGCAATAGATGACTACATCAATAAGATTTATAGTATATGCGGTGAAGTCAAGGAAACAGATGTCTCGTGCTGAGTGCGTCAGGATCACAATGAAAAGGGATAACCGGTGAATCAGAAGCGTAAACCCCCAGCCAAATTCAATGCGCCACGAGAAAAGGCGGTGGTTCGGGTTCGTGCTTCGCGCACTCGCGATTCGGTTCCGCTTTGGTGGTCACCGTGGGAGGGCCTTAGAGGCTGTGTTCTATTTGGCGAGTGCGCCAGGAGCCCCGACCGACACCATCACGTCGTGGCCTATTCAAGTGATCTGACTGATGCACAGCGGAACCTCCTCGAACCCCTGCTGCTGGTTTCCTCCAAACGAGGCCCGAAGCACGGGAGTGACCTTCGCCACGTCGTGGACGCGATGTTCTACATCTCGCACACCGGATGCCAATGGCGTTTCCTACCTGAGGAGTTCGGTCCCTGGACGAGAGTTTGGTCCCAATTTCACCGGTGGTCAAGGAACGGAACGTGGCCTCGGGTTCTCACCGCCCTGCACGCGTCGTCGCGCACCGCCCTCGGCCGAAAGGACCCTCTGCCTTCGATGGTCGTCATCGACACTCATCTCGCACGAGGGGCCTCGAACGGAGGTGTCACCTTCCACAACCAGGGTGGCCCCTACGGCCGGACCAACGGGGCCAAGCGCATTGTCTGCGTGGACGTCACGGGCCTGCCGATCTGCGTGCGCGTCGTCCCCGCTTCGACGTCCGAGGCGAGCGCCGTCGAACAGATACTCAACGACCTTGCCCGCTCGGGGGCGGACGAGCGAGTGGGGCTCGTGCTCGTGGACCGCGGCACGGCGAAGTCCGCCGCCACACGATTGTCGGTGAAGTTCAGTTACGAAGTTCGCCGCGTTGGGTGGGACGAGCCACCGCGCAACGAGCACGGGGCCAAGGTCTTTCGTCCTATCCGCCACGCCTGGCGGGTCGAGGTCGCCCACGGCCATCTCGTGCGACGGCGACGCCTGGCGCGCTGCTTCGAGAACACCGTGACCTCGGCTACCGGATGGCTGCACGTCGCCTCCATCACCGAGGTCCTTCGAGCGCTGTGCTGAGTCCGCTTTCCAGCGGGCAACTCACTCTTGCCTTGGTGTGTCGCGAAGCCTCAACTTAAAGGCATGAAAAATGGCGCCGCCGTCAGATGGTTCATCACCGACGTACAGAGCTCCAAGAGCGAGAGCAAGGTTGCGCGAATATTCGTTCCCGGGCAACATCTTGATGATGACGGTCTGGGCACTCATTGTTGTGCTGGCGTACTCCACAACGAGATGTGCTGCTCGAAGAGCGAAGCCGCGTCGGCGTTGCCCAGGGAACACGAGGTACGAGAGATTCACCTCGTCATTCCCCAGTGCCCTCAGGTCGACGCCGCCCACCAAGACGTCTGGATAACGGCTCCAAATACCCCAATGACGATGGCTCCCCATCGTTCGCCATGACTCTTGACAATCAGCAATGAACTGTTCCACATCGGAAAGTTGCGAAGGTCGTGGAGCCTCGAACCATCTGCGTTGCTCCCCGTCCTCCCCGGCGAGCCATGCGTGTGAGTCCTTGAGGGCAAGCGGTCTGAGCATCACGACACCGTCAGTCAAGGAGTATTCGGGTAACTGGTCTTGCACGACACCAGTATCGCCTCGGGACATGTCACACGTCGCCCGAAGAATGGCCACGTGGCAACTCGACCAACGGCAGCGCCCATCTCCCACACCGGTCAGGTCCTCTCACGGGCCGTCACGTTCCAGTTCGCCCTCGATCCGAACGCGCAGCAGCGGATCCTCCTCGCCAAGTGCGCGGGCGCCCGTCGCTTCACCGTGAACCATCACCTGGCTCGAGTGGAGGCCAACCTGGACGCCAGGTCGGCCGAGCGTGAAGGTTTCGGCGAAGTTGGGGAGTTGCCCGAAGTGTCGACACCTTCACTGTCCTGGACAGCCTTCTCCTTCATCAACGAGTTCAACGCTTGGAAGAACGGAGAGGCCGACGACTCACCAGTCAACGAGGATGGGAGTTGCGGCCTTGCCTGGCGCCACGAGTTACCCAATGACGTCTTCGAGTGCGCTTCGGTGGATGCGGCCCGGGCCCTCGAAAACTTCTCTGCGTCGCGCCGAGGCAAGCGCAGTGGAACACCTGTCGGGTTTCCTCGCTTCCAGGCTAAGGGGAAGGTGACGCCGAGTTTCCGTCTGCGAAATCGTGCGACCCCGGGTCGGGCGCCATCGAGCCAGCCCATCCGGTTCAGTGATGCTGCGCACCTTCGACTGCCCAAGTTCGGACCGGTGAAGCTCTTCGGTCCGACCCGCAAAGTCCGCCGAATGATCGAAGCCGGTCGGTTCCACGTCTACTCAGCCACGCTGACCCAGCGCGCCGGTCGTTGGACCGTGTCACTGACCGGCGTGGCCGCTGAACTCCACCAAGCCGAACGCAACCGCACCAACCGCCACGCCGTTCCCGTCGGCGTCGATCGGGGGATCATCTCCCTCTGCGTCGCCGCGGACGCCAATGGCAATCCCTTCCAGAGCTTCGAGGGGGTGACAACACTGAAGCAAGCGCAATTCAAGCTCAAGGCGGCCAACCAGGCCCTGGCCAGAACCACACCGGGGTCAAACGGTCGCCAACGAGCGAGAGCACGACTCGCGAGGACCCACCGGAAAGTCGTCAACAGTCGACGACATCTCGTCCACCAGGCCTCCAGGACCCTGGTGGACCGATGTCAGGTCCTCGTGATTGAAGACCTGAACGTCGCGGGCATGGTGAAGAACCGACACTTGGCGAGGTCCCTCTCGGACGCCGCGATGGGAGAGCTGTCGCGCCAACTTCTCTACAAGGCCCGGTGGCATGGGGTCGAGGTTCGAGTGGCCGACCGATTCTTTCCGAGCTCCAAGACGTGCTCGAGCTGCGGTGAAGTCAGAAACGACCTCGACCTGTCGACGCGGACCTACTTGTGTGAGACCTGCGGCCTGGTGATCGACCGGGACCTCAACGCGGCCATCAACCTGGCCCGTTGGCAGTCCAAGGAGACCTCCGCTGAGGCAGTTCCGACTGCTGCGCGTGCTTTGCTTCTCTCTACTGCCTGATCCCACAGGGATCTGCACCGCGAAGCACGCGGGAAGAGCCGATCGCCACCCGCACAACCGTCACGACTGCGTGATGAGGGCCCTGGGTCGGAACCGAGTACTCGGACGAAGAATCGCCTGGGAAGTCGGACGGTGAGCAAGCACCGCTGGGCCACTTGGTTCAATTGGTCAAGGCGAACCGGTGGGTCCAAATAGGACACACGCTGTTAGCCTCATAGCCCGTAGCTAAACAATTCGCGCCGCCGCGATGATGGTCTCGCCCTCCTTCGCTGGCTACTCGACCTCGTCGATGATGAGGAGACCGAGAAATGGATGCAACAGGCCCGCAACTCGATGCACTCTTACTCTGATCCGACTCACGCACCTTCAGTGCCACGACCGGATCTAGCGACATGAGCGGGCGCGAAGTCGCACACCGCTAGAGGCCGGAGAACTCACCTGGTGCGTCGAAGATTGCCTCTGTCGACACGTGAGCTTGCGTGCGAAGCGGGATTTCCTTCATCATCCAACTGAGCGCGAACGCGACCACCGCGAACGGAATGGCGAAGAGGAACACGGTCTGCAGAGTGTGACTGAACGCATCGATGACGAGGGTTCGTTGGGCAATCGGCAGTCGATTGATCTGTGCGGGATTAATCGCGACGCTTCCACCCTTCACGAGTTGCCTGAGCTGCGTCGAAGTCAGGGTCGCCCGCAACTCGTGCAGTAGCCGATTGTTGAAAACGTCGCCCAGGACTGCGACGCCGAACGCGCCACCAATTGACCGGAAGAACGTCGCGGTGGCGGTGGCGGTGCCCAGCTGTGAATGCGGCACGGCGTTCTGCACCGCGACGACGAGAACTTGCATCACCAGTCCGAGACCGAGGCCGACGATGAACATGCCAATGGCCGCGTAGGTGAACGCGGTGTCGGGTCCAAGGCGAGAAAGGGCTACGAGCCCCAAGCCAACCACCGCGGAGCCGAGAATCGGGAAGATCTTGTAGCGACCGGTGCGAGTGACCAACTGACCGCTCAACACGAACGTGATGAGCATTCCAACCACCATCGGCAACAACTCGAGTCCCGACTTGGTGGGCGACGCGCCGTGGACGACCTGGAGGTAGAGCGGGAGATAGACGATGGAGCCGAACATGGTGAAGCCGATCACGAATCCCACCGCCGACGCCGCACTGAATGTGCGGTTGTTGAACAGTTTGAGGGAGATGATCGGCTCAGTCACCTTCAGTTCCACGAAGCAGAACGCCGCGAGCAGGATCAGACTGGCGAGACCGAGACCGATGATCGTCGACGACGCCCACGCGTACTGGGTGCCTCCCCAGGTCAACAGCAGAATCAGGCAGACGACGCCGGCCGAGAGTAGAGACATGCCCCAGTAGTCGATCTTGTGGGCGACTCGATTCGCGGGTATCTGCAGAACGATAGCGACGGCGATGAGCGCGCAGATCCCAATCGGAATGTTGATATAGAAGATCCATCGCCACGACACGTGCTGAGTGAACCATCCGCCGGCTAACGGTCCGAGCACGCTCGACAGACCGAAGACTATTCCGAAGTACCCCATGTAGCGACCCCGTTGGCGCGGCGGGATCACGTCTCCGATGATCGCCTGCGATCCGACCATCAATCCGCCGGCGCCGACGCCCTGGATAGCCCGGAAACAGATCAGTTCGACCATGCTGTGCGAGAGACCCGAAAGGATGGATCCGACGAGGAAGATGAGGATCGAGAGTTGGAAGAAGTTCTTGCGACCGAACAGGTCACCGAGCTTGCCCCACAACGGGAGTGAAATCGTGGATGTGATTAGGTATGACGTGACCACCCAGGAGAGTTCGTTGAGGTTGTGAAGGTCGCCCGCGATGGTCGGTAGTGCCGTCGAGACGATGGACTGATCGAGCGCCGCGAGGAACATGCCGAGCATCAGGGCGAACAGGATCACGAGAATCCGACGATGCTCTTCCTTGGAGAACTCGTGTTCCTCGGGTGGCTGAATCTGTTCGCTCGTTTCAGTCGCCACAGATGACTTCCGTGTCTCTGCGAATGGACTCTGAGAATCTCTCCAACAATGCTCCGAATAGGCGCACGTCATCGTCGTCCCAGCCGTCGAACAACCGCGTCAGTCGATCCCGGTGTGCGGCCAGGATTCGGTCGACGGTGTCCTGGCCGCTGCGAGTAAGGCGAATCAACGACGCCCGACCATCATCGGGGTCTGGATCACGTGCGACGTAGCCGAGTCGTTCGAGCTGCTGCACCTTTCGCGTCACCGTGGGGGCGTCGACTCCGAGAAGCGCGGCCAGTGAGGTGACGCGAAAGGGAGTGTCGGCGTAGAGTCGCAGTTTGTAGAGCAGCGCAGCTCCGGCGCGATCGAGTCGAACACCGGCTGCGCGCAACAACTCCTCGTGGACGCGAACTTGATTGGTCGCCTGCGACACGATCTGCAGGCTCGATTGAATCTGCCCAATTACAGCCATGGTCGGCTTTGACCGACTGCTGACCTTAGGTTGAGTAGTTGCTTTCAACACACAAATAATTGTAGCGGCGGTCGAGCGAAGCGTGCCTGCGGTTCCCTGTGCGAATCAGTCAGATGACTGGTCCGATCAAGGGATCATTCATCGCGCCTTCACACAGTGATCCCGGCCGATAGCTATCAATGAAGTCGGGGCGAGGGGCGGCGCTCACCGCCTCTTCTCTGACGGGTCAAGAGGAACTTCAAGATTGAAGTGCTCCCGGTTCTCCGTACCTTGACGTTCGATTCCCCGCGATGAAGGGTAGCCATGAAAATCTCGACGATGCTGAGTTACTCGGATGGCTTTCAGCAGGCCGCTCACGATGTCGCCGAGATGAAAAAGGCCGGACTCGATTTGGTGGGGGTGGCCGGAGCTTACGGGTTTGACAGCCCATCTTTAATGGGTTACCTCGCCGCCCTTACCGAGAAGATGGAGATCGGAGCCTCAATTCTGCCCATTTACACCCGCACTCCAACCCTGATCGCAATGACCGCCGCGGGAATCGACGCGCTGTCGAATGCTCGATTCCACCTCGGCCTCGGCGCGTCAGGACCACAAGTGATCGAAGGCTTCCATGGGGTGCCATATTCGGACCCGCTCGGACGCACGCGTCAAATCGTGGAGATACGCCGAGACGTATGGAAACGAGAAGCGCCAGTGGTGCATCAGGGGAGGAATTTCACCTTGCCCCTGCCGCCCGACGAGGGAACCGGGCTCGCAAAGCCACTGAAGATCATCGCTCACCAAGTTCGAAGTGAAATTCTGGTTTGGATCGCGTCGCTCGGTAAAAGAATGTGCAGTTGACGGCCGAGATCGCTGATGGCTGGATACCTATCCTCTTCATTCCCGAACGGGCGAACGACGTGTGGGGAAGCGCCCTCGACGCCGGAAAGGCCAAAAGGTCGCCGACACTGGACGACATGATGATCAGCGCGGGCGGACCTTTGGCAATCGGCGAGGGTGACGAGATCGTGGCGCTGCGTGAACTCCAGCGCTCGACAGTCGCGTTGTACGTGGGCGGCATGGGGGCTAAAGGTAAGAACTTCTACAACGAGTTGGCGATTCGTTACGGCTACGAAAAGGAAGCGGCCATCATCCAAGACTTCTACTTGGCAGGCAAGAAGGAAGCCGAAGCCGCGGTTCCCGCCGAGTTCCTAGAACTCACCACACTCTGCGGCCCTAGGAGCTACGTGGCCGAACGGACCTCGGCGTTCAGCGAAGCCGGAGTGACGCGCCTCCAAGCGCTCCGACTTCCCCAAGCGGGTCAAACACCTGCGTCGCTAATAGAAGTGGTGAAGTCGCTGATTTGAGTCGTCGTTACGTCATTGGTGATTGAATCGGACCGCTCACGTGTACTTCCCACAGCGTCGCGGCACCCTGCATCAGCAGTGCCCTCAGGGCCCCAGCTACGAAATCGGCTGAATGTCGCCAATCCGAGGTCTCTGCAACCTCATCCACCAGCGCGACGAAAGACCCGTCAATCGTCGTAGTGACGGGTCCGCCGTCCTCGTCACGTGTCGCGCGACGAGGACGACAACGTCATTGAGCATTCTCCTGCAACACGCTCCGGCGACGTCGGAACTCATCCTCGTCGATCTCTCCACTCGCAAAGCGCTTCTCGAGCATCTTGATTGGATCGATCCCGGACCTTCCGGGTCCGTGGCCGCGCCCTCGGCCGCCGTCGTGCCGTTCGCCCTCACGTCCACACTCGTGGTGACGGTGGTGGGCACAGAACTCGTGGCCGTCGGGACAACCCGGACCTTCGTGTTGATGCCCGTGTCGCCGGTGCTTGGCACAGGCCCCGATGCCTAGCGCGGCGGCCAACATCGCAACCATCGCGAACAGCGCACGGCCGTTCTTTCCTTCACAGTTCTCGCACTCCATAGCGAACCTCCTCGACGTTTCTTCACCTGCTCGCAGTCTGGACGCTGCGCAGATTCTCCATCAGGGGCCAAGGTCACCAATTCGTCTCGAGCTCGCGATTGCGGACCTGGTCGGCCACCCCGGGATATCACCTTGCCCGCTCCGCGGCTCCTAGCGCCCTGAGAGCACCGCTGCGGCCCCTCGGACATCATTGGCTCCGTCATCGCCGAGAGCTACCACGTCGGCGCGCGAGTCCTGGTCGAGTCACTCGCCACGCTCGAGAGCCGCGGAGGCAATTCCGAACGAGCCGACGGCCTGACGGTTGCGTCAGCGGGCGCGGTGCATCCGCCACTCCCCGAACTCGGTGGCGGTCACCCGCCTGCCGTGGACGTCGGCGGCCTCCGGCGAGGCGAGCCAGACGATGGGAGGACCCATGATCGCCGGATCTAGTAGTCGCGCCCGGACCTCGGGTGAGACCTCATCGGGGATCATGCCGGTGGCGCTGGCGCCGCCGGGGAGCAGGATGTTGAGCTTCACCGACGTCCCCATGAGGTCGGCGGCCATCACGTGAGCGAGCGCCTCAACCGCGGCACCCGAGGGTCCGTAGGGTACGAAACCCGGCCGGGTCATCGTCTCGGTGTTCATCGAGATCACGACCACACGACCGCCGTTCGCCTTGAGCATGCGCGGTACGACGGCGCGGGCCACCAGGAACGTACCGATGAACTTGGTGTCGACGACGTTGCGAAAACCGTCGGGTGAGACCTCCCAGAACGGCTGAGGTTCACTGAGGAATCGGGGGTTGACCGTTCGCATCCCGACGCCCGCGTTGCAAACGAGCAGATCGAGGCCCCCGAGGCGGGCGTATATCTCGTCAACCGCCGTGATGACCATTTCCGGATCGCGCACGTCCATCGCCCGACCGAGTGCGCCGGTGCCGAGGTCGCGGGCGACATCTTGCGCGCGTTGTGGGTCGCGACTGGTCACGACGACCCGAGCACCGGCGAGTGCGAGCGCCTCGGCCATCGCTCGGCCGAGTCCACTCGTGCCACCGGTGACGAGAGTACGGACGCCGTGAAGGTCGGTCGCGATGAGTTTGGACATACCTGGCACCTTAATTAGTCGTCGTCGCGAGAGCACGTGTCGCGAGGCCGATGGCCGTGGGCTGGCCACGACGCTGCTGCACTCAGTTCGTCGTCACATCGCTCGACGAGGAGTAGCGCACGGCGACACTCCCCCGGCGCGTGCGACGGAGCCGCAATGGTGGTGGCCTAGCGGTTCACGCTCGACATATCGGCGTAGCGGTCGCCCACGCTCGACCCCACCGGAACGGCCGCGTCGAGAGCCCGCAGATCATCCTCGCTGAGCTGGATGTCAAGGGCGCCGATGTTCTCGTCGAGGTAGTGACGGTGCTTCGTGCCCGGGATCGGTACGGCGTCCTCCCCCTGCGCCAGCACCCACGCCAGGGCCAACTGGCTCGGCGTCACGTCCTTCTCGGTCGCGATCTGACGCACGCGCTCGAGGAGCTCGAGGTTCTTCTGGAAGTTCTCTCCCTGGAAGCGCGGCGAGTGTCGGCGAAAGTCGTTCTCGTCGAGGTCGTCGATGCTGCGGATAGTTCCCGACAGGAATCCACGCCCCAAGGGTGCATAGGCCACGAAGCCGATGCCGAGTTCCCTCACCGTCGCCAGGACCCCGTTGTCCTCGACGTCGCGCGACCACAGCGACCACTCGGTCTGGACCGCCGTCACCGGGTGGACCTGGTGCGCCCGACGAATCGTCGCCGGGGCCGCCTCGCTGATTCCGATATGACGAACCTTGCCGGCCGCCACGAGTTCCGCGAGGGCGCCCCACGTCTCCTCCACCGGCACGCTCGGGTCGACCCGGTGCTGGTAGTAGAGGTCCACGTGATCGACACCCAAGCGCGCCAAACTTGCGTCGCAGGCCTGGCGCACGTAGTCCGGCTGGCCGTTGACACCGACCCGCGTGCCGTCCTCAAGGCGCTCGTTGCCGAACTTCGTGGCGAGCACGACCTCATCGCGGCGAGAACCGATGGCGCGCCCGACCAACTTCTCGTTGGTGAACGGCCCGTACATGTCGGCGGTGTCCAAGAAATTCACTCCCGCGTCGAGTGCGGCGTGGATCACCGAGAGAGATTCCTGCTCGTCACCTCTTCCGTAGAACTCGGACATGCCCATACAACCCAAACCCTCAGCAGAGACCTCCAATGCGGCCGAGCCTGTTCCGAGCGTGCGACGAGAATCAACCATGACAAACCTCCTGCATCGATAAGTACGCCCTCACCTTAAGGCGGAGAATCTGGGACCAAAGCCACTCGCCTCTTAGTAGACGCATTGACACGATACGGTCATATGGAGGTCATCATCGAACGCGGTTGGACCCCTAGCGCGTGGACGACCTCGTCCAGTGCACGAAGATCTGAGTACACGATGTAGGCACAGGACTGGTCACACTGGCAAATAGAACTACCGAGCAGCTGAGTTTCAGTCCCGCCGTGCTCCAGTGAATGACGAATTGTCAAAGTTATGGCACGCAAGGACATCTCTTTGGCAACGCCTGGTGCAACGCCGATGGTTACGATGGCCCCAAACAGAGGAAGTGTTCGGAATCCCCGGAACGGCTGTGCAACGACGTCGGAACGTGCAGATGTGCGCTCCAGGACTCTTTGCCCTATTGGGCACTCTCCCGGCACCTTAGATTGCCCCTTGGGATAAAACGCGAGGTTCACTGCACTTTGGACGTCAGAATGAACGAGTCAATCATGAATCTAGACGATGCGGTGTGCATTGTGACGGGTGCTTCTTCGGGAATCGGGGCGGCGGTCCACGAAGGCGCGAGTGGCAGTCGCGTTCTTAGGAGAGCACTCGACGGCGGAAATTACGCAATCCCAGCCAAAGGAATCCCACGCAGAACGCGATCAACACGGGATAGACGATGTACAGGTGCATGTGCGGCGCGTTGGTGAACGCTGCGCGCATACCTTCATTCACGTAGAGCAGCGGATTGATCAACACGACCGTCTGCAACCAGTGCCACGAACCAATCTTGACCGGTGCGAGACGCGTCCACTGGTAGTAGGTACCCCCGAGGAACGTGATGGGAAGGATCACGAAACCGAACATCATCCCGATATTCTGCGGCTCGAAGCTGGTGCCGAGCACCAGGCCCAGTGAGCCCATCGCGATGCAGGCGAGCGGCACGAGGGTGAGCAGAATGAGCCAGTGCAGATTGATCTGGGCCTGAACGCCCTTGGCGTGCACGAACGACGCGATGGGCAAGACGATTGCCGCAGAGATGAGTCCCTGGATCGCTCCGGAGATCACTTTCTCGGCCGCAACGAGCCAGATGGGACAAGGCGCCTGCACCCGGTCTTCGATCTCGCGCGTGTAACCAAACTCTTGGGACATTTGCAGGGCGACGGACTGCACGCCCTGGAACATGATCGAGATGCCAACGACGCCGGCCACGAGCACTGTGGCGAAGGCAGCTTCGCCTCCCGCGCCGCCGATTGACTGGCCAATCTTGGGAAAAACGAAGAGGAAGACGAAGCAGAGCAGGAACGGCTGGACGATCGTTCGTAGAACGAAGATTGCGAAGTCCCCCCACAAGACCCTGACGTCCCGCAACATCAATGCACCGAGCGCGTCGCGACTCGCTGAGAAAGACGATCGACGCGGTCCCAGGACAATTCGCTCGCGGTGTTCGGCAGTTGAACTAATAGTTGTCACTCGTCTCGTAACTCCTTGCCCGTCAGGCTGATGAAGACAGTTTCGAGGCTCGGTTCCGCTATCGAGATGTCGGCAATATCAAAGCCACCGTTCTCGGCGCAGGCAATGACGCGAGCCAGCAAGCGATCGCCACCGCGCACGTGTAATTCGAGGCCCGCGTCAGTCTTGCGGGTCTTGGTGACACCCTCGACACCCTGTTCGAGGGCGGATGCCAGGAGGTCTTGGTCGCTGGAGGACTTCACCGTGACGATCGTGTCGATCCCCACGGACTTCTTGAGTGTGGCCGGAGTGTCCAGGGCCAAGATCCTTCCGCGGTCCATGATGGCCACACGACGACAGAGTTGGTCTGCCTCTTCCATGTAGTGGGTCGTGAGCAGAATCGTCTGTCCGTCGGCGTTGAGCTTTTGGAGGATATCCCACAGCGCCAAGCGACTCTGGGGGTCGAGACCGGCGGTGGGCTCATCCATGAAGAGAACGGCAGGGCTGTGGAATATTGATCTTGCCACCATGAGCCGCTGGGCCATGCCGCCCGACAAGGCGTAGACCGAGGACTTGGCCCACTTGGCGAGTTGAAACTGCTCGAGTAGATGGTCGGCAGTGGCACGTGACTCGTGAGCAGATATTCCGAACAGGCGTCCGTGGTAGTAGAGATTCTCCCACACGTTGAGTTGGCGGTCGAGCGTGTTGGATTGGGAGACGACACCGATGAACTGCTTGGCGAGAGCGGGGTGCGCGATCACGTCGACGCCGGCGACGCTGGCAGAGCCCGAAGTGGGTATGACGCGCGTCGTGAGCATGCCGGCAGTCGTCGTCTTGCCCGCGCCGTTAGGTCCGAGCAACCCGAAGATTTCACCGGCCGCGACCGTCAAATTCAATTCGTCGACCGCCCGGAAGTCAGCGCCGGCGTACACCTTGGTGAGGTCTGCAGTTCGAATAATGGCGTCAGCAACAGCGCTGACCGTCTTCGAAGATGATGCCATCATTTTCAAATTTTAGGGTTGGTGTGAAGGGACAATTCGGCGTGGCTAGGGCAGAAAGTCATGCGGTCCTGCCGAGGGATTGGACAACGAACTGACCTGATCTTTGATTGAAGACTCCGATATCAATAGCAACACAAAGTAACCAGTCTTAATGAGATTCGTAGCGTCCAAGGCCGTCGTGAAGAGTTCGCCACGGCGCTGCGGATCTACGACCTCAGCGGAGACTGGCGTATTGGGCACCGTTATCGTCGCTTCACGTGCGACGAGACACTCGCGCATCCGCCCACGGTGCGCACCGAGAGACTCGTCGAGGGCGACGACCACCGGCATCCGATCCGGACTCGTCAGAGGTCCGCTCGTCATCGCTTCAATCTTGGCGCGTGAAGCCGTTTGCTTACTCGAGGATCCCTCTGACTGAAGTGACTTCTCCGGTCTCGACAGACCGGGATGCAGCGAGCGCGAGCGCCGTCGCCTTCCCGCCTTCGATCGCGGGAATTGGCGGTGGCCCTCCAGTGCTGATTGCCTCGATCCAGTCGGCCAGCATCTCCTCGTTCATCCCTCGCCCGTAGTCGTCAAACGCGATTGCGCCGTCGGGGCCGACGAGCATCGCCCGGCGAGCGAACCCGTCGATGTGGAGACGACCCCGCTCGAACCACATCGTCATCTCGAAGTCGAGCGCGCCTGGCATTCCTGGGGGACGGGACCAGCTCGAGTCGATGCTCGCCCAAGCGCCGTCGGTGGTCGTCGCGACGAGCTGCGCACAGTCCTCGACGTCGCCGACCTCTCGGAAGTGGCCCGCCTCGGCGTAGACCGTGGAGTACTCACAGCCCGTTAGGTAGCGAAGCGTGTCGGCCACATGGACGACGTGATCGATGAGCGCCCCGCCGCCTGCGAGGGACTTCGTGCCAAAGAAGCCGCCCGGGTACGGCCCCCGGTTCGCCCCGCTCATGGCGACCAGAGCGCCAAGCTCGCCGCCATCGAGGACGTGCTTCGCGCGCACGACCGACGGTGCGTACCGGACCGGGAACGACACCGAGAGCCACGCCGGGCTCGAGAGCAGGAGACGGCAGTCGGCAGTGGTGACGCCGAGAGGCTTCTCCAACAGCACGGGACGCCCGGCGGCCGCAGCAGCGGCAACCAGCTCTGGATAGTGCACGTGCTCCGCCACGACGATCACCGCGTCGACCATCCGGCAGAGCTCCTCGGGATCGTGGGCGATGCCCAGCCCGTTCGCCTGCGCGAACGCCGCCGAGCGCGCCGCGTCCCCGTCGTAGATCGCGACCGGCTCCGCACCGAGTTCGGCCCCTCGAAACGCCGCGACGTACACCGCAGCGTGCACGTGGGCGCATCCGAGCAGGCCCACGCGAATCATCGGTCGATCTCGACTTCAATCGGCCGCGCGCGCCTGATGCTCTCCTCGGCGGCCGCCGCGACGCGCAGCGCTGCCAGCCCATCGGCGAGCACCGATCGCGGCGGGGGTCCTCCTGCGAACCAGCCGAGCGCGTCCTCGAGCTCGACGCGGTAGGGATTGTCCGCACGCACCGAATCGAATGCGTCGCCCGGCAGGTAGGAGGGCGCCCCGGCCACATCGAGCGAGAGCTCGAAGCCAGCATCGGTCGATCCCCCGACGCGGTAGAGGCCTGCTGTTCCGCAGATCTCTAGCCCGGTCTGTAGCCTCTTATCGCGCCAGCTGGCATCGATGTACGCTATCGCACCCCCGGTATGGCGAAGGAGGACGCTCACGACCTCATGGCCGCTCTCGCCGCTTTGGCACGCGTAGACGCGACGGACCGGACCGAGCGTCCACCGACACCAGTCGAGATCGTGAATGGCTAGATCGAACAGTAGTCCGCCGCTCCGGGAAGGCTCCGCGTACCAGCCCTTGACGGTTGCGGGGCTCGCGTTCACCCTGAACATCCGCGCGGTCGAGATCGTGCCGAGCTTTCCTCCCAGGACCACCCGGCGGGCCTGCTCGTACTCCGGAAAGTAGCGGAGGACGTGTCCGACCGCGACCTTCGTGCCGTGCGCGGCGACGGCGTTGGCGATGCGTTCTCCCTCGGCGGGATGACGCGCGAGCGGCTTCTCGCAGAAGACGGCGACGTGGTGCTCCGCGGCCAGACAGGCGAAATCGGCATGGGTATCGGTGGGCGTGGCGATGACAACGGCGTCGAGGCCCCCCGTTTCAAGCAGTCGGTCGACGCTCGTGCACTGCGCCCCCACGAGCTCAGCAAGCGCTAAGACCTCGGTGCTCAACGTCTTTGCTGCGACACCAACGACCCGCGCGTACGGCGAGGAGGAAAGCGTCCGCAGATGCACCGCGGCCATCGCTCCGCCACCGAGCACACCGACCCGGAGCGGCGCACCCGCACCGGGCGATTGCTGGTGTCCTTGCACACTGGTCATGTCGGATCCTCTAGAGTTCGCGGCGCGGACGGTCCTCGGGGGCGAGCACCGAGCGGAGCTTCCTTGCCGCAATCTCGACGCCAGTCTTAACTCGCTCCTCAGTGCCGCCCCAAACCGGATCTTCGTGTTCGATTGAGAGCGTCCCATCGAAGCCGCCCTCGTAAAGTGCATCGATGACCCGCTGCCAGTCGACTTGACCAAAACCCGGGATTCGATAACGCCACCAGCCGACATCCCAAGGGTCCGGACGCAGGACTGCCCTGCCGGGAAATCCGTAGCGGTTTCGCCGTTCTGGAAACAACTCAATGTCCTTCGCCTGGGCGTGCACTACCCGTGCGACATACGGACGTACTGCTTCGGCCGGGTCGATGCCCATCCAACAAAGATGGGAGGGGTCGAAGTTCAGGTAGAGGCCGAGAGAGAACATCCATTCCCAGAGCTCGGGGGAGTACGCCAAGTTTCCGGGGTAACCGTCAGGGTGCCAGCCCTCCATGACGCAGTTCTCAATAGCAAGACGCACACCGCGCTCCCCGGCATGTTCCACGAGGCGGGGGAAGAGTTGTTCGGCTTCGCGAAGATTCTCCGCCACGGTCTTGGTGGGATCTCGACCCACGAAAGTTCCCACCACCGAACAACCGAGGAGTACAGCCGCATCGATGCAGGCGATCACGTGCGCATTAACGGCTTCGCGCTCGGTCGGGTCAGGATGGAGGTTGTTGTCGTAGTAGGCAATACCCGAAATCGCGAGGCTCTTCTTCCCAAGCATCGTCAGTGTGGCTTGCGCCTCGCGATCAGTCATCTTCGCGACGTCGAGATGACTGGCGGTAAACGGGCGATCGCCGTTGCGGGGCCACGCCGCGACTTCCAAAGCCTCGAGTCCGGTGTCGGCGGCAAACGTGGCGATCTGCTCGAGGGTCAACTCGGGCAGGCACGCGCTGAGTAGACCGAGTTTCATAGATTTCTCCTTACGCTCACGACATAGTTTCTAGTTGCAACATTCTTTTAACCCGGACGCCGACACGATGAGTAGCAAAGTGGTCATGCGACACTTGCACCGACGGTCATTAGTTCGATGAGTTCTTGGTTACTAATATCTGGCGGCGGCTCAGCAATAACCTTCCCCCGCTGCAGCACAATCAGCCGGTCACATAGCGTGGTGAGTTCGTCCATATCATCAGAAATAACGAGGACCGCCTTGCCCTCGGCAACCAGACTCCGCAGGATGTGGTGAATCTCCGCCTTCGTGCCCACATCGGTCCCCGCCGTGGGCTGATCGACGATGAGAACATCTGGTTGTGCGACCACCCCCCGAGCGATAAGTACTTTCTGCTGGTTGCCACCACTGAAGGTGACGACACGTCGACGCGCGTCAGCGGGCCGCACGTTGAACTCGTCCACCGCCTCCCGGGCTCGCCGTTGGAGATCACTGGGTTTCACCAGGCCAAAACGCAGCCGAGCCTTCGCTAGCCACATCAGGACGAGGTTGTCGGCGGCCGAACCCGAAGTGACGAGGCCCTCGGTCCTGCGGTCCTCTGGTACGAATGCGACGCCCGTACGCAGAGCCCGTCGCGGATTGCGAAACCGTACCGGCTTTCCGCGCATCTCCAAGTTGCCCGCCGTGGGCTGCTGCGCTCCGACGAGCAGGCGAGCCAGCGTGGAGCGGCCCGAGCCGACGAGTCCGGCCACTCCGAGGATTTCTCCGGCCCGAAGCACCAATGACACGTCGCGCACTTGACGACCACCGGTGAGGTCCGTGGCGCGAAGCAGTTCGGTACCTTCGGGCGCGCCGGCATTACTCGGTCGCGCCTCATGGGCGACTTGGCGACCAACCAGCGCGATGCTCAGCGAATCGAGGTCGAAACTCGACGTCGGGCCTTTGGCTACGACCGTGCCGTCGCGCAACACCGTCACCTGGGTTGTCACCTCGATGACCTCCTCGAGAAAATGCGAGATGAAAATAAGGCCGGTACCACGTTCGGCGATTCGGTACATCAGCATGGAAAGTCGTTCTCGTTCGGCCCCGGTGAGCCGGGCCGTTGGTTCGTCAAGGACAAGAACCTTGGCCCTTCGCACGAGCGCCTTCGCGATCTCCACTCGCTGCTGATCACCCGCGCTGAGTGAGCCAACGATCGCGTCGAGACGGAACTCGCCCCCCATCGCGATCTCCTCGAGCAGACGCCCCGCTCTCTCGCGCAACTGGCTCGGGTTGTGCAAGAACCGGCCCGGCTCGTCGCCCAGCATGACATTCTCGGCGACACTCATCTGCGGCACCAGGCTGAACTCTTGGTAGATGACCGCGATTCCCTGTTGACGAGCCCCACGAGGCGTCGCCAAATGAACTCGCGATCCATCGATTTCGACCTGGCCGCCGTAGTCCGGATAGCCCCCGGCAAGAATCCGGGCCATCGTGCTCTTGCCGGCCCCGTTCTGGCCTACGAGCCCGTGAATCTCGCCCGGCTGAACCTCGAGGTCAACGCCACTTAGAACGGTAACCGAGCCGAATGACTTCGTTACCTTATGAAGCGCGAGACGAGGAACGCTNNCCTCGCTCCATTGGGACAGTAGACACCTACGAGCTCCAAAGAGCCGGTACCGACTTGACGTTGGTCGTCGTGATAAGCGGCAGCCCCGTGTACTTGAGGGGCTGGGGCACCAGGGACTTGTGACCGTTGAGCCAGTCGATCGCGTACTCGACACCCAGTTGACCTTGAAGGGCCGGGTCCTGGTTGACGGTGCCGTACAGCGCTCCGCTCTCAATGGCGGCCTTGACCTCCTTGGGGTAGTCACCCGCAATGAACTTGATCGTCTTGTTGCCGTGGCTCCGCGCGTACTTCGCCCCCGCGTACATCTCGGGTCCGGTTGCCACGACGGCCTTCAGTTTGGTGCCCGGGTACTTTGACAAAATGTTCTGGACGACGGTGATGTTCGCACTATTCGTCCAGTTGTCAGTCGGCGTTTCGAGCACCTTGATACCCGGGTATTTCGCGAAGACGGACTTCATCCCCGCGAAGCGAAGGGTGTCGGGCTCGGTGCCCAGTGTTCCGTGGATCATGACAATGTTGCCCTTGCCACCGGTCGCCTTCACTACGAGTTCGCCCAGTGCCACTCCGTACGCGGTGTTGTCCGCGCCGACGAAAGTCACCACTTTTGTACCTCCGGTATTTACGCCCTTAGGACCCGTAACGGTGCCCACGGGCGTGTTCACGGCAATGACCGGAATTCCAGCCGCGTTGGCCTTCTTGATCGCCGGAATGATGCCGACGGAGTCGGACGCCGTCACCAAGATGGCATTCACCTTCTCGGTGATGAAGGTCTGTATGTCAGTCACCTGCTGCGACAGTGAGATCGTACCGGCCACGTTGCCCGAAAGCACCGTAACGCTGCTACCTAACTTTTTCGCCTCAGCCTGCTCGCCCGAACCAACTACCGCAAGGAACGGATTCGTCATGTCGTCGATGACCGACCCGATCTTGTAGTGCGTGGTCGCTCCTCCAACTTTGGCGGTCGTGGTCGTGGGCGTGGTCGATTTCGTGCCGCAGGCCGCCAGCGACACGCCGGCCAGCGCGACGGCGCACCCCATGACTAGCCAGCGATGACCAGTTCGCCCTCGCACATCCCTGGGCACTTGCTTTATTTCATTCATGCGCTGCTCCTTCTAAAGCGTCCTTGCGGTTGGGCAGGGACAGTTGGTACTTCATCCACTACAGGTCTGCACGGTGCGTCGACGCCGCTTCACCCACCACCTCCATGACGTTGGCTCATTCGATCGAGGGCCACGGCGAGGATGATGACGATCCCCGTAATCGTTGGCTGCACGTACGGCGAGACGTTGAGGAGATTCAAACTGTTCGAGATCACGCCAATGAGGAATGTTGCCGCGATAACACCGTGAACTCGACCCACGCCGCCCGAGAGGGATACCCCACCGATGACGCAAATAGCAATCGCCGTCAATGGCCAGTCCGAAGCCGAGGAGGGCTGACCGATGTCGCTCTGACCGAGCAGCATGAGTCCGGCGAGAGCCGCGCAGAATCCCCCATAGACAAACGCGAGAACCTGAGTGGAAACGACCGGAATCCCGGAGAGGAAACTCGCCTCACGGTTGCCGCCCACGCTGTAGACGTAGTGCCCCCACTTCGTGCGAGTCAGTAGAAACCAGGTGGCAGTGATAATGATGACGTACGCGATGAACGCCCACGGAATGCCAAGGACCGTGTCAAGCGCGAGGGGTACCAGCCAACCCGCGTTCGCACTGATAGGCGATGCGTTGGTGACCGTAAACAAGATGCCCGTAACGATGCTGGCCATCGCGAAGGTGACCACGAAGGCATTTATTCGACCCTTGGCGATCAGCAGACCGTTCGCCAAACCGACCGCGAGTCCGACGACGATCGCGCCAGGTATCGCGAGCCACAAACCGCCGTGAAACGACAATGCGGCGCCGGTGACTGACGCGCTCGCGCCCGCGGCACCCACTGATAGGTCGAAGCCTCCGCTCACCATCATGACGAGCATCCCCGCGGCAACGATCCCGAGCATCGCATTCTGCTCCAAAATATTCATCAGGTTCATGTTCGATCGAAAGACCGGGTTGGCAATGAACATGATGGCGAAGAGCACGATAAGCACGATCCAGATGCCGTAGGACCAGAGCTTGTCGGCCGCTATGCGCCCCTTCCCGCGCTTCGCTGCAGCGACCGGCTCGACCCCCGTCACACCGCTTGACACGGGACCTCCGTCCAGGTCCTCTGGGCGGAAGAAGCGAGGACTGCCTCGGTGATTTGAGCAGCTCGCCGACCATCAGCGAAGAGAGGGAGGCCGTCAGGCGCTTCGCCCGCAATTGCGGTGTAGCAGTCCGCAACGAAGGCGTTGAAACAATCCTGGAAGCCCTGGGGATGTCCGGCGGGGAGAGTGACGTAGCGCGCTGCGCCAGGTCGTAAGCCATCGGGCG
>PLEI01000084.1:15481-16149 GCA_003136415.1 Acidimicrobiaceae bacterium | reverse complement strand
AAACCGGTCGCCTTGGAGGCGAGGGCGCTCGAGCGGCTCACGCGAGGGTTCATCTCGATCACCAGGCGTTCGCCCGTGTCGGGGTTCACCGCGAACTGCACGTTCGATCCCCCGGTCTCGACGCCCACACGGCGCAGCACCGCGAAGGCGTCGTCGCGCATCTCCTGGTACTCGACATCGGACAAGGTTTGAATCGGCGCCACGGTGATTGAGTCGCCCGTGTGCACACCCATGGGGTCGAAGTTCTCGATGCCGCAGATCACCACGCAGTTGTCGGCCACGTCGCGCATGACCTCGAGCTCGTATTCCTTCCATCCCGCAATGGACTTCTCGACGAGAATTTCGCCGATGGGTGAGGCGTCAATTCCCTCGGCGGCCAGTTGGGCGAAGTCCTCGGCGTTGTCGGCGATGCCGGTGCCCGCGCCGCCCAGAATGAAGCTCGGGCGGATGATGATCGGCCAGCCGATCTCGAGTGCGATTTCCAGGGCCTCCTCGACCGAGTGGGCGAAGCCCGACTGCGGCACGGCCAGACCGATATCGGCCATGGCCGCCTTGAAGAGTTCGCGATTCTCCGCGGTGTCAATCGCCTCGGGGCGAGCGCCGATCACCTCAACGCCGAGACGCTGGGTCACGCCGCGGCGCACCAATTCCATGGTGAGGTTGAGCGC
>PLEI01000084.1:0-15465 GCA_003136415.1 Acidimicrobiaceae bacterium | reverse complement strand
GTGCCGGAGTAGTCGAACTCACAGGCTTGGCCAATGACGATTGGACCCGAGCCGATGACCAGGATGCTGGAAATATCCCTTCGACGAGGCATTACACGCTCTCCAGTCGGCCCGTGCGAAGAAGGGCGTCGAAACGCTCAAAGAGGTAACGCGCATCGTGCGGACCAGGGCCGGCCTCGGGGTGGTACTGCACCGAGAAGCATTGATCCTCTTTCGAGGAGATGCCCTCGATGACACCGTCGTTCAAGTTCACGTGACTCACCACGCCGCGAACCAGCGACTCGGGCGACACCGCGTAGTTGTGGTTCTGCGCCGTAATCTCGATGCGCCCCGTTGCCAGATCCTGCACCGGGTGATTCGACCCGTGATGACCGAAGGGCAACTTGAAGGTCCGGGCGCCCAGGGCAGTGGCGAGCAATTGGTGGCCAAGACAGATGCCAAAAATCGGCACCGTCCCGACCAAGTGGCCAATCTCGGCTACTTGGGCCCCCAGCGCCGCGGGGTCACCGGGGCCATTGGAGAGAAAGACCCCATCGGGGTTGAGCGAACGCACCTCGTCGGCACCGGCCCACGAGGGCACTACCGTGACCCGGAAACGGCTCGCGAGTTGGGCGACCATCGTCTCCTTGATGCCGTAGTCGTAGGCGACGACGTGCAGGTCGCCCTCGCCACGCGAGTACGCCTCGCGGGTGGTGACCTCGCCCACGTAGTCCTGTCCGTCAGTTCCCGTGGCGCGCCGTGCGGCCGAGGCGACCTCGTCGACCTGCGCGTGTCCGAACGCCCCGGGCAGGGCGCCGTACGAGCGTAAGTGACGCGTCAAGCGACGCGTGTCGACACCGACGATGACCGCCACGTGGTGTCGAACCAGGAACTCCTCGAGGTCCTCCACCGAACGCCAGTTCGATCGCAGCGGAGACAACTCGCGCACCACGAGCCCGCGACACCAGGGGCGCGTGGCTTCGTCATCGAGGGGGGTGACGCCGTAGTTGCCGATGTGGGGGTAGGTGAAGGTGATGATCTGACCGGCGTAGGAAGGATCGGTGATGACCTCCTGGTAGCCCGAGAGCGCGGTGTTGAACACGAATTCTCCGGTGACGACGCCACTCTCGGGCATATATCCAGCGGCGTAGCCCTCGAAAGACGTTCCGTCGGCGAGCACCAACGTAGCGCGGGGACGACTCATACCAATTTCCCTTCGTGGACGACGAGCCGACCCTTGGCAATCGTGGTGGTGACGCGCCCGGTCAGGTCACGGCCATCGTAGGGGGTGTTGCGCGCTCGGCTGTGCAACTCGTCGCGCGAAGCGGTCCAGGCGATCCGGGGGTCAAAAATCGTCACGTTGGCGACCTCACCCTTCACCAGGTCGCCACCGTGGGCGCTGTGGCGAGGATGATGGTCGGCGGCGCGCAGTCGAGCAACTCGCGCCGGACCGCGACTCAACACCTCAAAGAAACGCACCGGGTTGCTCTTCGTCGCGCCGAGAGCCTCGTACGTCAACGCCGCGGCGTGCTCGAGTCCGAGCACGCCGGCGGGCGCTTCATCAAAGGCCCGGTCCTTGAGTTCTGGCGAATGCGGTGCGTGGTCGGTGGCCACGGCGTCGACCAGTCCGGCGCGCAACGCTTCGCGCAGGGCCGCGACATCGGTCGCCGTGCGCAGCGGCGGATGCACCTTGAACTGCGCGTCAAAGCCCGCGCACGCACGCTCGTCCAGGGTGAAATGATGCGGCGCCACTTCGCACGTCACGTCGAGTCCTTCGAGGCGCGCCGCCACCACCATCTGGATCGACCGAGCAGTCGAGAGGTGAAGAAAATGGACCGCTCCCCTGGTCAGGCGCACTAGTTCAATGTCGCGCAGCACCATCAGTTCCTCGGCCAAGGCCGGCCGGCCCACCAGGCCCAGGCGACTGCTCACCACTCCTTCATTCATCGATCCTCCAGCGGCCAGGGATTCGTCTTCGCAGTGCTGGGCGAGGCGAACGCCCAGGGGTCGTGCGTAGTCGAGGGCGCGACGCATCAGCGACGGATCCTGGACGCCGATGCCGTCGTCGGTGAACAGGCGCACACCCAGCGCGGCCATTTCGGCCAGGGGTGCCAGATGACGTCCCTCGCGGCCTTGGGTAATGGCTCCGGCCACCGCGATGTCCAGCGGCGTCCGGGCGCCCTTGTCGAGCACGTACGAGACCAACGCCACGTTGTCCAGGGCCGGCTCGGTGTTGGGCATCGCCACGAGCGCGCAGTATCCGCCGATGGCTCCGGCGCGCGCACCCGACTCAATGGTCTCGGCGGCCTCACGGCCCGGCTCACGCAAGTGCGTGTGCAGGTCCACAAGACCCGGTCCCACCCAACAATCCTCCGCGTCAATCTCGAGCGCGCCCGCGGGGGCCGAAATCCTCTCGGCGACGTCGGAAATGCGCCCGTCGCGTACCAGCACGTCGGCGACCCGGGTCGACGAAGGGCCCACTATCTGTCCCTGGCGCAGTACGTACATCACGATGTTTTCTCCTCTGGTGTCCCGGTGACCGTCAAGTACAGCGCCGCCATGCGAATCGGGACGCCGTTACTGACCTGGCGCTCGATGACCGCCGCAGGCGAATCCGCCACCGCCGAATCAATTTCCACCCCGCGATTCATTGGACCGGGGTGCATGATGATGGAGTGAGGGCGCAGACGTCGTGCGCGTTCGCTGGTGAGACCGAAGGTCTCGGTGAACTCGGCCAGACTCGGTACAAAGGACCCGGTACCGCGCTCGCGTTGCAGACGCAAGACACCCACCACGTCAGCCCACTCGAGGGCCTCGTCGAAGTCGTCCACCACGCGCACGGACCACTCCTCCAACGACGCCGGCAGCAGGGTACCCGGGGCCGCGACGCGCACTTCGGCGCCCAGGGCGGTGTAGGCGGCGATGTCGCTGCGCGCGACGCGCGAGTGGCGGATATCGCCGACGATCAAGACGCGCAGACCAGTGAAGAGTTCCTTACCCGTTTCCGAGCCCTTGGCGTGTGCGCGCTCGGCCAGGACTTGGCGGACGGTGAAAACGTCGAGTAACCCCTGGGTGGGGTGTTGGTGCAAACCGTCGCCGGCGTTGATCACTCGCACGTGGGGCACGTATCCGCCCACCTGGTGTGCGGCGCCGCTCGACTGGTGGCGCATGACAACCGCGTCGATGCCGAGTGCGTCAATGGTGGCGATGGTGTCGCGCAGCGACTCTCCCTTTTTCACGCTGCTCGAGGCCACCGCGAGAGAGAGGACGTCCGCCGACAGCCGTTTGGCCGCGGTCTCGAAGCTCAGTCGGGTGCGCGTCGACTCCTCGAAGAAGAGCGACGCCACAACGCGACCCTTCAGGGCCGGTACCTTCTTGATAGTGCGCTGGTTGACCTCGACGAACAACTCGGCGGTGTCGAGCACCTCGAGAATCGCCGTGTCGGAGAGTTCGTTGAGGGTCAGCAGATTGCGTCCGCGAATCGAGTTGATCACGAGTCGTCCCTGGTGCCGATCCAGCCACACTCGGTGGTCGCAATGATCTCTTCGCTGAGCGAGGTCGGCAGGTTCTTGCCGACGTAGTCAGGACGGATGGGCAATTCGCGATGCCCGCGATCGACCATCACGGCGAGTTGCACCGCTCGCGGGCGACCGAAGTCGCCGAGCGCGTTCAGGGCCGATCGAATGGTCCGCCCGGTGAAGAGCACGTCATCAACCAGCAGGACCAAGCGGTCATTGAGGTCAACGGGTACCCGAGACACCGCGCTAGCAACGAAGGGGCGCTGAGCGGCGTCGTCGCGATAGAAGGAAACATCGAGGGTCCCGTGGCACACCTCGGCGGACGTGATGTCAATAAGCGAAGCAGCGAGCAACTCACCGAAGCCAACGCCCCCGGTTTGCAAGCCCAGCACAACCAGGGACTCGGTGTCGCGGACCCGTTCGACGACTTCGTGAGCCATGCGGCGCACGGCCCGACGAACATCGTCCTCGGACAGAAGAAGGGAACGAGGAACAAAGGCGTCTCGACGACGCGACGATGACGATGCGTGCGCATCCACTTCTTGCCTCCTACCGTAGGAGCCTCACGGGACTCTTTTCACGGCATCGACCAATCTAGCATTCACCCGCCACGCCGGTTCCGGTGAACGGCCGTAATCTCGAGATCCTCGTGGCGCGATCGAAAGACGCGGTCCACGATGTCGCTCACCGAACCGTCGGATTCAATGGCGCGGCGAATCACCACGTAGAGCATCGGGAGCGCCCAGAAGTCACCGCACACCCACAAAATCGCCGCGCCAATCTGCTGGTCGGTGAAGGGAGACATCGTCACTCCCGGCACGTGATCGTAGACCCGGTACCAGCTCGAATTCGTCAGAATGCTCATCGACATCGCCATGATCGTCATCACCACATTGGTGATCAGAATCGCCCCGGCCTGCCAGACGGGCCCCTTGGACGGGCGCATGGGGTGCGAGGGAAGGATTTGCAACCAGAACAGCACGCCCGCCACGACGTAACTCGTGTGCATCAGCCAGATGTGAATTACCTGGTGCGTCTCGGAGTAGTCGTACGCGGAGGGAATATGCCAGAACACCATCACGAAGTTGAAAAACAGGACAGCGAAGATTGGGCTGCGCAGTCCTCGGCCCACTATCCGCAGTCCCGCCGCGCCACGAGAGAGAAAGAGAAACTTACCCAGCGAGCGGCGCGCACCTACCGGCAAGCAGAACTGCAGCGGAACCCACGGAGCGCCGACGACAATGAGGATCGGCGCGAGGAATGCCAACAATAAATGATCGATCATATGAACGAAGAAGTAATCCGACGACCAGTAGTCGAGCGGCGACATGATGGCGAGTGCCAAGGTGACGAGACCACCGTAGAAGGCGAGTGAACGTCGGCGCCGTTGTCGCTGGGACGACGTGCGCGAGCGAAGAGAGAGTCGGGCTAGGCCCATCTCGTGCGCCACCACGGTGAGGATCATCACAACCGCCACGGGGTCGAATGACCAATTCTGGAGGACGTACGACATTCTCAGTAGATTACTCAGCCCTGAACGAATCGCGGAGCGGACTGATTAGTCAATCGCTCGTTCCCTTCGGGGGCTACTCGTCCTCGTGAGCTCGCGATCGCTCGAGGTCGTCCTTGGACTCCTCCCAGCGTTCGAGCATGGAATTGAAGGACGGATCCAGGGACTTGACTTTGCGGTTCAGTCGATTGTCACGTCCGGGGTGCAACAGTTGCCACCACATGTACACCGCGAAAACCGCGAGCAACGGCCACTCGAAGACGTAGGCCCAGCTCAGCGCATTTCCACCCAGTGCGCGCGACACCTCGAACCAGAACGCCGTCACGCACAAGACGAGTCCGAGCGCCAGAGTCGCGTGCAGACGTAACGCTTCCTTCCGGGGCAGACGCACCTCAGCGGGCGTCGAGGGAACGTCAGAAGGCTCGGACATCGTGGCTTCAGCATACCGAGGTGACGGTCCAAACTTTGAAGGGGCGAGAGGCAAATGGGGTCGACCGGTAGACTCCATTCAGCCTATGAACGATCACTTCCCGGGCGACGATCTCAGCGAAGACGCTCGTCGCGACGCCTTTCGCGAGGAGCTTCGCCTCACGCCCGAAACGGGTGGAGGGCGCATTGTCGGACGAATTCCCAAGAAGGTTCTCTGGGGCGCGATTGCCGTCCTCGCGGTGCTCGGACTCGGGGGGCAAGCCATAGAGCACTATTTCGGCAATCTTGGTCTACCCACTTCCTCGGCACCGAGCACCACCTTCACCGCCCCCACTACCCTGCCGACTCGGACCACGACGACGGTACCCAGCGTGGCCACGGTCGATGCGGCCTTCATTGGCCTCAAGCTGATCGGGACCGCCGCCGCCAGCGGATTTACCCTCACCGACCAACGTGGCCGGAATTACGGCATTTCTCAGGCCAAGGGCAGGGTGACTCTCATCACGTTCTACAACAAGAACTGCAACGACATTTGCCCGGTACTGGGAGCAGAGTTGAAGAAGTTCCTTGCCGACCTCGGGACCAACGCGTCCAAGGTCAACATCATCATTGTCAACACCGACCCCTTCTCCTTCGGTGCGTCGGCCGAGCCGTTGGCCTTGAGCGTTCCGGGACTCGGCGCCGACGCGAATGTCCACTTCGTCACTGGGACCGTGTCGAATCTGAACGCGGTCTGGAGAGCTTACGGCGTACAGGTCAACGTGGGAGCCAGTGCGAGCGAGGTCTCGCACAACTCACTGGTCTATTTCGTGAGTGCCGACTCGCAACTCTCGGCCTTCGCCACTCCCTTCGCCAAAGTGAACAAGCAGAGACAGTTCTCTCTCAGCACTACTGACATCAACCGCTTCGCTCAGGGCCTCGAACTCGAGACCGTTAGTCTTATCCCATGACTTCGAGCCCCTACGACTCCTCTGACGCTTCTTTTGACCCGGGTTCGATGCCGTCCTCGTCGCTGTCCATTGGCAAGGCGATCTGGTACCGCCGACCCTGGTTCTTGGCAACTGTCGGCATCATTTTGGTCGTGGGAATATCCGTGATCACTGATCTCCCCCACCCCATCAGCAAGGCCGAAGACGCTTCGCAGCAAAATGGCGTTATCAAGCAAATCAATGGTGACTCAGGTCCGTGCATTTACGCGGTTAAGGAAAGTTTTAGTTTCTACCGACAGGAACTGAACCACACTTTGGCCGCCGCAAATCTCAAGACCGTCAAAAACTACCTGCTCGAAGACCAGACGATTTGCTCTTTCGCCAGTGGACCGGTCGCGGACATGACTAACAACATTCAAGTCAGTGACACGACTCCCGGCAAGAAGGTCGATTCGGCCCTCGCCTCGACGGTGAAATGGATCACCTACGACGGGGTCTCCACCATTCTCGACATCCGCAATTACTTCGGGGCGACCCCACTCCACATGAATACATCGGATCTCATCAAAAACGAGAACCTGCTGGCATCGGACCGAGCGGCGGAAATCGCCGACGTTCAGTCCGCCTCAGCCATGTTGAGAATCCCTCTCACCCCCATCAACCTTCCGGCGTTGCCTCGGCTGCCAGGTACCTGAGAACGGCGGCGGCACTGGCCCTGAGGGCTAGTCGGCACTTCCGAAGAATCCGTGTTCCTTCTCCTGACGGAACAACTTAATGATCTCCTCGTTCGGATCCTCTTCGCTCTGTAACCAGTAGATGAGGTTCCAAAAGACGATCGGCACGAACACCGCGGCCGTAATGAGCCAGACGAAGCCGGCGCTGAGTTGCTGATCGGCCGTGGCCGAAATTCCCGATCCGGCCACGTGATGAAATGCCGTGTACCAGGAATCGTGCGACATTCCCGCGAGGTACGCCACGACCCACGCGGACCACATCACGACCGCCGTGACGCCAATGCGGTACGGCCGCGAGATCCCGGGCACGAGCGGAGGTGATTCCACCAACTCCACCATCAAGAACACCGAGGGGATAAAGAGGGTAATCGCCTCGATCGGCACGAGCCACGCGTGATGGACCAATGCATTCACAACCGGTGCCACGCGCCAGAAGAGTGTCGCGACGACGGTCGCACCCGCGGCGCTCAGAGCACGGAATTGAGCCTTTTCGCGAACGCGACGCGCGTTCCACCGGCGAAACCACGCCGGCTGTTCGTTGAGGTTGGTCGGATCGAGGGTCGGGCGAAAACCCAGCCATGGAGCGCCCGCCACCAACAGGGCCGGAGCTCCGAAGGCGAAGACGCAGAATTGGATGGCCTGGACGAATCCGTACCGTAGCGACCAGTTCCACATCGGCGGCGCCAGCGCCACCAAGAAGACGATGATGCCGAGGACAGACAGAAGCCCCCTAAAGCCCGGAACCCAGGCTCTAGGGGGCTGCGTCACTTCTGATGAGGTCATTCTGAAGGGTTGCGCTGGAAGAAGCCCCAAAGAAGAACTCCGACCAAGACCGCCAAGAGGACCACCATCGTCTCCACTTGTGCGGGAAGATACGAATCAGCTCCGAACATTTCTGCCACCTCCTTCAACTATGTCAATAAAACTTTGGTCGTACTCGAATTACATCAAGTAGAACATGGCGAACAGTAATGCGCCAGTCAGCGCGACGAATACCTGGAAATAGGCCATCGAGGCCACGTCCGCTCGAAAGGCACGGGCCCGCGGGTGACTCGAGAACTCCGGATTGTCACCGCTGAGCTCGCGGCGAATACGCATGCCGCGAGCCACCGTGGTCTCCAGCCAATAAGCGCTGATGACCAACGTACCGATGTTCATCACGGCGAAGCCAACGAAGCACGACGCGTAACCGCTCGAACCAGGAAAGAAGCCCAGGTGGCTGAATTCCAGGATCTGGAACAAGAGTGCCAGTAGTCCGGTACCGACGCCCGACCACGCGGCCACACTGAAGTCCGAGAAGGACCCCTTCACCAGACGCTTGCGGCCGAAGTAGGCCAACATGCTAGTTAGCAGACTGAAACCAAAGACCAGCAGGCCGTAAGGACGCGGAGCCGTGACGTGGTCCGGTCGCCACAGCAATCCGTTGTTGCTCGAACGCAGGTAGAAGTACGAGAACACCAGCGACGCCAGCATGAAGGTGTAGATCCCGATGAATAGGCGACTTCCCGTCCAGATCGAACTGATGTGTGCGCGCATTTCATATTCGCGCTCTTCGGGAGTGTCGCTCGGCCCGGTTGACTTGAGAGTATTAGACATTGTTCTATCTCCTTGGGCCTAGGCCATCGAATGGGTTGACGAATCGGAGGGTCCACCGTTGCCGAGGTCGGCGAACGCGGGTGCGCCGTCCTCGCTGTAGCGATAGGGGTCAGTCATGATGACCGGAATGCGCTCGAAGTTGTACGGCGGTATCGGCGAAGCAGTCTGCCACTCCAGTCCCATCGACTCCCACGGGTTGGCGGGAGCGATTTCGGGCTTGATCCACATCGACCAGATCAGGTTGTAGAAGAACACCAGGAACGACAGACCAAGCAAGAAGGCGCTCACCGACGAGAAGTCGTTAAGACCCTGCAAGTTCGTCGCGTAGGAAAAGACTCGACGCGGCTGGCCGAGCAAACCAATGATGAACATCGGGAAGAACGTCAGGTTGAAGAACACGAACATCATCCAGAAGTGGATCTTGCCAATCTTCTTGTTCATCATCTTGCCCGTCATCTTGGGTAGCCAGAAGTACAGGCCCGCCATGAAGGCGAAGAGGAGACCTCCCATGATGGTGTAGTGGAAGTGCGAGAGCACGAAGAATCCACCGTGCACCGTTACGTTCACCGGCACGTCGGACAAGAACACGCCCGTCACACCACCGATAAGGAAGTTGAAGAACAGCGCCAAGACAAAGAGCATCGGTATTTCAAGTCTGATTTTTGCCCGATACAAGGTTCCCATTCCCACGAGGAAGATAAAGCCGGTAGGAATCGAGATCAATTCCGTGGTCAACATGAACAGCGGTCGCATGTCCGGGTTGATACCACTCTGGAAGAGGTGGTGCTGCCACACGAAGAATGACAGCAGCGCCACGCCGATCATGCCCGCCGCGGCCACCTTGTAGGCGAAGAGCGGGCGCCGCGTGAACACCGGCAGGATTTCTGCCGCGATGCCGAAGCCCGGCAACGCCATGATGTACACCTCGGGGTGGCCGAAGAACCAGAAGAGGTTCTCCCACAAGTAGGAGCTACCACCGTGCTCGGTGACGTAGAAGGCCGTTTGGACCGTCTTGTCGAGCAGACCGAAGAGGCCGCCAGCGAACAGCACTGGGGTGGCCAAGGTCAGCAACGCGGCCGTCGCGAGAATCGACCATACGAAAATCGGAACGCGACTCCAGGTCATGCCCGGCGCGCGGTAGTTGATGATCGTCACGGCCTGGTTGAAGCCCGCGAGAATCATTCCGACACCAATGACCGCGAAACCAAGGAGATACGACACCATTCCCGGACCCGCCTGGGTCTGCAGCGGGGCGTAGCCCGTCCAACCGGTCGGGAAGCCGCCGTAGGGCAGCGCCGAGAATATCACCATGAAGCCCGCCGTGAAGATCCAGAAGCTCAGCGCCTCAATGCGCGGGAATGCCATTCGCCGTGCACCGATCATGAGCGGCACGAAGTAGTTACCCAACGGACCCACAATGACTGACGTCATCATCATCATCATGATGGTGCCGTGCTCCGAGACAATCTTGATGTAGGTGTCCGGCGAGAACAAGTGCGTTGTCGGGTTCAGCAACTCGGCGCGAACGGCCATGGCCAGCAGACCTCCGGTGAACAAGAACAACAAGACGCCTACCACGTATTGCAGACCCACCACCTTGTGGTCGAGCGAGTAGCGGAAGTACTTCGTCCAGTTGTCAACGGGAGATTCCTCTTCGAGACCGTCCACGCCAAACAACTTGGCAAATGGGTAGTTCAGGGCTCCAATCCCCAGCAGCCATCCGACGACGCCGAAGGCGAGGGCCAGGGTGTTGGCAATGTTGTTCTGACCGGAGTTCTGAATGTAGTCATACCCACTCGACAGGTAGTTACCGAACCAGTGACCGAGCACGTAACCCAAGATGGCGACGACCGCGGCGGTAATGATGTTCTGGGAGAAGATGCCGGGACGTTGAGTCCATGACAGCCCCCTCGCTTTATGGGGGTGACCGGAGGCGGCGCCGGTCACTTCTGTGCTGCGTTCTTCGCTGATCGTCATCGCGAGATCTCCATTTCTAGGCAAAACGTAAGTGCGGCGTTGCTGGTTGAGTAGTTAGTCATCACGATGGCTGCTTCGATCCGTAGGTTTCGACGGTGCTGTAGGGATCGTTGGTGTCGTTGTAGTAGCCACCGTCCGCACCATTGGCGTCGGGTGTGTACGTCCACGCGAAGGCCGGCAGCAGCGCGGTATTGGCCGCATTGGCCGCTTCGGTCGTGGTCGCCCAATTCTCGAAGTCGGCCTGAGATTCGACCTTGCCACTGTTGTACATCGAACCGTGCCAGATGCCGCACAGTTCGCTGCAACGAACGATGAAGTTGCCCGGATTCTTGGTCTCGGTGAAGGCAACATCGTTCACGCCAGGATTGGCGTCCGCCTTCACGTCCAACTGGTAGGCCCAGAAGCTATGGATTACGTCCAGTGACGTCACGTTGAAGGCAATAGTGGTGTCCGCCGGCACAATCAACTGCGGCGACTCGAATCCACCGAAGGTCGGGTAACGATACGTGAACTTCCACTGCTGACCAATGACCTGGACGGGCAGGACGTTCTTCGATCCGGGTGACCAGGTGGCCTTGCCCACGAGGGCGGCCGTCTCCGCCTTCAAGGCACCCGCGGGAGCCCAGGCGGGGTTGGGGCCTTCGCCACCGCCCGATCCGTGTTCGGTAATTACTGCGAAACTACCGTAGGCGGCCAGGAACAAAATGGTTACGGACGTGATCACAATCCACGACACTTGAGCCGTCTTATTCGTGCGAGCCGCCGCGCCCGAGAAAGCGGCACTGGCGTTGCGCTTGTCGCCCCACACGATGAGTGAGTACGACAAGTAGACCCACACGCCCAGGAGGACCGGGATTGCCATCTCCATCAGCACGTTGAACGTGTTCTGATTATTGGCGGCGGTCTCGCTCAGGCGTCCCGGTGGTACGTGGGGAGCCACGAAGATTGAGAACAACACATCGCCGACGACCGAGAGTACGACCCAGATGATCGTCATTCGGCGAAGGTGGTGTACCTGTCCAGTTGAGTTCGTTGATTGGTTCGTCATGATTAGGCAACCACCTTCAAGAATCCGCCCATGTAGTTGAAAGTCGACATGCCACCCCCGTTACCGTAGAGGTAACCCAGGCCGCAGGGGACGAAGCATTGCCAGTTGTAGCTGCCCGGGGCGCCCGTCTTGAAACTGAAGGTGATGGTGTTGTGCGGAAGGCTGCCACAAGGAGCCTGACCGCAGATGTTGGTCAAGTTACCGTTCACGCCAATCATCGGTACCGACACGTCGAGGCTGGGGACCGCGAACGTGTGACCAACGCCGTTGCCGGTGTAGGAGTTGTAGACCTTGAAGGACTTGCCATTCAAAGTTGCGGTGTTGCCGATGGTCCCTTGGACCTGGCCCCATTCCTGGTTGCGTAGCGGGCTACCCGAGTCGTAATTCAAGATCGTCATGTGCACGACGGTATTGGCGGGAAGAATCATCGAGGTGTCGTGAATCCACTTGCCGGTCGCCGGATCCTTTTGGAGGTAGCTGACCCACGTGGGGTGGTCGCCGTAGCCCGTACCGATCGATCCCACGCTCTGTAGCTCCACACTGACCGGCGCACCGGCCGCGTGTCCCACCGTGTAGTTCGTGTAACCACCATCGGTACCAGGATGCAGGAACGCCATCAGCGTCCACCCAATCAATCCGACGGCGACTAGGAACAGACCAATGGCTGTACTCAGTCTTCCTGTTAGCGACATACGACACTCCTTCTCAAAATTGCGCGCAAGCGCGATTTTGGTTCCCCGAATACTTTTCCCCAACTGCTGAATTGCAATTTAGACGTCCCTTATGTGAATCGTGTCACATAGTGAATTCTTCCGCCCCCCTTACAATCGTTTTAGAGTATCACCGATGGATGGGAAATCACAGCACACATGGTCCATCCACATGGGATTATTCGCGGCCGAAGCGATTTGCACCTCAGCCTTCGTCGTCGAACTCTTGCGAGCCCTCTCCGGCAACACCCTCAGTTGGGCCTACGTCTTCGAATGGCCCATCCTCGGTACGTACGCCGTCTATATGTGGCGCAAACTATTGAAGGAAGAAAAATCTGGCGAAACAGCGACGCCTCCCGCGGTCGCACCAGACGATCCGAAACTCGCGGCGTGGAACGAGTACCTCGCCCAGGTGCACGCGAACGACCAATCCGACCAGAAGCCGTCGTAACCACAAGCAACGCGCAATTTTAGAAAATTTTTATGTCGCGCCGTCGCGGCGCGACCCCAATAACGAACTACTTCAGGCCGGCCCGATGCAAGAGAGCAATCAATTCGGTCACGGCGGAGTTCTGGCCCGACGACGACGAAATCGGGTCGTCGGGGATGATCCACAGAGTATGTCCCTCGGGCGAGATAACGAACATAACATCAGAGTGCACGCTCATCACCGCTTTGGGACTGGACGCGACCTGGATGCCGTAGGCGTTCCACACCTTAGAAACGCGGCTCAATTTGTCAGTGACGAAATAGAAATTTCTCACCGAGCCCAACGAGTGTTTGCCAATGAAGGAGCGAACGTTGGTAATTGTCTCGAACCGCGGATTGGCCGCCACCGCCACCAGGTCGAGCGGCGCGTGTGCTCCGAATGCCGAGGCCACTTGTTGCATTTGCCCCGCCAGGAGGGGACAGTCGGTGTAGCACACCGGATCAAGGAAAGTGAGAAGGGTATAGTGACCGGGATGCTCACCGAGCGTAAATGACGCGCCTGATTGATCCGTCAAGGTGAACCCCGGTGCAGTGATGTTCACCGCCGACGCGGGTCCGTTCTGAGCCAAGAAGAGGGTGTTCTCCGCTGACGCGAAGGTCGCTATCCCCATTGAGACCACCGAGAAGACCACCATGGCCGTGGCAAACGACGCGAAGACCGATCCGGCGCTCGCACGCAACTCTGAGGGAAGTCGGCGAGGCAACACTGGCCGGCCCACCAGCGCGGGCGACGCGCAGAACGTCAACAGGGCGAGAGGGATAAGGGAGTTCACGTCGGTCGCCACGCCGCCGAAGATGGCGGTGTCTTGCGCGCCAATCCAGAAGACCACCGCTCCGACCACCAGTGACCACACGGGCCAACGCCATTGGCGTGACGGCGCCATCCATAGTCCCGCCGCGGTGGCCGCGAGCCAGAAAATGACAATGAGGTTGAAACCTCCTCCCAGGGTCCCCGCGGCGGCGCCAAACTTGGACACGACGTAAGCGAGCCAATGCGGCTGGGGCGTTTTCACCATTGACTGAGCCATCACGGTGAGCGCGTTGGAATTACCGCCGTGCCAGAACTCTCGAGAGGGCAATATTTGCAGCACCAGCGCGATAGCCAGCACGGCGCTCACGGCGCGAAGGGTGATGCGCGAAAAACGCTCCGGGAAGTTCCGTGGCGACAGAGCCAGCCACAGTCCCGCCCCCGCGTAGAACAACGTTGCCCCCGGCCAACCAAAGAGGATGTTGCTCGACGACTGGAAGATTCCACCCGCGCCGTTGCCGACGAGCCAGATCATCATCGCCCAGCCCACCGAGATCGCCGCGGCGAAGCGTCCGACGGTGGCGTTGGATACCAGGAGGAGAACGCCGATACCGACCTGAATCCAGGCCGTACCGTCAGCCAAGGCAATCGGATGCGAATTCCAAATGCTGATCCCGTGCAGCATCAACGCGTGCAGCCACGCGGGCGTTCCGGCCAAGGCCGGCGCCACCACGCCGTTCGCGAGTCCGAGCGGCATCGACGACTGGAACTGCAAAATCCCATCGAAGAGCCATAGGGCGCCAAAGCCCATGCGTACGTAGCTGCGATTGCGCGGTTCAGACAGACCTTGCTCGGACAGGTTGAAACCCAACACCCGGCGCGAAGCCACCGAGAACACCATGACCGCAAAGGCAATGCCGATGATCCACAGCACGCAAGTGAGAAACACGCTATGGATGAAGGCGTCGGTGACGAGCGGATTCGTGTAACTGTAGTGCGAACCACCCATTCCCGGCATCGGTGAAAATCTCCCTAGTGTTCGATGATTTCGTCGGCAATGGACGACAAGACACCATTGACGAAAGACGGCGAGCCGTCGGTTGAATAGGTTTTGGCCAATTCAACGGCCTCATCTAAGATGACGGCCATCGGTGGTGCGTCGTCCATCAGCATCTCCCCCGTCGCCAAGGTCAAGATGAGTCGGTCGAGCAGCGCCATGCGATCTATAGGCCAATCAATTGAGAAGCGGCTAATGAGTTCGAGCGCCTGCGCCTCGTGCTCGGTCGTGGCCGCCAAGAGCGCACTGGTGTACCCGTCGGGCGGTACGCGCAGTTCGGTCACCACCACCGATACGGGCCGATCCTTGATCGCCGCTTCGTAGAGCAGTTCCACGGCTCGTTCGCGCGCTTGATGACGCCTTGCGCCCAACTCGCTCACTAGGCGCGGGTCATGTACTCGCCGGTGCGAGTATCGACCTTGATGACCTCGCCGGGCCCAACGAACAGGGGAACCTGGACCACGAAGCCGGTCTCGAGAGTGGCGGGCTTGCGCGCACCCGAGACGCGGTCACCTTGAATACCGGGTTCCGTCTCCGCGATGGTAAGTTCCACCGACGCCGGCAGTTCGACACCGATGACTTCATCGTCGTGCGAAATGATCATGGCCTTGCCGGTCTCCTTGAGGAAATTGGCCGCCTCGCCGAGGCTCTTGGAGGAAACGGGCAACTGATCAAAGTTGACCTGGTCCATAAAGATGTAGTCGTCGCCGTCGCGGTACAGGTACTGCGTGTCGCGCTTGT
>PLEI01000074.1 GCA_003136415.1 Acidimicrobiaceae bacterium | reverse complement strand
AGATCTCCGCTTTCGAGACGTTGAGCCACAGCTTGGGAGCGACGACGTTCAAGTAGTTGGTGAAGGCGTAGGTCGTTCCCGAACCATCGGAGCGAGCCACCACGGTGATGGTGTGGTTGGGTAGCGCGCAGGTCTTCGAGATGATCTTGTGCTTGGCGTTACGCTTGACAATCACCAACTGGGGGTTGTTCTTGCAGATCAGCGGATCGTTCCACTTGGTGATGATGCCGCGGTAGATCTTGGTGATGAGCACACCCGTCAGTCGCACGCCCACCTTCGAGAACACCTTGTTCTTGGTGATCGAGGGCAAGTTGTAGCCCATGGCGACGCCACCGAGGGCAACCGGGACCTGGATGTAGTTCGAGATCGACTTCTCACCAGTACCGAGATGCGACATCGCCGACAAGTTGGTCTGAGTCATGGGAACATCAGACGCGCCGTAATTCACCAGTCCCGTGGCGATGTCCGTTTGGCCAGCGCCCGAACCAACCGCCAAGTAGGAGGAGATCGTCGCATTGGGATTGCGAGCGGTGTAGATCGCCTGAGCCGCGTTCATCAAGGGGGCGTCAAACGTCGAACCTCCGCCCGCGATGGATGCCGGACCGGTCAGCGTGGTGTCGCTAGCCAAGCTCGGGTCCGTAGTCGACGTAGCGGCGCCCGCGGGCAACGCGACAGTGGCCACGAGCGCCATAATTGCGGTCGAGACACCCACGGTGACTCGCAGATTCTTTAACATGCTCATTCCTCCTCAGGAACTTGGTAGGGGTGCTCAGTTGGACAGCCGAATCCGCCCCCAGTTGGAGCGGACTTGGCTCAACCTAGAGACCCCAGGTAATCAGAGTGTGAGGAAAGGTGGTTCTCTGGGCAACCGCAGCCTTATTTCATTGGTACGGGGTTGGCCAGAGCCGATTCACTTTGAAGGGGTCATGTCACCAATTTTCTGGCTCTCACCTCAACTTTTTCGCTAAGACAATACGGTGCGTTGCGTGACGAACGTCGAATTTTCACTCGATGGGCCGAGATCATCTTCTCCCTAATTTTAGATTGAGGGAGTCTCCACGGTGTCCTGCGCGCCGGACCCCTGGGCTCGGCGATGGCGCAAGAATTTCAATGAAAGATTGGCTGGCCAGAACTCGTACGCCGCCGCCAGGACGATGAGCAACATGGAAATCGTCGTGGCGTTTTGAGCTACGTAGGAGAGGTACAGCTGACTCTTTGGCAGGAGAATCTGAATCGCACCGGCGAGCCGCCAGCGGTGCCACGGGAACATATTGACTACCAGGGCGAGGTACGAAACCCTCGCGGTCCAACTTCGCCAACCCAGTTCCAACGGAAGAAAGAGGAGGAGGGGGAGAAAGGCGAAATAGTGATTCCACGAGATGGGAGAGCAGATTGCCGAAATGTCCAGCCCAATCACCACGGCCGTCAGTTCACAACTGCGCGACCATGCCCCGAAAGAGGCAATCAGGCCGATGACGGCGACCACGGCGGCAACGGCCATTGACTCACTGGAGGAAAGGTGACCGAGAAAGTAGGGCGGTCGTAGAAAAATGTCCACAACGCTGGAGCTCGTCTGGGCGGTGGTGTACGTAGAGAAGTGTCCGAGCTCTTGACTGCCAATGAGTTCTTCCTTGAAGAACGAGATACTGCTGTGGTACCAGAGAGCGGTGGCCACCAAAGTGGTGACTATCACCGTGGCGATGGCGGTCAGGGCTTGGCGATACTGACGGCGGGTCAACCAAATGATGATGAAGATGCCGGGGTAAATCTTGAGTGATGTAGCCAGCCCCACCAGCACCCCCTGCATCTGTCCACGAACAACCAGAAAATCGAGCACGATGGCCAGGGTCAACGCGGCCCCAATCTGTCCCCAAAAGATGTTGTCGTAGACCGCAGAAAAGGCGATGGGTGAGACGATCATTACGGCGGTTGCCATCAGGAGCGCATTTGAATCTGATGGGCTCATCAGTCGGCGGATCACGACGAAGGAGGTGGCCGCGAGGGCACCCAGTACTCCGACGGTCCAGACGGCGCCGAGATACTTGAGGGGGATGAGCACCACCGGGCACAGCAGCAGGATTCCACCCGGCGGATACGTGAACGCCTCGAGGGCGAAGTTGGAATAGATGTTTCCCGTGGTCTTAAGGCCCTCGAAGTTCAGGGCGCGGCCGATGAGGTCGCTGAAGGCACCGCTCTGGTGGTGAACGATCATGAAGTAAATCGTTGACTCGATGACCACCGCCGCGATCGCAACCGCTACCGCTGCCCACATCGGCATCAGGCTGCGATGAAGTGGCGACGAATCGGCGTCGTGGTCCACTTCGTGGTGCTCCGCGAGAGTCATCCGTGGCGCTCTTTCGTCGCCGCAAGAGATGGAGAAGGGAAGGCAACCATTGACGAACTTTACCGGTCGGCTTCGCTCAGACGCCGACCACACGAGGGGACGACTGAGAGGTAGCAACCAAGATCAGACGCCAATGCGACGAACGTACCCGCGTCCCCGACGTTGGTGGTCATGAACCCGCCGGAGTGATTGAAGCGAGGTTGGTCACGGCTGGTTCCATGAGTCCCGCGGGTCCTTGGGCGAACACGCGAAGGATGTTGTTGGTGATGGTGATCAGCGCGGGCGCGGCGCACTGGGGCGTGGTGTTCGTGCACCTCGAGAGGTCGCCGATCCAGACGTTGTTGCCGGTGTCGATGGTGCCGGCGTGTGAGACCGGGTTGGTGAAGTAGACCATATCGGAATAACTCTCGCCATTCCATACGCTGCCGCTCACGGTACTCTCACTCTTCGGCACCGGCGAATGGGCGAGGACCTCGACGTTGGCCGGCTCGGCGCCCGACGGAATCACGTGGTCGAAGTCGGACGCCACCACGTTCGACAACGATGAGCCCGTGGTGAGCCCCGTGCCCTGAAAGACCCACGAGCTACCGTCGGAGATGACCATGGGTACGAAGATGTTGGGGCTGAGATAGCCGCTGTACTCAACACCGATCTGTGGGATCGGCGACCAACTCGCCGGCGGCACCTCCCAGGTGTTGCCCGTCACCTGCCCGGGGCTGGCCGTACCGTTGAGGGGGTCCTCGCCGGAGTTGCGGTAGTCCACCACCTGTCGGTTAAGTCCAAGGATGGAGGGCTCCAGGCGGACGTGGCGGACCATGGCCGCGGCCCCAAAGAAGATGGCGTTCAGCCCGTTGGCCTGAGCGGTCTGTAACGCCACTCGCTCCTCGTACGTCCAGGACTCGTCGTGGTCGAGCGAAATCAGCGTCCTGTGATTGGCGAGCACGCTCGGGTAGCTCGCCAAAGTGATGTCGGTGATGTAAGTGACGTCGAGACCCTCCTTCTCCATCAGCGAAATCAGGGGGAATTCGTTGGTGAGGAAGTCCGAGGCGCCATTGCCGGTGTCGTAGGGGCGGTCAAAGGAGACCACGCGCGCACGGTTGCACACGGGATACGACGAGCTGTCGATGATGCAATTACCCTTTCCGGCGTAGAACGAAAAGCCGCCGTAGGCGTTCCAACCCTGCTCGACGAGTGACCGATTGACCAACACGTACGTGGCGGTGCTCTTGGGGTCCCAGACGGTCAGGGGAATGTAGCTCGACTCCTGGTCCGAGCTGGTGAGTTTGAGCAGGTAGTCCCCCGGGGCGAAGTCCTCGGTGACCGGCATCACCGCCGAAATCTTCCAGTTCCAACAGGCCACCATGTTGATGGAGGTATCGAGAGGACAGGCGGATTGATTGATCCCCCTCTCGGTCGGTGATGTCCAGACCAGACGAGCGCCCTTGCCCTGATACCAACCCATTCGAAACGCCCGAACGACAAATGTCGGAGATTTGGTCGTCGCATAGATATTGACGTTCTGGCCAATCTGGGCCTGGGTGGAAGTGGAAAAGCCCTGAATGGCGGTGGGCGAGTTGCCCGGCGTCATCTGCCAGGTGTTGGTGCCCGGTTTGAGATTCTCGTCGATGACGGCGCGCGACTGTTCACCGTCGGCTCCGAGTGAGAGGGCGGGCAGCGTTGTCGTCGCGGCCCCCGTACCGGCGCTGGCGGAGGGCAGACCGACCTTCATGCTGACGACCGCCGAAATGATGAGCAGGACGTAAACGCTGGTCAATACGTAAGAAACCCGTCCGATACCCCGACTGTCGTGATGCGCCACGCGACCTTCCTAGTGTGCGACGTCGCCGCAACTCCCTGGCAATTCTAAGCACGTCACGAAGCGTGGGGGGATGCGCTGATTTCTACTCGTCGATGGTGAAAGGCTGGTGAACCGCGCCCAGGGTGATGCCCGCCGAGTGCAGGTCGGGCCGCTCTCCGCGGGAGCGTTGGGCGCGCAGCGCCGCATTCTCCCAGCGCTCCTCCACACGTCCGTAGTGCCAATACAGGAGCGCGAATACCCAAACCCCGACGAAGATTCCCACGATGGTGAAGCCCGCCGCATTGATGTTGAAGTTGGCGGCGTAATTCCACAGTCCGCCGTGCAGTTTGAGTTGCGTCGTGAGTACTTGGGCCAATTCCAAGGTGCCGATGTAGAACGCGACGAAGACGCTGAGTCCAGTAATGGCAATGTTGTAATACACCTTGCGCACCGGCTTGGAAAAGGCCCAGCCGTAAGCGAAGTTCATGAACGATCCGTCGATCGTGTCCAGCAGGCTCATGCCAGCGGCGAAGAGGATGGGCAGGCTGAGGAGGGCCCAAAGCGGGAGTCCGGCCGCGACGCTGGTGCCGGCCAGCACCAAGAATGCGACCTCGGTGGCGGTGTCGAAGCCGAGACCAAAAAGGAGGCCAACTGGGTACATTTTCCAGGGCGCGTCAACACTTCGCGCGAAGCGACCGAAAAAGCGCATCATGAAGCCCCGCGCGTCAAGGTGCTTTTCCAACTCCGCGTCATTGAACGTGCCTTGTCGCATCTGAACGAACAACTTCACGATCCCCACCAGGATGATGAGGTTCAAGATGGCGATGAGGTAGAGGAATCCCCCCGATACGAGGGTGCCAATGATCCCGCCGTAGTGATGCAGGCCCGAGTTCGAGTTGCGCACCTGGCCACCCAGCGCGCGCACGCCGAGTCCGAGGAAGAGTGTGAGGGCGAAGACAATCGACGAGTGCCCCAGCGAGAAGAAGAAGCCCGTCGACATCGGTCGCTTACCCTCGGCCATGAACTTTCGCGTCGTGTTGTCAATCGCCGCAATATGGTCGGCGTCGAAAGCGTGGCGCATTCCCAGCGTGTACGCGAGGACCCCCGTGCCGACCCCGAGCATCTTTCCCGACCCGATGTCGAAGTGCTGACTCGATGCGTAAATCAAGAGACCCCAGCCCAAAACGTGGAGGAACACGATGAAGCCGAACATGCCAGAGAGGCGCTTCCACTCACTCGGCGAGAAGGTGGCTCGTACCCGCTCACGTCGAGATGTGGAGGCAGCGAGCGTCGTCACGTCGCCACCTTAGTAGGAAGGTCTTTCAATAAGACAGGAATTCTTTCGCGACATTTCCGCCACGACATCGAGCGATCCCGCAGTGCAAATCAGTGGGTGTGTTGTTGTGCATCGAACTGCTGCGCGCACTCCTGCGCGCAGAATTACACGTCAATTCTGTCGATATTTCGATGGGTGAGCGACTGCAGCCTCGCAATCTTGCGGACGAATTGGCGAGCGACGTCGTGCACCTCCTGGCCGTGGCAGGAGGTTCGAGCCCCCGCGGGATGGTGATATTACGGCACGTGAGTTACTTCCCCCTTTCGCGACCCGCCATCGAGGGTGACGAGACCCCACTCGCGTGCGAGTAATTCGAACGACGTGCGACGGTCGGACACGTCGTGGAGCCGAGTGGACACCATCACCTCGTCGGCGTGGGTGCGCGTGACGAGGTGATGCAGTCCCTCGACCACGCGTTCGGGCGATCCAATGAAGTGGGTCGAGAGTGCTTCGGTGACGTAGGCCCGGTCCGCGTCGCTCATCGCCACGGCGGCGGCTTCGTGGGGCGAGGGTAAGGGGCCGGGCCGACCCTGGGCGCGCTGGAGCATATTGAGGGCGCTCGATCCCGACAGCCACTGAGCACGAGCGTCATCGGCCGCGCAAATGACCGAGGTCGCGATCATCAGGTGCGGGTAGTCGAGGAAGCGCGACGACGTGAAGTGCGCGCGGTACGTCTCGACGGCCTGGTCAAGTTGCGCGGGGGCGAAGTGGTACGCGAAGGAGAAGGGTAGACCGAGCTGCCCGGCGAGCTGGGCGCTATAGGTCGAAGAACCCAGTAGCCACACTTCGGGGAGGTAGCCGGCGCCCGGAGTCGGTGCGGGGTGCACGGGAGACTCCTGAGGCACGAGGTAGCTGATGAGTTCGACGACGTCATGGGGAAATGTGGTCGCGCGCAAGTCGCCGTCACGCCGCAGTGCTCGCGCCGTGACGTGGTCAGTACCGGGCGCACGACCGAGCCCCAGGTCGATACGTCCCGGGTGCAGCGCCTCGAGCGTGGCGAATTGCTCGGCCACCACGAGCGGCGCGTGATTGGGCAACATCACGCCGCCGGCGCCGACGCGCAGCGTCGTTGTTGCGTTAGCCAGGTGGGCGATCAATACCGCGGGTGCCGAACTCGCGACGGCGGCCATGGCGTGGTGTTCGGCAACCCAGAAACGCCGGTACCCGAGCTGTTCCACGGCGACGGCCATAGCGGTGGTGTCGCGCAGGGCCTGCGCCGGGGTGGAACCCGAGGCGACGGTGGCGAGGTCGAGAACGGAGAGAGGAATCACTGCGGGCACCTGAGGCATCGCGGCGGCGTTAGCGCCGCGAGGAGGGGCTTGCAAGTCCCATCACTTCATGGGGACGGTAGGACTCTTCGAGTGCGGCGATCTCGGCGTCGTCGAGCTCAATCGACAGGGCCGCCACCGCATCGTCGAGGTGGTGCGGCTTGGTCGCGCCGACGATGGGACTGGTGACGATCGACTTGGAGAGCAACCACGCCAGAGCAATTTGTGCCGGAGCGACACCGCGTGAGAGGGCGATGCGATTGACGGCGTCCACGACCGGCTTGTCGACGTCGCTATAGAGAGAACGACCAAAATCGTCGCTCTCGGAACGCGCCGTCGTGGCGTCCCAGGGACGGGTGAGGCGCCCGCGGGCCAACGGGCTCCAGGGGATGACGCCCACGCCCTGGTCCTCGCACAGCGGTAGCATCTCTCGCTCTTCTTCTCGGTAGAGAAGGTTGTAGTAGTTCTGCATCGAGACGAACCGGGACCAGCCGTTTCGATCGGCGACGTAGAGAGCCTGAGCAAACTGCCAGGCGAACATCGATGATGCCCCGATGTAACGCGCCTTACCTGCGCGCACGACGTCGTGCAGCGCTTCGAGCGTCTCCTCGATGGGCGTCTCGTAGTCCCATCGGTGGATTTGATAGAGATCGACGTAATCCGTCCCGAGTCGGCGCAGGCTGTTGTCAATCTCGGCGAGGATTGATTTGCGCGATAGCCCCATTCCGTTGGCGCCGCGATTCATCCGGCCGTTCACCTTGGTGGCGATGACCACTTCTTCTCGCGGAACCATGGACAGCAGCGCCGCGCCAGTGATCTCTTCGGACGTGCCGTCAGAATAGACATTGGCAGTGTCGAAGAAATTGATTCCGGCATCGAGAGCTTGGCGAAAGTAGGGCGCGGCCTCATCGCGGTCAATCGACCACGTCTGGCGACCGCGTGAGGGAGCGCCGTAGCTCATACAACCCAGAGTGATTCGCGACACCTTGAGGCCGGTGTGACCGAGTGTGATGTAGTCCATTTAAGGAATCTATCCATCGGTGCCCCGATGCCATTCACTACGGGAACGAGCCGCCGAATGAACGAGGTGCCAGAATCGTCTACCGTTTTTAGATGGCCCCACGAGAACGGTTGACCTACGAGGACTTTGGGCTCGCGACGCGCGCCCTCGCCCAGGAAATCTGCGATTCGGGCTTCGCTCCCGACATCGTGCTCAGCATCGCGCGCGGAGGGTTCTTTCTCGGTGCGGGGCTGGGGTACGCGCTGGGGGTAAAGAACGCCTTCATCATGTCGGTGGAGTTCTACACCGGCATCGACGAGCGCCTGGAGATGCCGGTCGTCCTACCGCCGGTGCCGAGCAAGGTTGATCTCTCGGGTGCGGTGGTGCTCATCGCCGATGACGTCGCGGACTCCGGTCACACGCTCAAAATGGTGACTGAGTTCTGCGCGGAGACCGTTCGCGAAGTGCGCTCGGCCGTCCTCTACCAGAAGCCCCAGTCAGTCATCGTGCCCGACTATTCCTGGAAGACGACCGACCGGTGGATCGACTTTCCCTGGTCGTATGAGGGTCCCGTCACCAAGATCGGAGGCATGAACCACTAGGGCGTGGACTCGTACTGGGAGTCCACGACGTGGCGAGTTGGCTCCGCCGGCTCGGACTCGCTCAATCCCTTTTCGAATTCGTTCTTTGCCGATCCGAGGCTTCGCGCCAAAGACTCTGAGTGTTCCCCCTGGGGAGCTGATCAAGGTGACCAGCCGCGACAACGTGGTCCACACGATGACCGCGGCGGTTCATCAGTTCACTACTGGAAACATTGGTCACCACCAGACCACGTCGTTCCGCGCTCCCGAGAAGAAGGGCGTGTACCACTACTACTGCTTCGTCCACCAATTCATGGTGGCGACTCTCCGGGTGACTTGATCCGTTCCCCTGGCGAATGGCTGAGGGCGGGGGCTTGCGCCCCCGCCCTCAGTGTTGTCCGCTTGCGCCCGCGTGCGGATTCTGACGGGACCCGTCTCTAGAGAGCCGGTCCCGCGATGAGTGCCACGTTAATGGTTCGCGTCGTGCCACCCACCGTGGTGTAGCTGACTTTAATGCTGTCGCCCGGAGTGAGCGTTTGGACGATGGCCGAGAGCTGCGTGGCGCTCGTCACGGTCTGGCCGTTGAGTGCGGTGATGACGTCACCGGCGACGAGACCCGATGAGGCCGCGGGAGTTGCGGCGGCTAGTCCGGCGATCTGCACGCCCGCCACGGGGCTGTTGTTAAAGCCCTCGTAGCCCGAGAGAGTGGGGCTGATCTCGACGCCGAGGATGGGCGTCGCACCCACGTGGACTGTCGTGGTCGAGGTGCCGCTCTCAATGGTGTGCACGACGGCGAGGGCGGTGTCGATCGGAATCGCGTAACCCTCACTAGCCGTAGAGTACCGGTCGTCGTAGCCGACACCCGAGCCCGTTGACGACCCCGCGGTGTCCATACCGATGACCTGGCCTTGAGTGTTGACCAGCGGGCCACCGGAGTCGCCGGGTTGGATGTTGGCGGCGACCTGGATCATTCCCGAGAGCTTCTCGGCGCCGGTGAGGTTGCTCGGGTCCGATGCGGTGAGTGACTGGTTGGTGGCAACGACGGCGCCCGGCGCGTAGCTCGGCGTCCCGCCGACACCGCCGGCGTTGCCGATGCCCACCACGGGTTGTGACGCGCTGACCGAATTCGAATCCGCGGTGCTCACCGCGCTGAGACCTGAGGCGCCACTCAGCTGCAGGAGGGCCACGTCCTTGGTCACGCTGTAGCCCAACACTTTGGCGCTGTAGGTCTTGTTGGTCGTGACGACGCGCACGCTGATGGAGGTGGCGCCGTTGATGACGTGATTATTGGTGAGGACCAGCCCGTTCGACGAAAGGACCATTCCGGTGCCCGCAGCACTCGACGACTGGTACTTGGACGTGGTCAAAATGTCGGCAATCCCGGGATTCACCTTGGCGGCGATCTTGGCCGCGGCGGCCGACGAGGGAGCGTTGGCCGGCAGTGTGGTTGGGGTCACGGTCGAGCCGCCACTAGGTAGGTTGCCAAATCCGCCCGAGGGGAACTGGGGGAACTGGCTGCGGGGGAATGTACCAATCGCCGTACTCGAGGGGTGCCCTCTCACGTAGTGTCCGACGAGGAATCCCGAGCCACCTATTGCGGCGACGAGGACGAGGCCACCGGTGACTAAGAGGGCGGTTCGGCCGGCTGCGCCGCGAGTGTTCGTGCTACGGGGGAATTCGGGAGATTCCGAAACTTCCGTAGCGTCAGAGCTCTCGTCGTCGTTGTGCGTCGTCCAGTCCATGGGGCCTCCTACCGCGGGTCAGTGATTTCATTATGAGGGTCGTTGGTGAAGGTGGGGTAGCGCCGGATTAAGAACAACCTAAATCTGGTCCGACGAGGAGATGTGCGACTCACAACTTGTGAAAATCCTGTGAGATTCGCCAGCCGCGCACCAGTGCACGGCGATGACCGAGCCGGTCGTGAGATTCCTCAGAACTGGTGCAAGAGAGTTGCACCGTGCTCACCTTCCAGTGGGTCGTTCTTAACCTTGTCTTATTAAAAAGTGGCACATGACCACAACCACCCGATATGCATTATCCCTTCGAACGGTGATGCGTCGCCGTTCCTTTATCACTGTCAGTATGGCTCTCGCCACGGTCTTGTTGTTGATGACCGGGATCCCGTCCGCTGTCGCCTCCTCGTCGAAGGACGAGTCGCATTCATCGTTGCCACCCATCAAGCACGTCTGGTTCATTATCCTGGAGAACAAGTCCTATGACGCGTCCTTCACCGGGCTCAACAACAACACGTACTTGTGGAAGACGCTGCCCTCGCAGGGCACATTGCTCACGAACTACTACGGCACCGGGCACTTCAGCTTGGACAACTACGTCGCGCTGGCGTCGGGCCAAGCTCCTCAGGTCGACACGCAGAACGACTGCCCGACCTACAAGGACATGGCCGGCGCACTCGACACCAACCCGTCGAGCCCCAACTTTGGTCAGTACGTCGCGAGCGGCACGCCCTACACGATTGGTGCGGGCTGCGTGTATCCCTCGAGTGTGCCGACACTCTTCAACCAACTCTCGTCCGCGGGGGTCTCGTGGAAGGCGTACGCCCAGGACCTCGGCAATAGCGACGGCACCGGACAGACCCACGCGGTCAGTGCCTGTGGCGCGCCGAGCCTGAACCCCACGACGACTCCGGTGACCAACCCGGGGAGCGCGAATGCCACGGACCAGTACGTGCCCAAGCACTTCCCGCTGCCGTGGTTTCACTCACTCGTCGACAATCCGACGGCTAACTGTTCCTCGGCGCACGTGGCGAACCTCTTTGACTCGACCAGCGGTCTCTACGCCGACCTGCAGAGCGAAGCGACGACTCCGCAGTTCAGCTGGATCTCACCGAACAACTGCTCCGACGCCCACGACGCGGTATGTCACGGCAACAACCTGTCGGGCGGCTTCTCCGACCCCAACACGCCCAACGCGCCGATCAACTACACCGGTGGTCTCTACGCGTCGGACCTGTTCCTCCAGCACATCATCCCCGAGATTGAATCCTCACCGGCGTTCAAGGACAACGGATTGATTGACGTGTCCTTCGACGAGGGATTCCCCGCGTTCACGTTCACCGCCAACAGCTTCACCAACTCCACGACCGATCCCGCCACCGCGGCGTCGTCGATTCTCGCGGACACCGCTGGTGAGAACTTGTACGGCAAGAATGTGAACTACGAGCCCACCGGTCCCAACACGCCCCTCGCCACGGACGCCTCGGGCAACCAGTTGCTGCCCGGACCGGGTGACAACGCGTACGTCGACCGCAATCCGGCTATCGCGGGCCTGGTCATGGGCGGTGCGGGTTCGACGCCCGCGGCGCGCACGGACGTGGCCAGTGGAGCGGCGGGATCGTCGTACGTGAGCGACCCGGCCATCACAATTCTCGATCAGGGGCGCGGCGTGAGTGGAGTGAACATCCCGGCGGGCGCGACCGTGGGAGCGGTGTACAACACTCCCGACGTCGCCACGCTGCCCAATGGGGCCGGCTGTTCGAACTCCTGCGCGGTCCACAGCACCTTCGAGCTGTTCGTCAATGGCGTGCCGGCATCGCCGACGGGACCGGTCACCAGCATCACGCTGGCCAGTGAGACTCTGACGGGCGACCTGCTCTACAACGCCACTAGTGCCACCAACGGCGGCGGCGACGTGGGAGCGGTCTTGATCAGTAAGTTCATCACGCCTGGTTCGACCGATGCCACCTTCTACAACCACTACAGCTGGCTGCGCTCGATGGAGAACATGTTCCACGTGGCCTCGGCGTCACCGGGTCTCGACGGCGAGGGCCACATCGGCTTCGCCGCCCAGCCCGGACTCAAGGCCTTCGGGAGCGATGTGTTCAACAACTACGAGCCTCGTCGGCGCCACTAACGAGGTGAAAGCAACGTGGAGGCACGCGAATACATCGCAAGTCGCATCCGCGAACGGGGGTCGGTCTCGCGCCGGCCTCCGTTCGCTGCTTGCCGTGGTCGTCGCGGCCGCCGCGCTGCTGGGAGTCGTCGTCTACCGGACCGTTGCGTCGGACGCTTCGAGTGCGACGAGCACCGCGCACTACGCCTACGGGGGACTACCGAGTTGGCTGCCCCGGTCAACATTGGCTACTGGCCAGGCTTTAGCAGCGAGTCCGGCCCATCCTCAACTCGGGATCGAGGGCGATCTCGTCAAAGTTGCGCTGCCCACTGGAAGCACGTGGGCCACCATGACCGGACCGCAAGTTCCCCCCTTCGTGGCGCCCCCGCCCCCGTATACGACCGCGACGCTCACCATCACCCTGGAGAACACGTCTGGTGTCGTTCCCCTGCACGCGAGTGACTTTGCCCTGATCGATGGCAACGGCACGGTGTATCGCCCGGCCACTTTCGTGGGTGGTCGTACGAGTGTCGAAGTCCCGGCTCGTTCTCGAGTGCGGGTGAAAGTGCGCGAATATCTGGCAATCGGCTCAGGCAGCATCCGCTGGGCGCCGGCGGGTCGACCGGTGATGACGTGGGAGTTCACGGTGGAGAACGACTAAGTCGGTTGCTGTCGGCGACCCCTCGGGGGCGAGTTCTTCGACCCGACACGTGGCGCCAGTACGATGCACGGATGCCTCGCAGCCTGCGTAACGTCGACGTCGCCCTTCGCCGAGCGTGGCACCCGTTGTGCCGCTCGAGCGAAGCCACCTCCCAGCCCCGGGCGTTCACCCTGATGGGCGAGCCCTACGTGGTGTACCGCTCTCCCAGCGACGGTCTGCGGGTCTTTTACGACCGTTGTCCCCACCGTTTTGCGCCATTGTCGCTCGGTACTTGTGAGGGCGAGAAGTTACGTTGCGCGTATCACGGGTGGGTCTTCGATGCGCAGGGCAAGTGCGTGGAGATTCCGTCGTTGGGACCCAACGCGACGCTGCCGGCTCGCGCGGAGCTGAGCGGCCCCTTCGCCTTCGCTGAATCACACGGGATGGTCTTCGTCGCCCCCGAGTCGCCCCTCACGCCGCTGCCGTCGCTCGCCTCTGACGCCGATCCGGCATTCGAGCGAGGTGACCTCGAACCCATCGTGACGCGCGCCAATGCGGGTCTGTTGGCCGACAATTTCCTCGACATGGCCCACTTCGCCTTCGTCCATACCGGCACCTTCGGCGCCGGCGAAGCCACCGAGGTGGGACATTACACAGTCGAACGTGACGGCTACACCTTCTCGGCCGTCTACGAGCACCACTTCGCCAACCGCGAGGACCCCGGCGTCGCTGCGGGTACACGCGCGCTCATCCAGCGCCGTCGACTCACGTATCGCTACGTCGCTCCGTACCATTTGGAACTCGCCCTCGACTTCCTTGATTCGGGCGGCACCAACGTTATTGGCTTCTTCCTGGTTCCCGTGGACGACGAGACGGTGAGGATCTATTCATCCATCTGGCGCGACGATCTCGAAGGCTCCAGCGAGCGCTTGCGCGAAGCGATTGCCTTCGAGGTAGCGGTGGTCAACGAAGACTTGGCTCTGCAGTCTCGCTACTACGACCTGGCGCTGCCACTCGACATCACCTCTGAGGTGCACGTCAAGGCGGACAAGACGACGGTGGAATTGCGGCGTATCCTGCGTGACCTGATCGACGCGGCGAACGCATGTGACTGATGTCGACTCCCGGTTTCGGAATTGATCGTACGTCGCTGCGACTCCTTCTCGGAGTGATGCCGGCGATTCGCACTACGGCATTCTTCTTGACCGGGCCGGAAGTGCACAGCGTCACTGGGCTCGCGGGGGTACCACCTGCGGCGCGCCACGGTGGGGGGCGAGATGCACCACGACGACGATGGCGAGCAGAACGACTTCAAGGTTGTCGTTACCGGGCACGCGACGCTCTCGTCCGAGACGTGAGCTCTATATCGTCATGGTAAACGCGCTTAGGTGCAAGGGCTCGCCGTCGCGGTCTGAGCTTTCGTGGATGAACTCGTCGAGCTCCGGTGCCCGAGCGAAGCCCATCTTCACGTACATTGCTTGTGCCAATGTCATGGCGGGTACGGAATGCAGAATAATCCGTCCGCGTCCCTGTTCACGTGCGCGGGCCACGCACTTTTCCACGAGCGCTCGACCCGCGCCGCGTCCCTGGAGCGCGGGATCGACGGCGAGCATCCGAATGCCGCAGGCGACAGGGTCGCGGAACTCGGCCATCGCGCACTCGGGACCGGGCACGTACGTGACGCCACCCATGAGTCGGCCGCCGTTGTCGAGAGCGACGTACACCTCGGAATCGAAACTTCGCGTTTGCACGTCGAGCAGCTCTTCCGCGTAGGGGCCGAGTGGTTCGGAGCCATTGAGTTGGCGATACGCGTCTAACGTGATGTGGCCCAGAGTCGCACATTCCTCTGATTGAATCAGTCGTATCTCCATCCGGGCAACGATTCTAGGGCGCTGGCGCGACGCGGCCGCAGGTCTCTACTTCCGTTACTCGGCGGCCCGAATACGTTTAACGTGCTGAACAGAAGAGTTTTCAAAAATCTGTAACACCCGGGTCCCCTTCGAGACTGAAAGAGCAAAGGGAGGTGCGATGAACGACGAGTCACTAGTGAGGGCCGGCAAGACCCCCGTCGGGCGCCGGATGTTTCTTGGCTTGGTGGCTCTCGGCGCCGCCGGCGTGGCCTTCGGATCACAGGTGCAAAAGCTCGTGGGCAACAAACTCGGTTCGGGCATCGCCTCGCTGCTGCCCGGGGGCGATCACTTTCGCATTTATACGATTTCGGGCGGATTCCCCACTATCAGCACCGACAAGTATCAACTCAAGGTGAGCGGCCTGGTCGACACGCCCCTGACGCTCTCCTTTTCCGACCTCCAATCGCTGCCGTCGATTCACATGGTGAAAGGCTTCCAGTGCGTCACTGGTTGGCGAGTGAACAATGTTCCCTGGAAGGGAGTGCCGCTGTCACACATCTTGAAGATGGTGGGTGCGCATTCCGATGCGGTGGCGGTCAGTTTCGATTCCTACGACAACACCGACTCCGAAAGTCTGTTGATCGACCAGGCTCATCTCGCCGACGTCATCGTTGCCTACGAAATGTACGGCCAGACGGTCACCCGCGAGCACGGGGGTCCGGTGCGACTGGTGGTTCCCCAGATGTACGGATACAAGTCGCTCAAGTGGCTGTCGGGCATTCGCGTAGTGAACCACGTGGAGCCCGGCTTCTGGGAGCAGAACGGTTATCCAGTCAATGGATGGCTGGACGGTTCGACCGGAGTGACGAACCCCACGCCGCGCCTGTCGTGACGACGACGCGGAGTTCTCCCGTGGTGCGGTTGTTGCGCTTTGATGGCGTGCAGCGCAGCGTCCATTGGCTCAATGCGCTTCTCTTCGGGGCCCTGATATTCACCGGCATCCCGCTGTACTTCGGTTCGTTCTTTGGCGTTATCTTTCCGCGCCACGAAATTCAAGAGATTCATCTCTGGACGGGTCTGATGTTGCCGCTACCCATCGTGGTGTCGCTGCTGGGGCCGTGGGGGCGTCGGATGCGCCAGGATCTGCACCGCTGCAGTTACTGGTCCAAGGCCGAGTTGCGCTGGCTGTGGACTCTTGGACGCGAGAGAATTGACTTGGACAAATACAATCCGGGGCAGAAGGCCAATGGCCTATTCATCGGCGCGGCCATTATCGTGCTGTGGGTCTCCGGATACGTCCTGCAGTGGTTCCGATTCTTCCCCGTGTCCTGGCGCGAGGGTGCGACCGTCACGCACGACTTCTGGGCTTTCGCGGTCTTCGTCGTGGTGGCGGGTCACATCTTCATGGCGCTGACTCACCGTGAGGCGATGGTGTCGATGCTCAAGGGCACCGTCAGCGAGAAATGGGCTCAGACCCACGCCAAGGAGTGGGTCGACGAAGAGTCGGCGACGTAGTTCGTCGTCTCGACCTCCGGGTTCACTCGGTGTAACGCTGCCGCGGGCCGCGGGCCGCGAGACAGTGGACCTGTCCATTTCAAAGGAGCAGTTGTGTCAGTGCGATATCCAGTCAGCGCCGAGGCGATTTCCCGGTTGACGTCCCGGCAGTACCAGGTCACTCAAGAGAACGCCACCGAGCCGGCATTCAACAATGAGTTTTGGGATCTGAGGGAAGCCGGAATCTACGTCGACGTGGTGTCGGGGGATCCGCTGTTCGCGTCCACCCAGAAGTACGACAGCAGATGTGGTTGGCCCAGCTTCACCGCACCCCTCGCTCCAGAAAATGTGAAGGAAGAGAGCGACGGCAGCTTTACCATGGTGAGGACCGAGGTGCGCTCCACGAACGCCGACTCTCACCTGGGGCACGTCTTCACCGACGGTCCCACCGAAGCGGGCGGCCTGCGGTACTGCATCAACTCCGCCGCCCTTAGATTCGTAGCGTACGAAGATCTTGAGACTGAGGGTTACGGGCAGTACCGTCGCCTGTTGGGGGACTACTTGACGAATGAAGGGATACCACAATGAGCGACGCGACCGAGACGGCGATTCTGGCGGGCGGCTGTTTCTGGGGAATGCAGGACCTGATTCGTCGTCGCCCGGGTGTGGTGAGCACTCGCGTGGGGTACAGCGGCGGTGACGTCGCGAATGCGACGTACCGCAACCACGGAACTCACGCCGAAGCGATCGAAATCGTGTTTGATCCTTCGTTGACCTCCTACCGGAAGATCCTCGAATTCTTCTTCCAGATTCACGACCCGACCACGCCTAACCGGCAGGGAAATGACCGAGGCATGAGTTATCGCTCGGCCATCTTCTACGTCGATGATGAGCAGCGGCACGTGGCCGAGGACACCATCGCCGACGTCGAGGTGTCGGGCCTCTGGCCGGGCCGCGTTGTCACGGAGGTGGTGCCCGCGGGCCCGTTCTGGGAGGGCGAACCCGAGCACCAGGATTATCTCGAGCGCATCCCCAACGGGTACACGTGCCACTTCGCTCGTCCGGGCTGGGTGTTGCCGCGTCGCAGCGACTCGGCGACTCCCGCGTCGTAGTTTCAGCAGTTGACCCGCGGCTTTTTCTTAAGCCCCCACCCGTTGTGCGACGAAGAGGGCGCGGGCGGACCCGTCAGTTGGTCGCGACCCCTGGGTGTCGGATTCCGCGAGGATGAGGAAGTTGGGCGCGAGGGCGTCGCGAACCTGATCGAGGGCGACCGCGAGCTCGAGAATGGTTTCGCGATGCTGGCGATACGTGGCGTCCCGCTGTTTCTCAAAAATTCGAATGTTCCACCGAGCGAGCGGTTCGTCGGTGAAATCAACGTCCATGATGAGCGTATGGCCGTCGAAGTCGTACACCCACGGCGCCATGTCGCCCAAGTCACGCAGCCGCCCCACGGGGTTGAGGTCGAAGATGAAGAGGCCACCTTCGTGCAGATGAGCGGCGACGTTGGCGAATACTTTCTTCCAGCCGTCGAAGGTGATCACGTGATTGATGGTGTCGTACACGCTGATGACGACATCGAACTTCGTGTCGAGTGAGAAGGAAGTGATGTCGCCGTGAATCAGACGCGCTCCGGGGCTGCGGCGTCGGGCGTGGGTGAGCATCGCTTCGGACACGTCCATGCCGGTGAGAGAGAACCCTGAGCCGAGTCCGGCCAGGATGGCGCCGGTGCCGCATCCCAGTTCGAGCACGGAATGCGCGTCGGGGCGAAACAGCGCGATGTAGTCGAGGATTTGCGAGATGCGATCTTCGGGCTCGCCATTGACGGCGTCGTAGAACCGCGCGAAGACATCGTATTGCGCCATCCCTCAGTATTTCACCTTCGTGGAGAGCACTTGGTGGAGATGATCCGCACGAGATTGGTTCACTGTCGAGTCGAAAGTTCCACGGTTGAATAGTGACGAAGTTGCGTAGTAGTTCGTTCTGAGCGGCACCGGCGAATGGACCTCACTACGACGGGCGACGTCGTCGTGGACGACGCGACACGATTTTAAGGAATAGCGGCATCGGTGGGGACCAGGCATCGCGTCGGGGTACTACGTGCGTATTCCTCGCTCGACGACTTCCTCGTGCCAGCGTTGGTTGAATGCCGCCGCTTCCGGACGCTGCACTGGCTAACTTGGTAGATGTTCTAAATAGTGACTACTTCTCCGTTGTTGCGCACCACTCCTCGACTAGAGCACTATCGCTCGGGTTTTTGGACGAGAGCGAGCGTCACCCGACGTCGGAGTCGTGAGTTGTTGACTGGAGCACGAGGTGGCAGCACGAGTGAAGGAGCATCATGACCGTGGGCGGAACCAGACAGTCGAGGAGCGGACCACGTTTGCGCGATCCTGAGCGCACGAAGCAGGAGATACTGGAAGTGGCAACCGACGAGTTCGCTAATCGAGGTTTCGCGGGAGCGCGAGTCGACGAAATTGCGGCGAAAACTCGCACGACAAAGCGCATGATCTACTACTACTTCGGTTCCAAGGAACGTCTCTACGTCGCGGTCCTGGCGAAGGCCTACGAGGATATTCGCGTCACCGAACAGAACGTTGATGTCGAGAGTCTTGATCCCGTTACCGCAATACGCCAGTTGGCCGAATTCACTTTCGATCGTCACGAAGCGAATCCGACCTTCAGTCGCCTGGTGAGTTACGAGAACATGCAGGGGGCCCAGTTCGTGACGGCCGCCGACGGCTTCCCAGGATTGGATCGGCCAATTCTGAAGATGCTGAAGAAGTCACTCGAGCGCGGTCGCGCCGAGGGCGTCTTCAGACGCAACATTGACGCGCCGGATCTTCACATGCTGATTAGTTCGTACTGCTTTTTTCGTATCAACAATCGCTATACCTTCAAGGCGAATTTCGGACGCGATCTCGTGGAACCGAAGCGGCGCCAGATCTATCGCAAAAGAATCGGCGACGTGGTCATTGAGTATCTGACGAGCACCGACTCCTAAAGCTTATGGGCCAGCTGGTCCTGGAGCTGTCCGAGAATGTTGTAGCAGTCAAGAACCGATTCGATGGAGGAATTCGGAGAGCGGTGTTGCGCGATCGCGGCGACGAATTCGCGGTCTTGGAGTTCGATGCCGTCCATTGATACCGCTTCTTTGGTCACGTCAACTTGTTCCTCACGCCCAGTGAAGAGGTCGTCGTAGCGCGCAATATAGGTTCCGTTGTCGCAGATGTAGCGGAAGAAAGTACCCAGCGGCCCATCGTTGTTGAAGCTCAGGGCGAGGGTGCAGAGTCGCCCCGACTCGCTCTGGAGCTGGATGGACATGTCCATGGGGATCTGGAGCTCGGGGTGGAGGGGTCCGGCCATGACGTTGGCGTCAACTATTCGTTCGCGCGACTGGTAAGCGAACAGGTCGATCGTGTGTGCCGCGTGATGCCAGAGTAGATTGTCGACCCAACTGCGAGGTTGACCGAGGGCATTGATATTGGTGCGCCGAAAGAAGAATGTCTGAACGTCCATGTGCTGGATGGAGAGTTCTCCAGCGACAATGCGATTGTGGATCCACTGGTGCGAGGGATTGAACCGTCGGGTGTGTCCCACCATACACGTGAGGCCAGTTGTTCGAGCTACGTCAGCCACTTGACGTGCGTCATCCCAATTGTCCGCCAATGGAATCTCCACTTGCACGTGCTTGCCGGCGCGCAGTGCGGCGATGGACTGTGCGGCGTGCATCTGCGTGGGCGTGCACAGGATCACCGCGTCGACGTCGGGCATTTGTAACACGTCGTCGAAGTCAGTGGTGGCGAGTCTCGCGCCGTACTTAGTCGCCACGTCGCGGGCCTGCTCGATTGTGCGACTGGCGACGGCCGCAATCTGGACATCTTCAATACGAGAGAGAGCATCAAGGTGCTTGATGCCAAAGGCACCCGCACCCACGAGGGCAATGCGCATTCGAGTTTTCCTTTCCTTAGGCGGTGGGCCGCAGAACCAGGTGACCGACGGCGGTATTCGATGCGGGGACGTGGTAATGCCGATGTAGCTCTTCAGCGTCGTCTCCCAGCGCTCCTCGCATGATCAGCCACATCACCATCTCGATTCCCTCGGAGCCTGATTCGCGCAGGTATTGAAGGTGCGAAATGGCGCGGATCGCGGCAACGTCCAACGTCATGTTGTCAAGTATCTGACCATCGAACTCCTTGTTGATCAGTCCCGCGCGAGTTCCTTGAAGTTGGTGGCTCATGCCGCCCGTCCCCCACACTTGTACGTTGAGGTCTTGATCGAAGGCCGCCACCGCGCGCCGTATTGCCTGACCGAGCTTGAAACAACGTTCCCCGGTGGGCGGCGGGTACTGAACGACGTTGACCGCGAGGGGGATCACTCTCGCGGGCCACACGTCGGGTGAGCCGTACATCAGCGAGAGCGGTACGGTCAGGCCGTGGTCGACATCCATCTTGTTGATTACCGTCATATCGAACTCGTCCAGGATCAGGCTCTGGGCCAGGTGACAGGCCAATTCGGGTGCGCCCACCACCGTCGGCACGGGCCGTGGTCCCCAGCCCTCGTCGGCAATGGCGAATTCATCCGCGCACCCGATGGCGAAAGTGGGGATCATTTCGAGTGAAAAGGCGGAGGCGTGATCGTTGTAGACCAGAATGATGACGTCGGGGTCTTCATCGGCAATCCACTTTTTGGTCCACTCGTAGCCACCAAAGACCGGAGCCCAGTACTCTGAGTTCTGTTGTCCCTGGTCCCACGCCACGCCGATGGCGGGCACGTGGCTCGTGGTCAGACCAGCGGTGATGCGCGCCATCGTCAGCGTCCATCCCTTATGGAACGCAGACCCTCGGGTGAGCGTCCGCCGTCGAGCATCATTTGGGCATATTCGTCAACGCTCATGCCGGTCATCGAGGCGGCGGCGGTTTGAAAGCTCACACCGTCACTGGAGAAGATCTTTGACAGGAAGTAGACGTTGCCGCCCTGAGCGATCATGGAGTTGTAGTCCCGGTCCAGGACCGCTTGTTTCTGGCCGGCGGTCATCGGCCACCGGTCCAGGTACGACTTTTCGTCGGACTTGAAGCGCTCGCGATTTTTGGGGTCCTTCAAGCTCATGCAGAATTGATTGAGGTGAAAACCCTCGTGCGATCGCTCGGCCGTGAAGACCGTGGTCCCCGGGATATCGTCAAATTCCGAATTGTCTACCATTTCTCTCCTTCCCAGTACAGCCTCGTTGGATTATCGACTAGGAGTTTGTACTGCAGAGCCTCAGTGGTCGCGATGAAGGGAATGAAATCAACCAGTGCACCGTCGTCGGGCATGTGGAACTTCAAGTTGGGGTGGGGCCAGTCGGTACCCCAGAGGACCCGATCCGGAAATTCCTCAATCACGCGCCGCGCGAAGGGCACGACGTCATCGTAAGTGGGCGGTCCGGATCGGGTGAGTCGTTCCGGACAAGTTGTCTTGACCCAGAAGTTGTCGTGTTCTCGAATTAGTCGGAGGAACAGCTCGAACTCCTCCCCGTCGAGGGGTTGGGAGACGTCGGGACGACCCATGTGATCGACCACCACGACGGCATCGAGTGAAGTGAAGAATTTCCATCGATTAGCCAGATCGGTGGCCTCGAAGTAGATCACGATGTGCCAGCCCAGGGGTGTGATCTTCTCGACGATTCGGTGATAGTACTCATCGGGTTGGGGATCCACGAGGCGCGGTACGTAGTTGAACCTCACGGCGCGCACTCCCGCGTCGTGCATGGCGGCGAGCTGCGCACGAGAGACGTCGGGTCGCACGGTGGCCACTCCTCGGGCGCGACCGTGCGAGGAGTGCAGTGCGTCGACCATTGCCGAGTTATCCGCACCGTGGCACGTAGCTTGGACGATCACGTTCCTCGATACTCCGAGGCGATCACGCAACTCGAAAAGCGTGTCTTTGCCCGCGTCGCACGGAGTGTACTTGCGTTCTGGAACGAAGGGGAATTGGTCTCCCGGTCCAAAGACGTGACAGTGAGCATCGACCGTACCGGCGGGGAGGGTGAAATTCGGGCGAGAAGGGCTCGGGAGAAAATCAAGCCAATCAGCGTCAACGGTGAACTTCGGCATTGTCATCTCCCTTGCGCCGTCAGGGTCCGGTCCAGTCGTGGGTAGACGCGACGGGCGTTGAGTGAATACACCATCTCACGCTGGCCATCGGAGAGCGCTGCGGCGTCGACGTAGCGCTTGGTGTCGTCGAAATAGTGACCGCTCTCGGGATCGATCCCACGAACGGCACCTAGCATTTCTGAACCGAAAAGGATGTTCTTGGTGTCGATGACTTTGAAAAGCAAGTCGATGCCCGGCTGGTGATAGACGCAGGTGTCAAAGAAGACGTTCTCCATGAGGTGCTCTGAGAGAATTGGCTTCTTGAGCATGTCGGCGAGACCTCGGTACCGTCCCCAGTGGTAGGGAACGGCGCCACCCCCGTGGGGAATGATGAATCGCAGATCCGGGAAGTCTCTGAACAAGTCGCCCTGGAGTAACTGCATGAACGCCGTGGTGTCGGCATTCATGTAGTGGGCGCCGGTGGCGTGGAAGTTGGGGTTGCAACTTCCCGAGACGTGGATCATTGCCGGCACCTCCAATTCGACCATCTTCTCGTAGACCGGATACCACGAATGATCCGTCAGGGGTAGCCCATTCCATAGTCCGCCGCTCGGATCTGGATTGAGGTTGAGACCCACGAAGCCCAGCTCGAGAACACAACGTTCGAGCTCGGCGAGGGAGTTTTCGACGGGGACACCCGGTGACTGGGGGAGCTGGCACACGCCGATAAAGGTCTCGGGGAAGCGACCGACCACCCGACCAATGAGGTCGTTGCACGCACGCGACCACGCCACGCTGACCGATTCGTCTCCGACGTGGTGTTCCATCGCCGACGCGCGGGGTGAAAATATCGTGAGGTCGGCACCGCGCTCGCGCACGAGGCGTAGCTGGTTGGTCTCGATGGTGTCAACGATTTCGTCGTCGCTGATCACCGGGTACGGGGGGCAAGTCTGCCCAGATTCGAAGGCGCTGACCTGCAGCTTTCGCCAGAGATTGTGGGCCTCGGGTGCCGTCGTGTAGTGGCCGTGGCAGTCGATGATCACGAGTCCCTCCAAATGGCGGTTGGCACGAAGACATCACCGCGCATCAAGAGTCGCGCCGTGCGCAGGAGCGCGGAGGAATTGACGTGCACCGTTTCGTCCTCGAGGGACACGTTCATCGAGACACTGAAGTATCCGGTGGGGTGTTCAACGTCAATCGTCGTCGGGCCCGGTGGCGTGTTGAGTCCGGCGACGTCGTGGGCCACGGAGCCGGGGACCAAGCACGCGGTCGCCACGGAGACCGCGCCGAAGACGCCAATTGCCTCGTGCACTCTTTTGGGAATGAAGGTTCGCGTCGCGACGGTGCCCCCGTGCTGTGCCGGAGCGATAAGACTCATCTTGGGAATTGTCGCCGTGGTGACGTCGCCCAAGTTCATTAAGTGGCCGGCCCGCAGTCGAATTCGCTCAACTCGATCGCAGAGGTCGGCGTTCGACTCGATTTCACTCGGTGTCTCGTAACCGGTGAGTCCCAAGTCGTGAGCCTTGATACAAACGACGGGCATCCCATTGTCAATGCAGGTGACGCGGACTCCGTCAATGATGTCAACGGGGTGCGCCGTGGGGAGCAGACTGCCGCACGTTGAACCGGCGATATTGAGAAATTCGATGGGGATGGGCGCACTGGTTCCGGGCACGCCATCGATATGGGCATCCCCGTCGTAACAGACTTCGCCATCGGGTGTTTGCACGCGCGCGACGGCGAGGCTCTGGGTGTTCGCCATCCAGATACGCACGTCGGTGATCTGCTCACCCGGCGCCACGAGTCCTTCCTCGATGGCGAAGGGTCCGACGCCCGCGAGCAGGTTTCCACAGTTTTGACTGTCCGAAACTTCCGCACGATCGGGCCACACCTGCAAGAAGAGGTAGTCGACGTCAGCGTCGTCGCGAGACGATGCATTCACGACAGCGACCTTCGAGGTCAACGGGTGGGCGCCACCCATTCCATCAATTTCGCGCAGATCCGGCGACCCCATTGCCGCGAGCAAGACGGCGTCGCGAGTCGCAGTATCCGAGGGGAGGTCCGTGGTGTGAAAGTACAGACCCTTCGATGTTCCTCCCCGCATCACGGAGCAGCGAATCGCCCGTTGTGAGCTCACGCGTCATTCCCGTCCACGTAACGAAGTCCCCGCTGTTCGAGCTTGTCGCGCATGGCGTACATGTCCAAACCGAGCTCACCGCTAGCCAGGCGCAGTCTCTTGTCGTGCTCGTTGTCCTCGCGCACTTGACTGGCCGCACGAACCATCTCGGCGTCGTCTCGCGCGACGACCACGACACCGTCGTCATCGGCAACGATGACGTCTCCCGGGCGAATATAGGCGCCCGAGCAGACGATGGGCGTTTGCACGTTACCGGGAGTCTCTTTGACGGTTCCCTGGGCGTAGATAGTTCGTGACCACACCGGGAATTTCATCGCGGTCAACTCGGCGACGTCGCGTACTCCCGCGTCGATCACGAGCCCTCGCACACCGTGCGCAATCAGACTCGTGGCGAGCAATTCACCGAAGTACCCGTCGTCGCAGGGGCTGGTGGGCGTCACGATCAGTATGTCCCCGGGTTTGGATTGTTCGACCGCTACGTGAATCGACCAGTTATCACCGGGTGCGACTTCGCAAGTCAACGCGGTACCCGAGATCCGAACGGGACGATAGATCGGTCTGAGGGAGGCACTGAGCAAACCACGGCGGCCCTGGGCCTCGTGGATGGTGGCGACACCAAATTGTCCGAGCGCATCAACGAGTTCCAAGTCTGTTCGTTGAACATTGCGAACGACAATAGCCATGAGATCCTCCCGGTGGGTTCGATCGGCCTGGTCACCTTTGGTCGAGCCAAGCCGTTTCCATTAGGGTTTAATTAACTGAACAGTACACGAAATCCGTAAAGTTGTCGAAGCATTATGGACGGGTGGTGGCGATTGTTGTGCCAGGAAGGTGGTGGCCATGAAGGAGCTTCGAACACAGGTGGCGATTGTCGGAGCGGGCCCCGCCGGACTGCTCTTGGGTCAACTTCTGACTCGTGAGGGCGTGGACAATGTGATCGTCGAACAGCGGAGTCGTGATTACGTCGAGAAGCGCGTGCGGGCGGGCGTAATTGAAGACGGCATCGCAAAATTGCTGGTGTCGGCGGGCGTGGGCGAACGCATGATGCGTGAGGGGCTCGTTCACCACGGCGTGGAGATCCGCTTTGACGGCGCTTCGCATCGGATTGCCTTGAGCGAGTTGGCGGATGGTCGTTCCATCATGGTCTACGGGCAGCAAGAAGTCGTGAAGGACCTCGTCCACCTCCGGGTCAGCGAGGGCTCCGCGTTGTTTTTCGAGTCCGAGGTAACGCTCATCAACGGACTCACTAGCGATGCGGCGAACATTGAATTCAAGGGACCCGACGGTCGCGTACGAATCACCTGTGACTTCGTGGCCGGCTGCGACGGGACCTTTGGCGTTGCGAATCGCGCCATCCCCTCGTCTGAACTGTGCCGCGTTGAGCGCACCTATCCCTTTTCGTGGCTGGGAATTCTGGCGCAGGCTCCTCCGGCCACCGAGGAACTTGTCTACTGTCGCCACGAGAGGGGGTTCGCGCTCTACTCCTTACGTTCTCCGACGGTGAGTCGGCTGTACCTGGGTGTACCGCCGAGCTCGAGGCTCGAGGACTGGTCCGACGACCGCATCTGGAGCGAACTCAACCTGCGACTCGCTACTCGGGAGAAACCCGAGATCAACCAGGGGCCAATTCTCGAACGAGGCATCACCGCCATGAGAAGCATCGTCATTGCTCCCATGCGATTCGGCCGACTCTTTCTGGCTGGGGACGCCGCACATATTGTTCCGCCGACGGGTGCCAAGGGGATGAACCTCGCTCTCGCTGACGTGCGCGAACTCTCACGTGCGTTGGTCGAGAAACTGAAGCGAAATGATGATCGCCCCGCGGACGCCTACTCCGAGACGTGTCTCGAGCGAGTGTGGCGCGCTGAGGAGTTCTCGACGTATATGACCCAGATGCTGCACCCCAGTTACGAGGACGACTTTGAGAATGGAATTCAGCGAGCGCGGCTACACCAGGCGGTCACTTCCCACGAGGCGTCGACGGTTCTCTCTCGAAACTACGTCGATTTGAACTCCCTCTAGAACGGGTAGATCGGCAACTCGCTCTGTGCCGTGACCCACTGGGTCTCGGTGTAGGCATCGAGGTTCGCCAGACCGCCCATTCGCGAGCCATTTCCGGAACTCCCCGTGCCCCCAAAGGGGATAACTGCTTCGTCACCGACTGTCTGGTCATTGATATGAATGGCCCCCGTGGGGATACGACTCGCCATCTCCAACGCGCGAAGTCCGTCACGGGAGAGAATGCCCAACGAGAGACCATACGGACTCGCCGACGCCAGCGCAACCGCCTCGTCGAGTGACGAATAGGAGACCACCGGGGCAACGGGCCCGAAGACCTCTTCGCAGTACGCCGGGGACGTCGTTGGTACGTTGGACAGCACGGTGGGGCGATAGAAGAGTTCCTCGTACGTTCCTCCCGCCAACAAGGTGGCGCCCGCGGCGACGGTGTCGGTCACCATTGAATGCACCCGATCGCGCTGTTTGGCATCGATAAGTGGACCGAGCGCGACTTGCCCACTCGTGGGGTCGCCCACTGGTGCGTGGTTGGCGTGCTCAGCCAGAAGAGAGGCGTAGTCATTAGCAATCTTGGCGTCCACGATGTGGCGACCCGTCGTCATACAGATTTGACCTTGGTGCATGAATGAACCGAATGCACCTACCGACACGGCCTTCTCGAGATCGACGTCGTCCATCACGATGAGAGCCGAGTTACCACCGAGCTCGAGATGCACTCGCTTGAGGTGCTGTCCGGCGAGCGCACCCACCGAACGCCCAGCTGCGGTGGAGCCGGTGAACGCAATCACACGCACGTGCGGGTCGGTCACCAAAGCCTCGCCGACGTCTGCGCCACCGGGCAACATGCTCAGTACGCCGGCTGGTACGCCGGCTTCCTGGAAGACTCGCGCCAGCGCGACGCCTCCGCATACGGCAGTCCGGGGGTCGGGCTTCAAGATGACGGCATTGCCGAGAGCTAGAGCCGGTGCGACGGAGCGAATCGACAAGATGAGAGGAAAGTTGAAGGGAGCAATGACACCCACGACGCCCGCCGGCACCCGTCGCGAGAAGCTCAGTCGCGGCATCTCGCTGCGCAAGATCTCGCCGGTGGGATGCGAGGCCAATGCGGCGGCTTCGAAACACTCTTCGGAAGCCACGTGAATTTCGAGTCCGGCCTTGGGTCCGATTCCCCCCGACTCGCGGACAATCCAGTCAGAGATCTCCTCGGCTTCTTCGAGGAATATCTGCCCGGCCCGGCGCAAGATAGCGGCGCGCGCGGTGAACGGTAGTGCGGCCCACTCGCGCTGGGCCGCCACGGCGACCTCGGCTGCGCGGGCGACGTCTCCTACGCTCGCTCTACCGGAGCGGGCGAGTTCTTGGCCGGTCGCCGGCTCGATAACGGGGGCGTCTCCTGCTCCGCCGGCTCGCCATTCACCCACAAGTACATTGGACTGCCACGGCGCGTCGTTCAGAAAAGACATATTAACCCCCTAGTACAAACTGCTTGATTGCTTAGCACACATTTGCTAGGTTGCGTGCACTGACTCGGAAATCACTGTCGTGTTGCTGACGGTTGCGGGTTCAATCTTCGTTGGGGGAGGAAGATGATGTTTCTACGTGAACACTGGTACGTGGCGGCGCTGGCATCGGAACTCGAGTCGCGGCCGCTATCGCGACAGATCTTGGGTGAGCATGTGGCAATCTACCGAACGACGGGCGGAGAGATTGTGGCGCTGGCCGACTCGTGTCCGCACCGAGGGTACCCGCTGTCGCTCGGCACGGTGGTGGGTGAACAGTTGGTGTGCGGCTACCACGGATTCACCTTCGACTGTTTGGGAAAATGTGTTTCCGTGCCCGGTCAAGATCGCGTTCCGAGCCGAGCGGATGTCAGAAGATTTCCGGTCGTACAGCAAGGACCGTGGGTCTGGATTTGGATGGGTCGAGGAGAAGCGGACCCTACTGCGCTGCCGGTGACACCCTGGTTGGTAGACACAGAAGGCTGGTCGTCGGTGGCCGGTGTGGCCAAGATTGACGCGCCGTTTCATTTCTTAGTCGACAACTTGCTCGACCTCTCGCACGAGACTTATTTGCACAACGGTTCGATTGGAACGCCAGAGGTGGCCACGACGCCGATCGAGGTGGAGGTTGACGACGCGTCCAACGTCGTGCGCGTCTATCGCCACATGAAGTCTGTCGACTGTCCGCCGTTTTACTCGCGCACTACGGGCTTGGTTGGCAAAATTGATCGGTGGCAGGACGTTGAGTATTTTGCGCCGGGTTTCTACCTTCTCAACGCGCGTATCGCTCCCATCGGTGAGCCACCTCTCGAGGATGGGTCAGATGACCACGCCTTTCACATGAAGATTCTCTACGGGCTTACGCCCTCCACCGACGACAAGGTGTACGACTTCTGGGCGCTGGCGCGAGACTTCTGCGTCGGCGACAGCGAAGTTGACGTCTTCCTCGAGCAGATGCAGACCGCGGTGGTACAAGAGGATGTCGACGCGCTGAACATCCTCCAGACGCGCGCCGAGGCTGTTCTTGAGGTCAGCGAAGTCAGTATCAAGATCGATCGTGGTGGCCTGGCGGCCCGTCGCGTCTTGGCCGCGATGGCCGATTCGTTGACGCCGGCCTGAAGCAAGCTGCGCGGCGCGAAGAATTTTGAAGTTGCCGCGAAGAATAATTGCTTATGTACGAAATAGTGTGTTAAAAATCGTTGCAATAGTTATTGGGGGGTCAATACATGAATGAGGAAATTAATCCTGCGAGTGACGAAGGCATTCCAGGTTGGGGTGGCTACAAGTTCGGACGTCGACTAGGTCTGCAAGCCGCAGCCGTCATGGCGGCCTCGGGGGCTCTGTCTAGCTTGGCTGACGTGTCCGCGGCTCACGCCGCCACCAAGTCGGGAACAATAAAAATTGGCTTTGTGTCGCCGCGAACAGGCGCCCTGGCTGATTTTGCGGGACCCGACGCCTTCGTCCTGAAGCAAATCCGTGCGTCCAGTTACTTTGCCAAGGGCATTGTGATTGGTAAGACCAAGTACCAGATTCAGATTATTGAGAAGGACACGCAATCCTTGGGCAATGTCGCGGTGCAGGTCACTCAACAGTTGATCAACTCGGGATGCGACCTCATCGTCACTAGTTCCGCTCCGGAGACCACGATTCCCGTGGCTACGACCTGCGAGCAGTACAAGGTTCCGTGCCTCGCCACCGTTGTGCCGTGGGAGGCATGGTGGGGTGGATTCACCGGTGCGAAGATTTCCGCTGAGGGAACCGCCATTGGTAAGGGTCCGACCTACAACTCGATGTTCTTCTTCGGTGTTCCGCACTTTGCCGGTTGTTTCGTCCCCATGTGGGAGCGGATTGCGCACTTGACGCACGCGAACCACAACGTCGCCGAAATGTTTCCGAACGACGCTGACGGCAACGCATTCCGCGCTGCGTTTGGACCCACGGTGAAAGCCATGTTCCCTAAGGGGGGATACACCTTCGTAGACGGCGGTGCGTACACGGACCTGACGGCGAACTATTCGTCGATGATCCAGACGTTCAAGACTGGTGGAAAGGGCGGAACGGCGTGCGACATCTTCGTAAACTGTCCGCTGCCACCTGACTTTCAGTCATTCTGGACTCAGGCGTCGCAGCAGGACTACAACCCGAAGTTGGCCACGGTGGCCAAGGTCATGCTCTTTCCCACCGACGCCTACGCCCTGGGTGCGCTGTCGAACAACATCGCAACTGACGCGTGGTTCACGCCCTACTCGCCCTACGAGTCATCCTTGACCGGTCACACGGCCAACGCATTTGCCGCGGCGTACCAAGCTGCGGGGAACGGCCAGTGGGTGCAGTCGATGGGATCTACGTACTCACTATTCGAGGTGGCAATCCAGGCCCTGAAGAAGGTGAACAATCCTCATAATCGGCTGGACGTGGCGCACGCCTTACAGACCGTCAACTATCACGGGATGTGCGGGCCGATCAGCATGAATTCCAAGAGCACGAACCCACTCGTCGCGAGTCCGGCCAAGGGAATTGGAATGATTCAGCCAGTCGGGGTGCAGTGGAAGCCGGGTTCGACGGACTTGGTCGGCCACAAGAAGTACAAGTGGTCGCAGTGGGTGGTTGATAACTCATTGAACAAGGCAATTCCGCTCAACGGCACGCTCGAGCCTACGAACGCCTAGTAGGAGTCGTTCGTGTCATTGCTTCAACTGGAAGGTGTTTCAAAGAAGTTTGGCCAAGTAGTTGTTGGTGAAGCGATCACCTTCCAGTTGATGCAGGGCGATGCGGTCGGTATCGTCGGCCCCAACGGTGCCGGTAAGACGTCGCTCTTCGGCATGATTTCCGGAGACATATCCCCTGATTCAGGAGTAATTTCCTTCGAAGGTGAGAATGTAGCGCGACTGAGTCCAGCCAAGAGAGCCCGCGCGGGGATCGGGCGAACGTATCAAGTTCCTCGACCATTCGAACATATGACTGTGTTTGAGAACGCGCTTGTCGCGGCGCAACAAGGAGCTAGGGCTCGAGGTCACAAGAGTTACGACATCGCCTTCGGGGCGCTCGAGCGCACGGGCTTGGGACCGTTAGCAAATCGGCCGGCTGGTTCGCTCACTTTGCTGCACCGTAAGCGACTCGAACTTGCCCGTGCGTTGTCGACGTCGCCGCGGGTGCTGTTGCTCGACGAAATTGCCGGCGGTCTCACCGACCTTGAAGTGAACGAGTTGACGACGATCATCAGGAGCCTGCGTGCGGACGGGATCGCCGTCTTGTGGATTGAGCACGTGGTGCGAGCACTCCTCTCGACAGTGGATCGTCTGATATGCCTCGCGAGTGGCGTGGTCGTCGCCGACGGTGAACCCAAAGAGGTTCTCGCCTCGGACGCGGTTCGTTTCGTGTATCTGGGTGGCAAGCGCATCGACGAAGACGCCTCGTGAGCGGTCCACTTCTGCAGGTCGATGCCCTGACTGTCCACCACGGCCAATTGTGTGCCATTGATGACGTCAGTTTCAGCATTGACGAAGGGGAGATCCTCGCGGTCATTGGCGCGAACGGCGCGGGAAAATCGACTTTGCTACGGACCATTGCCGGGCTGCATCATCCTACGTCGGGCAGCGTTCTCCTCGATGGCCAGGTCATCAACGCCTTACCACCAAATCGCCGAGTCGCTCTCGGGGTCTCCCTCGTCCCCGAGGGGCGACGCCTATTCTCGTCGATGACGTTGGAGGAAAATCTTCAAGTTGGGGCCTACCACGCGAATCCCGGACCATTCGATATCAAGCGTGTCTATGAGCTCTTCGATTGGATGCCGAGTCGGCGCAAGCAGTCAGTGTGGCAACTCTCCGGAGGGGAACAGCAGGCGGTAGCGATTGGCCGGGCGTTGGTCGCTAACCCTCGCGTTCTACTGCTCGATGAATTATCACTGGGGCTCGCCCCGATAGTCATCGAGAAGATCTACGCCCTGGTTCCTGACATCATCGCCCAGGGAGTGAGCATCTTGATAGTGGAACAAGACGTGTCCCAAGGCGTGAGCGCGGCGGATCGGGTGCATTGTCTTCTCGAAGGTCGAACTTCAATGACGGGTACTCCGGCGGAGTTGACGAGCGAGGAGATCGACCGCGCCTATTTTGGTGCGGGTCTGAGTTCCACGATGCCGGAATCTGGAGCGGCGTCATGATCTGGCTCAATATTGTTATCCAGGGGGCCCTGGTCGGAGGTTTCTACGCGCTCTTCGCGTGCGGGCTATCCCTCATGTTTGGGGTGCTGAAAGTCATCAACTTGGCCCACGGCGACATGGCCGTGGTGGCCGGTTACGCGGCGGTCTTCCTGGCGCCGCGCCTGCATCTGCCCGAGCTCTGGTCGTTTCTCGTTGTGGTGCCGGTCTTCGCCCTAGTGGGATACGTGGTGCAACGCACACTCATCCAAAAGAGTATTGATCGTGATCCCTTCACGACGTTGCTGGTCACCTTCGGTCTCTCGGTGGTCATCGAAAACTTATTGCTCGAGGTCTATTCCGCCAATGGCCAGACCGTCAACATCGGCTCGCTCATCGGTCGGTCATGGCACCCGGCATCGATTATCTACGTTTCCTACGTGTCCCTCGGGGTTCTGGCCGCGGCCGTGCTAGTACTGCTGGCCCTGCAATTGTTCTTGTCCAAGTCAGGCCTGGGGCGAATGATTCGAGCGGTGGCCGACGACCAAGAGGCGGCGCAACTCAGTGGCGCGAATTATCGGCACATCTTTGGTATTGCCGCGGCCATTGCTTTCGCGACGGTGGCGCTGGCGGGTATCGCCTATGGAATGATGACCCAGTTCGCGCCAACGTCGGGAGGCGTCAACCTATTGTTTGCTTTTGAGGTGGTGGTCATCGGAGGTATTGGCTCCCTGTGGGGGACTCTGGTGGGTGGCATCGCGCTGGGCATCGCTCAGCAGTTTGGCGCCCACATCAACTTGAGCTACCAGATTCTCGCCGGCAACATCTTGTTCTTGCTGGTCCTGGCGGTACGTCCGCAAGGCCTCTTCGGACGAAAGAATGCAGTCTCATGAGCATCGCTCTACCTCCCGTTGCTCCGCGCCGCTCCCTCGTCGTTCGTCGGTCAACGCACTCGCCGGCATTGACATTGGTGGGTGCGTTGGTTCTGGTGATATTGCTGACGATTGCCCCGTGGATTGTCCCGGCTCAATTCGCCACAACCCTCACGAACTTCTTCATACTGGTGATTATGGCCACCATGTGGAACCTTCTCGCCGGCTACGCGGGAATGGTCTCGATTGGCCAACAGGCCTTCGTGGGACTGGGGGCGTACGCCACTCTCTACTTCGCCCTCAAGGGAGTCAATCCCTTCGTCACTATTCCGCTCTCGGCGCTGGTGTGTGCCATTTTGGCGGTGCCTATTACCTACCTGCTCTTTCGGCTGCGCGGCGGCTACTTCTCGATCGCGACATGGGTGGTATCTGACACCGCGCTTCTTATTATCGGGACGATTGCCCTCCTCGGTGGCGGTACGGGTCGTTCGGTCCCCGGCTTGCAAAACTTGAGTCCGAGCGAGACTGCTCATTTTTCGTACCTGGCCACGTGGTTTGTTGCTCTCATCGTCGTAACGGGAACCTATATTCTCCTGCGGAGCCGGATGGGGCTAGTACTTGCTTCGATTCGCGACAATGAAGTCGCCGCCCGCAGTGCCGGCGTCAACGTCCGAGCCGCTCGCCGGACGATCTTCATCGTCGCTGCCGCGGGATGCGGCGCCGCGGGAGCAGTGCTCGCCATTAGTCAGCCGTTCGTGCAACCGTCGAATGAGTTCAATTTGCAGTGGGCGGCCGAGATGCTTTTCGTGTCGATGATTGGTGGGCTGGGAACTATCGAAGGTCCCATTATCGGCTCGATTATCTTCTTCGCACTCCAACAGACGTTGCAGCAGCAGGGAGTGTGGTACCTGATCATCGTGGGGGCGTTGGCGGTGGCCATCGCACTATGGCTGCCTCGCGGTCTGTGGGGAGCCTTCCGGGCACGATTCCACACCGAGTTACTTCCCGTGGGCCATTGGGTGGATCAACTCGGAGACGACGATTGACTCGCCCGCACTTAGAGGCTGTGTCCCATTTGGCGAGTGCACCAGAAGCTGCGACCGACAACATCAAGGCGTGGCCTATTCAAGTGATCTGACTGACGCCCAGTGGAGTCTCCTCGAACCCTTGTTGGTAGTTCCTTCCAAACGAGGGCCGAAGCACGGTTCCGACCTGCGCCACGTCGTCGACGCCATGCTCTACATCTCGCACACCGGGTGCCAGTGGCGTTTCCTGCCTGAAGATTTTGGTCCCTGGACCCGGGTCTGGTCCCAGTTTCGACGGTGGTCGAGGAACGCGACGTGGACTCGGGTTCTCACCGCCCTGCACGCATCGTCACGCACCGCCCTTGGGCGAAAGGACCCCCGGCCTTCGATGGTCGTCATCGACACCCACCTGGCGCGAGGAGCCTCGAACGGGGGTGTCACCTTCCACAACCAAGGTGGTCCCTACGGTCGCACCAACGGGGCCAAGCGCATCGTCTGCGTGGACGTTACGGGACTGCCGCTGTGCGTGCGGGTGGTCCCCGCCTCGACATCCGAGGCTAAGGCCGTCGAATTGACACTCGACGACCTCGCCCGAACCGGTGCGGACGAACGACTGGAGCTCGTGCTCGCTGACCGCGGCACAACGCAATCGGCCGCTACACGGCTGTCGGCCACGTTCAACTACGAGGCTCGTCGAGTTGGTTGGAATGAGCCACCACGCAACGAGCATGGCGCGAAGGTCTTTCGCCCCATCCGTCACGCTGGGCGAGTCGAGGCGGCCCACGGACATCTGGTGCGACGGCGCCGATTGGCGCGCTGCTTCGAGAACACCGTCACCTCAGCCACCGGGTGGCTGCACGTCGCCGCTATCACCGAGGTCCTTCGAGCACAGTGCTGAAATTGTCCTTCAATTGACTTGTCGGTGCCGTCCTGACATGTGTTGCTACCTCCAAGTACCGGTAGAAACGCAAGTTCCTCCAGCCCGTGTGGACTGGAGGAACCGAGAGAAGCACTTTGAGATCAAACGGGGCGATGGATCTCACAACCCGTGTATGAGTGAGTGGCGTTGTCGAACTCGATCAGTTCTGGTGGAGGTGGGTCTCCCTCTTTCCAGTTCTTCCAATCGAACCATGGCAGTGTCACTGTCCCACAAGCACAGGTCACCTGCGCGGGGCCGTCGCCGCCGCCCCAGATACCAAACCGTTCCATTCCCTCGAGGTTCATACTTTGTTCCTTCCCGGGGCACTTACCCCACAATCTAGCGAGCAGGCCGCTGCGAGTACACCGTGGTGGCCCAGCGGCTATAGCCAAGGGAGCGGCAAGAATTCACCTCCATGGAACTGAAACCACTGCCGTACGACGCGACGTCCTGCTCGGCAACGAAGGTCCGGCGAACTTTCGCTCATTAGTCCTCTTTCGAGAGGGGATTGCCTCAGGGTCTGGCGCTGACATTCAACGGTCACATCTTTGGTGCAATTGGAATGAGTACCTCACTTACCCGTAGGGGTTTCGCCACATGTCACATGCACGACCAAAACTCGAAGCTGTGGCCTCACGACCGACGACGCCGACCTTCTCGCACACTGGTCAGGTGCTGTCGCGGGCCGTCACGTTTCAGTTCGCACTCGACCCGAACGTTGAGCAGAGGATTCTCTTCGCCAAGTGTGCGGGAGCACGCAGATTCACCGTGAACCACCACCTCGCTCGGGTCAAATCCAACTTGAATGCCAGGTTTGCCGAGCGAGAGGCTCACTACGAAGATGGTGCTCTATTCGAGTCGTCAACCTCCTCACTGTCCTGGGCAGCCTTTTCTTTCATCAACGAGTTCAACGCCTGGAAGAACGGGGAGACTGAGGACTCGCCGGTCAGTGAGGACGGCAGTCGGGGCTTGACCTGGCGCCACGAACTGCCCAACGACGTCTTCGAGTGCGCTTCGGTGGACGCGGCCCGCGCCCTCGAGAACTTCTCGGCATCGCGACGAGGCGAGCGCGGTGGAGCGCCCGTCGGGTTCCCCCGATTCCAGGCCAAGGGGAATGTGACGCCGAGTTTCCGTCTGCGCAATCGCGCGACGCCGGGTCGGGCACCATCCAGCCAACCCATCCGTTTCACCGACCCCTCGCACCTGCGGCTGTCCAAGATCGGACCAGTGAAGGTCTTCGGCCCCACTCGAAAGGTTCGCCGGATGATCGATGCCGGTCGTTTCCACATCTACTCAGCCACTCTCACCCAGCGGGCTGGTCGTTGGACCGTGTCACTCACCGGCGTGGCCGCTGAACTGCACCAGGCGCAGCGCAGCCGCACCAACCGTCACGCCGTTCCCGTCGGGGTCGACCGGGGGATCATCTCCCTCTGCGTCGCCGCTGACGCCAACGGCGTTCCCTTCGGGAGCTTCGAGGGGGTGACAACACTGAAGCAAGCGCTATACAAGCTCAAGGCGGCCAACCAGGCCCTGGTCAGAACCACACCGGGGTCCAAAGGCCGCCAACGGGCACGGGCTCGACTCGCGAAGACCCACCGAAAAGTCGCCAACACCCGACGACACCTGGTCCACCAGGCCTCCAATGCCCTCGTGGACAGATGCCAGGTCCTCGTGATCGAGGACCTGAACTTGGCCGGGATGGTGAGGAATCGACACTTGGCCCGGTCCATCTCGGATGCGGCCATGGGAGAACTCTCACGACAGATCCTCTACAAGGCCCGTTGGCATGGCGTTGAGGTCCGCGTCGCCGACCGGTTCTTCCCCTCATCCAAGACGTGCTCGGGCTGTGACGAAATCAAGAGCGCCCTCGACCTATCGACCCGGTCCTACTTGTGTGACGCCTGTGGACTGGTGATCGACCGTGACCTCAACGCGGCCGTCAACCTGGCCCGTTGGCAGCCCAAGGAGATCTCCGCCGAGATACTTCTGGCCCCTGCGCGCGTTCCGCTTCTCTCCACAGCCTGATCCCTTTAGGATCTGCACCGCGAAGCACGCGGGAAGAGCCGATCGTCACCCGCACAACCATCACGGGAACGTGATGAGGGCCCTGGGTCGGAACCGAGTACTCAGACGAATCATCGCCTGGGAAGTCGGACGGTGAGCAAGCACCGCTGAGTCATTTCGCTCAGCCGGTCAAGGCGAACCGGTGGGTCGAATTGGGACACACGCTGTTAGGGTGTGGCGCGGTCGGGGAAGATGTACGGGCGAATCATTTCTTACAGAGTTTGCCGACGCCGATTGCCGAGAAATAGAAGATCGTCAACGGCACCGCGAGCGCCATCATCGACAACGGATCTCCACTCGGAGTGATGACTGCTGACGTCACAGTGATGGCAATAATCGCGTAACGCCATGCCCGCAGGAGCTGACGCGGTGTGACGATACCCGCAAGCTCGAGGGCAACGAGGACCACCGGAAATTCGAACGTCACGCCGAAGACAAACATCATGAGCAAGATGAGACTCAGATACTGGACGGGGTTGTAATACGAAATCAGTGACTTGCCGCCCACGGCCTCGAGAAACTGAAGCGCGTGTCCGAAACTGAAGTATGCCACGGCGACTCCCGCCGCAAAGAAGGCAATTGACGCCCCGACGAACGGTACCGCGTACCTCCGCTCGCGCGCTTTGAATCCTGGAGTGATAAAACGCCACGACTGCCAGAAGATGACGGGAAGCGAGAAAAACAAGCCTCCGTAAAACGCGATCTTGATTCGAAGGCTCAGACCATCCAATGGATTCGTAACCAGAAAAGTGCATCGCTTGGGCGATGCGTGACAGTAGGGCCGTTGGAGAAAACGCAGAATCTCGGGATAGAAGACAAAGGCCAATATCGCCAGCACACCGAGCGACACCGCCACGACGAGAAAACGGTAACGAATCTCCTTCAGGTGTTCAGTGAGGGTCATCCCCTCGCGGGCGTGTCTAAATTTTGGCATGGCGCCTAATTCAAAGATGGATCGAATGGCCAATGCGGAGGCGTTGCGCCGGTCCCTGGCGGCGGGGCTTGAGGCGTGTTGATCGATGCGGCTGGTTCTTCGGGCTCCTCTTTCATCTCATGGGGGTCAACGTAGTTGCTATCTGGCTTCCATCTCGCGGGCTCATCGCTCTCCTGGGATCGATCAGCGAGTTGATTCAGTAATTGCACCGGGCTTCGCGCCAGGCGAACGAAGTCGCTCGAACTGGGCAAATCGGGAAGGGCCTCGCGAACTTCGGTCTCAATCTTCTCCTGGAATCGCTTGATCGACTGCCAGCTCGAGCCGAGCTTGCGAGCAACCTCGGGAAGCTTGTCCGGTCCCAAGAGAAGCAGAACCACCGTCACAATGACCATGATTTTGATCGGACTTATATTCAGCACGGTGGCAGCAGCGAGTGCACTAAGCGACTCTCCTCGAGTGGCGCGATTGGAGTAAGTACGGCGAGCAGCGGAGCTCTACTTGCTGGAGTTCGATTCACTCATCGTGGTGGGTTCGGCGGAAGGGTCGCCCGCCGTCTTGGCGGTCTTCAACCCTTTTTCAAACTCAATCTTTGCCGAACCCAAATTTCGGGCCAACTTCGGAATCGCGGACCCTCCAAAAACGAGGACCGCAATGACGACGACCACGATTATCAGGTCTGGACCCTCTAGTGCACCCAATAACATTGTCGCCCCCTAATGAACTAAACGTTACAATAGCCCAGTTTGCCATGCTACTAGTCGGGCATTTTCATCTCCTTCAACGTGGCCGCGATCGTGATTGCATCTGCTCCGCCGTCGACCTCCCTCGTATTGGTGGCGAGGAGCGCGAGGGTCGCGAGGGTCGAGGACTAGAGGATGATGGTCTTTCGAGAAGTACCTAGTGAGGGCCACCATTGCGCCAACGGCCGTGCCGCAATCAATCGCCCGCCGTGACGGCCTTGAGCTCCGTGAGTGATTCACGCATCAAGTGCGCCAAGTCCGAATCACCAGTGCCATGGACCCATTGATCGAAGGCGATCCGAAAAACTGCGATGCCGACTTCGGCGGCCAGGCTCGCGGTCGGATCCTTGACGCCTCGCTGGCGCAACGCGTCAGCCATCGCTGCGGCGAGCGTGGCGAGCTTGATCAACTCACGCTCCTTGAGTTCGGTGTTGGCGTCAATCACCCTCTGGCGTACTTGGGAATGCGCCCGATTTTCACCAAGGAAGGCCCCCGCTGATTCGAGGGCGGTGGCAATTGCCTCAATCGGCGTCGCGGTCGTGGGAGCCTCGGCGACCACAGTAACGAGCAGCTCTTGAAGGGTACTGGCGCCCCAGAACAGCACTTCGCGCTTGTCAACGAAGTAGCGAAAGAAGGTGCGCTCGGTGAGGCCCGCGCGCTGGGCAATCTCGGCCACGGTCGTCTGTTCGAATCCTCGTTCGATGTAGAGCTCGAGAGATGCCTGGGCCAATCGACCGCGCGCGTTGGGTTCCCATCGACTCATGTCTCAATCGTAGGTGATGACAGTGAATGACATGAGGTGCTAGATTGATGTCAGTAAGTGTCATCACTTGTTTCTTTGGCGAACTTCTCGCTAGAGCAGACCGTGTACGAGGAGGAAAGCAATGCGCGTTTTTGTTACGGGAGCCTCAGGTTTCATTGGATCCGCAGTTGTTGCTGAATTGCTGGGAGCGGGTCACGAGGTCGTCGGCCTCGCTCGATCAGACGAATCGGCGGCGGCGTTGGCGGTCGCGGGTGCCGGGGTACATCGGGGTGCATTGGACGACCTCGACAGCCTGCGCGAGGGAGCAACGGCGTCAGAGGGTGTCATCCACCTGGCGTACCAGCACGACTTCGTCGACATGGTCGCGGCGGCCGATGACGATCTCCGAGCGGTGCAAGCCATGTGCGAAGTTCTTGAGGGCACTGACAAGCCCTTCACGACCGCCACCGGAACTCTCGGCCTCGTGTTCGGATATCCAACGCCTCTCGGTCGTACGGGCACTGAAGACGATGTACCAGAACTTTCGGGACCCCGGATTAACACCGAGAACGCCCTGGCTACGTTCGCGCAGCGCGGCGTACGCACGTCGGTGGTGCGCCTGGCGCCCACGGTGCACGGAGAGGATGATCACGGTTTCGTTCCGCGGTTGATAGCTATCGCGCGCGACAAGGGTGCGTCGGCCTTCGTGGGTGACGGCGCGAACCGCTGGCCCGCCGTGCATCGTCTTGACGCGGCGCGACTCTTCCGGTTGGCGTTGGAGTCCGCTCCGGCTGGTTCGCGCCTTCATGGTGTGGCGGATGAGGGAGTGCAATTTCGATCAATCGCTGAGGCAATTAGCCGCCACCTCGATGTGCCGGTCGTGAGCGTGTCACCGCAAGAAGCCGAGGACCATTTTGGGTTCTTGGGTTTTCTCGTCCAACTCGACAATCCGACGTCTAGCCAACTCACCCAGGAGCGTTTGGGATGGCAGCCCACGCACGCCGCGTTGATTGCCGACCTTGACGAGGGCCACTACTTCAACGTTTGAGTGACGAGACACCCCTGACTCGCCTCGGAAACGAAATGCACCGATTGCGAGCCAGGGGTGACGAGGTCAACTGCAGCGAGACGTCGACAACGTGATCAGTCGAGGTCGAATCGATCGAGGGTCATCACCTTGTCCCAGGCGGTGACGAAGTCGCGCACGAACTTCGACTTGGCATCGTCGCTCGCGTACACCTCGGCAATTGCGCGTAGTTGCGAGTTCGAACCGAAGATGAGGTCGGCGCGGCTGGCAGTCCACCTGAGATCGCCCGTCGCGCGAACGCGTCCCTCGAAGGTCTCCTCGGACTGCGATGACGCTGTCCACACCGTGTCCATGTCGAGCAGGTTGGTGAAGAAGTCGTTGGTCAGGGTCGCGGGGCGCGCGGTCAAGATGCCGAGTTGTGACTGCCCGAAGTTGGCGTTGAGGGCACGAAGGCCACCGACGAGAACCGTCATCTCGGGAGCGGTCAGGGTGAGCAGATTCGCCCGTTCCAGGAGCAGTTCTTCGGACGGACGGCTGTGTCCGTGACCGAGGTAATTACGGAAACCATCGGCCGTCGGTTCGAGCACGGCGAAGG
>PLEI01000061.1:385-15269 GCA_003136415.1 Acidimicrobiaceae bacterium | reverse complement strand
CTCCAGGCGTCCTGGCCGATCAAGACACCCTCGGGCCCCAGTCCACTCTCGGCGAGGAACGGGTACGCCCCGGCGACGACGTCACTGGTCGCCTTGTGCGGCTGCACTTTAAGTCGTCGATAACTGCGCAGCGCGTTCTCACCGCGCTCGCCACGTTTGGGCAAGTACGCGGCCTCGGCGGCCTCTTGTCGCGACTCACGCCGAGCTCGCTTGGCGTCCTCTCGCTGGGCCACCACGTTGGCTGATGTAATGACGCTCGTCGCGCGGAGCAGGGCCCGGCGTTCGCGGCGCGTCGTGTCGCTCGCGCTATACAGCGCGCCGCCGAGCGACATTCCTCCATCGAGGATGGGCTGCGGTGCATTTCGGTGCACCGGATCGCTGAGCATTTCTGAACCGTCGTCGATGACGCCGTGAGCCGCCCTCAACATCGCAATGGAGGCGTGCAGTCGGTCAATCTCTTCGTGCAATGCGGCAGTATCTTCGCGTGGTGACACGCACCACCACCTTTCTCTTGGCTTGAATGTCGGTGATTACTGGCTAGAAGGCGCCGCGCCCGAGCGGCAGGCTGGCCACGACGAAGCCCTGGGACTGAGCGCCGTAGAGGACCCGCGTTTCGCACCCGCACTGGCCAGCCGCTCGCTCTATCAACGCGACCGCCGCGTCGAGCCCGTCTTTGGTGTTCGCGGTGACGGTGACGAACCCGCTGAACTCGACGTCGGCGTGACCGTTTAAGAGCGCCTGCTCGCGTTGGAGCAGGTCGCCGTACTCCTGGACGTCAGAGAGGTCCTGGACCTGACCGACCTGAGCCTTGTGCCCGGCGTCGGTGATCGACTGCGTCTTCTCCTTGCGCAGGGCCTTCAGGGCCTCACTATTGCCGAGAGGTCGAGCCAGCAGTGAGAAGGACTTGCGAATGTCGGGCGCGAAGATCAGCGCGTGCAGGAAGTGCGGGGCCACGTCCACCCGGGGCCAATCGCTGATCCACAGCACGCACGAATACCCCGAGTCGTGGCGAAGGTAGGACCAGTGCTCCGAGAGCGCTACCGGCCCCGCAGTGGCCAGCTTCGCTCGGTCGCCCAACACTTCGACGTCGCTGCGAGAATTGAAGGCAGGGTCGTAGGCCTGACGGATCAGATGAGCCAGTTGAGACTCGGTGAGCCAGCCCTCCAGGCGCAGGTCCGCGTCGCGCAGTCCGTGCTCGAGCACGTTCATGTCAATGGCCAGTACTTTGGCGGCACCCTTCACCCCTCGCCCCGCCGCGCGAATGGCCGAAGCGGCCTTCTTCATATCGAGCGAGATGGTGATCGTCGTGCGGTGCGTCGATGATCCAAAGGACGACTGGGCAAGGAGTTCGCGGTACTGGGCGTTGGACCAGTCGTCAACCTCCGTCCCGTTCTCCTCGTAAAACTGGGTGACCTTGGTGCCGGGGTCGGGAATCGTGGATTCGAGTACTTGCACCAGGGCACAGGTGCCGCTCTGGGCGAGTGACGCAATGACTCGTCCCCACGTCGAGACGCGACCGCGCTGACTCTCGGGGGCCAATAACACGTAGGCGGGGTGCGACACCGCCAACACCACCGACAACGTCGAGGCATAGGGGTCGTGGATCAGACACGCGCCCGAAGTGGGGTCGTTGTAGAAACGCANNTTCGTCTGCTTCGTTGTCCGTCGTAACGACCAGTGCAGCGTTGTCGGCAACCACTCCACGAGCACGCGACCCTTCACCGGAACGAAGGCTGTCGCCAATAGCGCAGTCCATAGAGGTGCCGACACCATGAGTCCCACTCCCCCGGCCATGATCAGACCTAGCAGCAATATCAGGGCCGCGGCGAAGACCGCGCTGCAACGCAGTGCCGAGAAGCCGAGCAGAAACCCGCGGGTCGAGCGTCGAGCGAAGCGCACCGTATGGGGCTCGAGGTTGATGGTGCTCACGAGCTCTCCTCTAGTGGCTTGGTCGGCGGGTTGAACCTGAGAGGTGGAACCGACGACGGGAACGATGTCGATTGCTTATCTGTTTGAGGAGTCGATGTACCTGCTGGCGACGACGTCATCGCGTCGGTAGTCAACGCAGCGTGACGTGGAGGCGAAGTTATTGCCTGATTCGCCGTGGGGTGAGGCGAGGTTGAAAGTGCCAGAGATGGTGACGGCTGGTCACCCAGTGACGGCCGCTCACCCATAATCGCGCGCGCACCCAGTGACTCCGAACTTCCTGCGTCGCCGCCAGGACTACTTGCTGAGGAACCCTGCGGTGGTACGCGGGTCACCGTCGCGTCGGCACTACGGGCGGCACTTCGAGTGGCACTCTTAGCGGCGTGCATCGTTCCGCCAACGGCAGTGGCCGCTCCCCCGGTCGCAACCCCCGCGCCGGCCGTTTTCATGGCACTGACTCCAGAAGGCATTGCGCCACGCGGACCTGCCGAGTCCTTGGGAGCATTGGAATTCTTCACACCGACGGACGCTCCCACTCCCACCGGTGCACTCGCCCGGTGTGGGGTCGCGCCGAAGCTGTGCGCCGTTGACCTCATCGACGCCACTTTCTGGGGTGCTCCAATGATCCTTGTTGCTCCCGAGGTGGCGTGGCTCGCCGAACCGGCCAGTGTGGCCATGTGCTCACCCGTGAAGTGCACGAGCTTGAGCGCCATCCAGGGCGAGAGGCCGGCGACCAGGAGTATGAGCAGGCCCGTGATGTCGCCGGTGATGCGCGAGAGCCCGACCGCGTTCTGCGGAGATCCCATACCGCCGAGCACCCCGAGACCGATGATGAAGATGAGAATCAGGATTAACTTGGAAAACACCAGCGCCAGCATGGCCTCGAGCCACTTGCGCACCCAGCCACGCGAGAGGTCCGCGACCCCTCCGACGAAGGCCAATGGCGCAAAGATCGCCGTGATGATAATGAGCATCTTTCTCACAACCAGGGCGAACCACACCACCGCGACCGCCACTATCGCGATCAAGGAGAGAATCAAGATTGCCCCAGGCCCCGCCACGAGTCCGGTGAACATGGCGGGGTCGATGATCTTGGCGCCCAATGTTGAAATGGAGTCGCCGGTCGACAGTTTCACCACCCCCGTGCAGAGTTGATCCACGGCCGCCAGAAGCAGGTCGAGACTCGCCAGAGTAATGGCGCAGCCCACCGTGGCAATGACCAGCCCGCGCAGAGCGCGCCCTATACCGCTCCCATCTCGCTTCAACGCCGAGACGACCAGCTGGATGATGAAGAGTCCCACGCTCACGACCGCGGCGATGGCGCTGACGATACCCAAATCCAACTCGAAACTCGCGCCGCCGAAGGAGATCGACGTGGCCGACGTCATCTGAGACCAGAGCCAATTGATCGCGGAGTCGGCGGTGTTGGCGAAGGCGGTCGCCACGCTCGAGAACACCGAGTTGGTGACCGAAGCACCCAGGTGGCCAATGGACCTTGCGACCACGCAGATGGGATTGAACGCGTCGACGCCCGTGCACTGCATCTAGTTCACGGTCCAGTCGTCCAGGGCCACCGCGCCGTAACCGGGGTGCAACGAGGCCCCACCGAGAGTAAGCGCGAAAGAAATCGACTCCACGACCGGGGGGTGACCGGGCGACGTAATAGTGAGGAGTCCTGAGACGTCGTAGATCCCCATAAGCGGATCGACTGGTTCCCAGCCGGCGCTGAGCGCCTGGGTCCAGGTGGGATTGACCGATACCACTAATCCGCTCACGTTCCAAATCGCCCGCGACTTCGCGAGCTGCCTCCACTTCGTCGCGGGAGGAACCGGGGAGGGTCCCGTCGTGAGCGACGTGCACAGCACCCTGGTTGCGAGCGACTCGGGTAACTCGCCCAGGGAGTACGGCGCGTTGTTGTAGACCGCCCACGCGAGCATCTGTTCCCTCGTCGAGGTCGCGAAATGAATGTCCAGCAGTTCCTGGGTGAAGGCCAGCGCGTAAATCGAGGCCGACGCGGAGTCCGCGGCGTCGATCGCGGGAAACGCCGCAGTGATCGTCGGAGCAGGAATCGCCGCCCTCTCGAGAGCAGAAAGTGCCCCTTGGCTGGAGCTCTGAATCATGGATTGATCAATCGTCTGCTGCACCGCCGTCTGCGACGGCACCACTCGTAGCGGATGATATCGAGGGCGTGGGACCGGTGATGACGCCGCGGTCGTCGCGTCCGCGCGTACTCGCTGATGCTTGAAAGTTACCGCGGGTGAAGGTCCGCCACTACTTTCCGGCAACGTCGCCGTTGACGTGACACCACCGAAATATGTGCTGAGTGCGACCGCCAGTAATGTGGCATCGATCACTGCCACCAGCACCGCACTCACCAGTGTGGAGCGTTTCACTCCGCGCAGGTACATCACTTACTGATGGTCGAGCCGAGGTGAAAGAACGTGTTGATGAGGAGGTTCGAGCCGCCGATGAGTAGTGCCGCGAGCAGACACCAGATCAGGCCGGACTTGCCCCGACTGGCGAACTGGGGATTGCCACTGTGGTGCCCAATGGCCATCATCACCGCGCAGGCCACGAGACCGCCGAAGGCGAGTACGAGACCAAAGGCCATGACCGATCCCATCAGTGTGGACAAAGTATTGAGTCCCGGAACGGCGGTGGTGTTGGGCGTTATGTTGACGTCCGCTTCCAGCAATTTGGGGGCAACGAGTGGTGTAATCATGACTCTCCTTTGTAGTGCGTTTACTACCATTGGTTGGTTTGGCTTCGCGCGCGGTTAGTCCACGTGGCGAATACCCGAGAGCCCGCCACCTACGAACACTGAGTAGGGCTGGACGATGATGCCGAACTGCACGTCCACTGCAGACTCCACGAGTCCGTCGCCAATGTAGAGGCCCACGTGACCGGGGTTGGCAACGGTCCCGTCGCTTCCGGGCACCAATACGATGTCGCCGGGCGAAATGTCGATGTAGGAGGGAACGGCCGTTCCTTCGTTGATCTGATCCCCCGTGTAGTGCAGCAAGGTCACGCCGGAATTGGCCCAGGCCATCATGGTGAGGCCCGAACAGTCGAAAGCGTCTGGGCCAGAGCCGCCCCAAAGGTACTGTTTGCCGAGTTGGGCGAGGGCATAAGTAATGGCCACGGTTTCAACGGTTGTGGCATTGGCGGGAATGACAAAATTCATTGGAAGTCCATAATCGATAACTGAAACATTGGGCAAAGTTGCCGACGATGACACACCGCAGTTGAAGTTGGCAGGTGGACCCGAAGTGGTAGTTGTAGAAGTCGCCGTGACTGGCGAGCGCGCAGATGAAAGAGCGCACGCCGCTACCTGAGCAGTCCCTCCAACTGTGCTGAACAAGATAATGATTCCTAGGAGAGCAAATGCAACGATCACGATCGAGACGACCGCGAAAAGTACCAGCTTCTTCACCGCGGCTCACCAACGTCGATGAAAAGGCTTCGTAATAGTGGCAGGGAACAAATCTGCGGAGAGACCGTGCCATCTTCAGGGGTCTTCAGCATTGTGGACTGACAGAAACTGTGAATTTGCACGCCACCACCGTTGATCATCGAAAGACTCCCGAGATTGGCACGACGCGCAACGGTCGCGTCGCTCGGGACTTTCCACGTGGACACTCAAATTCATTTGCGCCTCAGTCCTGTTCGCCATAGCCCGGACGCAATTGACTCGAGAATCAATTGCCTTCAACTTTTCATCGTGGGGCCGGAGCGGTCATAATTTGACAATGTCCGGTCTGATCGATTCCCCGATTACTACTGCCTCATTGAGTTCACTTGGCGCAACCGAATCCTGAAGAGGACAACCGCTCGTTCTTGGTAGTTGGCCCGTGGATCGGCTCGCCATCGCCGCCTGGTGACCGCCATACAAGTAAGGGAGGGATCTCTCCATTGTGACGGTGCGATTGAGTCCTCGTAGCGTTTTTTCGAACTCCTCAAGGTGCTGCAATTGGAGAATTAGCAGAAAGTGGTGATCGGTAGTGGTGACCAGAACTGGATAGATTCACCACTTATCAAGAATCATCGGAAGACTAATTATCGAGACGAGAGTCTCGGCAGGCTCAAAATATTTCCTCAGAGCTGATCCAGAAATACACCGGCCATCTTGGAGCAGTTCCAAATCTCTGACTGAGAATGCCAGCGGCATGAGGTTCCCTAGAAGGACACCCAAAGCAACCGCAAATATCCCTCAGGCGATCATCCACACCAAGGCAGTTCTGCCACCACTTGCGAATGAGATTGCAATGTTCGCGTTGCCAAGGAGTAGCCCAAGTAGTCCCACCGGAACAGCCAAACTCGGGGGCAGCGTCCCAAGAAGTAATCCACCTCGGACGGGTCCTGACCCGGTTTTCCGGTCAGGTTTTCCCTGACCGGAAATAAGGGACCTCGTTTATGCGAGTTTGGCTGTGATCTATCTGGAGGTAGTCATGCCCTATCGATATTCTGCGGAACTTCGAGTCCGAATGGTCTGTAGTCTCGATCAACTCCAACCTGGCCGACAACGGACCTTCCCACTCGAGTTACTTAATCTGCATCCGTGTTAATTAACCACTTGAGTACGAATGCGCCAATTAAGTCATCAATCCGCTTTCCTCTATCCGTCGGCTCGTCATTGGCCTCAAGGCACGCAGTGAACTCCAACGAAAGGATGTCTTGAACCATCCTGACTTCTTCAGAGGATGGTTCAGCGTGGCCCATCAGTGAATTAAGTAAATCTGGATTTGAACTCGCTAGTACTTCAATAAACAGCTCCCGATTCGCTGTCGGGATTGAGTCAATAACATTTTCCATTTTGCATCACCTAACACCCTTCTTTCCCGTCGCCCAAGCAGTTACGACTTTTCCTTCAGAGTTAAGTATTACGACCGCGTCACTGCCAACGTACTTTAGCTTTCCATCCAACTGCGGCGTGACCTCTAGCGGGTTCGTTACGGCGTCAGATACAGCTGCGTTGGAAACCCCAACGCCTCCATCTCGACCTAGTATCTGCTCAAGTCCGTGTTTAGTAAAGCCTTTGATTGCTACCGCATCTATCGAATTCACGGCAGCTTCCAACGCACTGGCAGATTCACCGCCATCCGCAACTGACCCAACGTTGATATCGGCAATCAGTGCGGCCTCAACGGCGTTGAGATTGCTAGATGAAAAGAAAGAGCAGCCATTTTGACCATTTTGATAGATCTGGTCATACGCTGAATATATCGAGTAGCCGCCATTGATTAGTAAGTTCGCCGGATAATCTGTTGCTGCCGCAAATGTGTGACGAGTTACATCGAAACCCGAACTTATCCCGTGTCTGATTGAACTCCAATTGGGGAAAAGTCCCAGAGGATCGACTACATTTATCGGATTGTCTGCTGTGTAGGAATAAGGCTGACCGGTGAAGGCGTTCATGGGATCAACCGAAACGAACTGACCCACACTTGTGTCAAGGAATCGATTCACTAAGTAGATCAACTGAGTACCATCGGTGTATCCGCCTGTAAAGCCAAAGGGCGAGTATGACAAAAGCCCACCTGACGTTTGCGGATTTCCCCACGCGTCGTATGACGTCGAGGCACTGAGGCTGCCCGACGACGAGACGATTCCGCGCACTGATCCAAGAACGTCCGAGTCAAAATAGCGAATTGTCCCTGAAGAAATCCCAAGCTGCTCAAGTGGTGTTCCGCCAATTCCGTAGATATAGGCGTTCGTCGAGTCCATAAGCAGCAACGGTGATCCGGTTGCGTCGTCCCAAGTGAAATTCTGTGTAGCCGCGCCTCCACCACTCGGCGTAATCGTCGAGGTAGTGCGAAGACCCAACCCGTTGTACGTCGAACTGGACATGCTGGCCGCGGAGTCACTGTACGTAGTGAGCTCATTTACTCCGTTGTAGGTCGCGGCTACCGCGGCGGTCCCGCCGACGCTCTCACCTGTTCGATTACCCGCCGCGTCGTACGTGTACGACGTCGCCGTCCCTGACAACGTCGACGAGGTCACCTGCGACGCTGCGTTGTACGTGCCACTCGCTCCAGTCGGCAACGTGGTCAGGTTCCCACTGGCGTCGAGGGCGTACGACTTCGCCGGGCCCGATCCGGGCGTGTCCTGGGTCACTTGGCTCTGGGCGTTGTACGCATAGGCCGCCGGAGAGAGTGAACTCGAAGGCAGGTCGGTTTCGCTCGCGATCGCTCCCGAGGGCGCGTCGGAGTAGGAGAACTGCTGCAACGTGGAACCATTACCCAAAGTGATGGATGATGGCGCGCCATTGGCCGCGTAACTCGTCGAGACGGTGTCGCCACTGGCCCCCAGAGTCAAGGCTGACGGTAGTCCGTCGGCCGTCGTCGTGTAGTTCGACGTATGACCATTGAAGTCAGTCACCGAAGCCATCTGGTCCGCGTGATCGTAGGTGTAGGCGACCGTGTTGGTACTAGCCCACGTTGCTCCCGAGCCGAGGGGATACGTAATTCCCGTCGTGTTGCCGTCGACGTCGTAAGAATATGCCGTCGCGGCGCCTGCTCCGTTCGTCGAACTGGTCATCTCATTGAAGGGGTCGTACCCGTTGGTCGTGGTCCCACTGGCGTCGACCATTCCCGTCATGTTGCCGTTCGCGTCATAGCTGTAAAGCACGCCGTGTGTGTCGTCGGAGTACGTCACCGAGGCGAGCTGATTGAGAGGCGTGTAGGTGTTGGTAGCCGTCACCGCGTTGGGGTTCGTCGACGTGATCTGGTTGCCCGCCGGGTCGTAGGTATAGGTGGTGATTTGTCCACTGGGTGCCGCCGTGGTGACGGGAGCGACTTGAGTCACCAGTTCGCCCAAACTGTCGTATTTGTACCCAGTCTGATAAGACGACGATGTCTGATAGGGCGACGAGGTCGAGCACGTCGCGACCGTTGTTACGTTGCCATCGGCGGCTACCACGGCAGTCCTATTCTCGTCGGGGTCATAGCAGTAACTTGTGGTGGCCGCACTCGTCGTCCCCACGCCAACTGTGGTCGTCAATAGATTGCCCGCCGCGTCGTAGGTGTAGTCCGTCACGTCATTGGTCGCTCCGCCGCTGGCGACAATCAACGCCCCTACGGTAATCGACGTCCCCGCTGGCGACTGAGCTGCGGTGGGGCTGACCGCGTTCGACACGTTGGGGTTGTATATAAACACGTTGGCGCCCAGAGACGTGACGAAGGCAAAGGTGTCCCCAGAATTCGTCGCCGACGTGCCGTTCGGGGTGGTGACCGTGACGTCCACCGTGCCGGCCGTTCCCGCCGGCGACACCGCCGTCGCGGTGGTCGAGGAGGTGACGCTGAACGACGCCGCGGCGACCGCACCGAACTTGACCGCCGTGGCTCCGGTGAAATTGGTGCCGGTGACGGTGAGCGAGGTTCCCCCCGCCGTCGAGCCGGTGTTCGGACTCACCGAGGAGACGCTCGGCGCGGGAGACGTGACGTCGTAGGTGAATCCACTCGTCGTCCCCGCTAGCCCCGTCTGGCTGACGACGGCGAATCCAGCATAGAGTTCACGCGCTGCGCTCGGCGTAAACGTGGGGAAGTTCACGACAGTTGACGACGGATTGTTTGAACTCCCGACCACGTCTTGGGACCAAGTGGTCGTTGAACCAGCCCCGTTGGTGTATTCCTGCGCCTCGAGATCGATATAGGTGGATGTAACAGACCCTGAATATGTCACGGTGATGGTCGAAGCTCCAGTGGCAGCTACCGTGCCCAGCCAGAGTTCGGCGACGGGGTTGGAACCAGCATTAGTGAGCTTGTGCCAAGTGGCACCTCCTCCACTTACCCCCGTTACAGAAACGCCCGAGGTATTCAACTGGACGGCAAGCACGAATGAATCGCCGGCGTGCTGAGGATTGACCGAGAGTGTAGAGATACCCGCTCCCTCGAACTGTGCCAGCGAACCGACGGCGGAGATTGAAGCTCCGCCGCTGGTACTCGTCGAAGGAGCCGTCACTGAAGTAAGTCGGCCGCCAAGGTCATAGCCATTCGTCGTCGTCTCGAAGCCCGTCAGTCCCGGTGGGGCGGGCGTCGTCACGACCGTCTTCTCACTCAGAGCGTTATACGTGCTCGAGGTGGCGTCGGTCGCAAGTCGATTACCATAACCACTAGGGAAACTGCTCGGGCAGCTGGCTGGAGTGAGTGAATTCGCCGCAACGCCGACGGGCGGAACAACCTCTGACACATTGCCAACACCGTCGTAACAGGTGAGGGTGGCGTTGCCCAGTGGATTCGTCACGAGTGTGGGTTCATCATTGGCGTTGAATGCAGTCGTCGTTGCGTAGCCGCGGGCATCGGTAACGGAGGTCGTGTTGCCGTCTCCGTCGTAGCCATAGGACGTCGTTCGAGCGGTCACCGTTGAACCGGTGCCCCCGCCTTGAGTCTCCGACGTCAATTGACCGCCGGAGTTATAGACGTAGGTCGTCGTGAAGTTCGCCGCATTGGCTCCCGTCAGATTCCCGTCAGGCGTCGTCATACTGGTCTGTTCGCCGTCGGTGTCGTAGCCGTAGGTCGTCTTCGAAGGGTACGTCGTCGACTTTGACGTCAAATCGCCGCGAGAGTCATAGGTGAGTTGCGTCACCACACCGTCGGGGTTGATCGTGGCGCACGGCAACTCCGTCGAAGGAGCGGATGTCGTACAGGAGTCATTTGTTGTTCCCAATGTGACCGATTGTCCGTTATAGAGGCGATACGACGTACGTACTTGAGTGAGCGTGCCACTGGGCGTGTAGTCACCAGTGGTCTGGTAGATCAGCTTCCCGTCGGTGTCGTATTCGCTGTAGGTCACGTACGCCGGCGGTGCCGACGAAGGTGGAACAATCGTCGCGGTGCCCGCCGTAATTGCCGATGGCGGCGTCAACGAAGAACAGGGATTGGCGGCCAACGGTTGCGCCATACACGTTTGCTCGCCGAAGGAGTTGTACGTAAACGTGGTGGTCTTGCCGAGGGCATTCGTCTTTGAGATGAGATTTCCACTGGCATCGTAGGTGGCGGACGTTGTGTTGCCGTTCGGATCCGTCGTCGAGGCGGTCCCCAAGGTTATGGGGTCATAGTTGTAAGTCCAGGTCGCCGCGGAGCTCGTGCCGTATCCTTTAGTCAACGATTGGAGAATCCCGTTGAGGTAATCCTGTACTTCCACGTTGCCGTTCGGATCGGTGATCGTAGTAGTGCCTCCGGTCAAGGAGAAGTTGTTTCCGGTATAGGCGAAAGTGGTTATGTTGCCCAACTGGTCCGTCTGAGTGAGGACCTGACCAGAACTGTTATAGGTATTGACCACGTCGGTGCCAACGTGCGAGCCGCCAGACTGACCATTAGGGAACGTCATCGTCAAGAGCAAGTGATTCGTGCCGTAGGTGAACGAGGTGACTTTGCCCAAGGGATCAGTTACGCTCGTGAGATTGCCCGAGGAGTCGTAGGAGTAGTGCGTCACGCGGCTCAGGGGATCGGTAACCGAGGAGACGAGACCATTGGTTCCGTAGGCGAAGGTGAGGGTCCGACTGCTCGAGTCAGTCACGGTAGACAACTTCCCAGATGAATAGCCAAGTAACGTGGAGAACCCATTGGGATCAGTAATCGATGTCAGTTGACCCGAGGAATTGAACTCGTAGGTTACAGTGCCTTGCCAGTTGTAAAGGTAATTACTACCCGACATAGTCAGCGTCGAATCCGAGGACGTCGGTAACGTAAATCCACCACTTCCATTGGGCTCAGCAGTCAACTGCGAACCATCGGCCATCGTGATCGATATCGAGCTGTCGCCATTGACCACGAGGTGCTGGTCGTATGACGACGACCATCCGTAACCGAAAATGCCTTCGGTGGACGCGTTCAGCGAGTTGTAGGTGCGAGTGAGATTTAGGCTGGGTCCGTAACCAGGAATTGACGAATCTGTAAAAGTGTGCCAAAAGTCTCCGCTGGAACAGTTGACCGGATTCTTGTTTTTGTTACACGGCTTGAGAGTCTTACTCCCCATGGCGGTGCTTCGGCCGATGGTTGACGAAGTCGCCAATGCTCCTGAGCTGTCATAAAGGTAGATGTTCAGAGGATAAAACGATCCATAACTAATGTTCGAAAAACTCACCACGAACAAGAGACCGTCGGTGTACGTCATCCACTCGCCAAAGTACCCGTTGGTGTGAGCATCGGCGGGAAAGAGTTGGCTTTCCCCGACCCAGGTCGTGCCGTTAAAATAGAAGAAGTTGACCACACCCTGCCAACCCACTTGGCCCGATGCACCGGGATCACCAATAGCGAGTTCGGGGTAGCCGTCGTAATTGGTGGTGAAGGCCACGCTGGACCCAAAGGCCGTCGTTCCGGTGCCGGTGATACCTGTAGAGAGCCTCGTGAGGAATTGCCAAGTCGTCCCATTCCATTCGTACGTATAGACGAAGTTTTGTGTTCCGGTGCCAGTGGCCCAGTTGATGTTGTTGTCGGCGATCGCCAGAAGATTGCCGGAGATCGCAATATTCCGTCCGAAGTTGGCTTCACTGGTGGTGCCGTACAGCTCACCAGTCATCGTCCACGACGCGCCGGAGCCGCTGTACACGTAGACGGTCCCCGTCGTCGCACCGAAGCCGGAACCCTCGGCGGAAATCGCCAATTCAGAGCCAGCCAGAGTCATACTGGCGCCGAAGAGGCAGTTAGTGCATGCGTCGGGAGCCGAGAGGGTCGTGGAGAGGGCGAATGACCCCGCGGTTCGGGTAAATATTAGGGCTTGCCCCGCGCTGGTGGCCGTGCCCACCGAGTTGCCAATGTACGCCTCCGCCAAAGTGTTGCCGTCTGGTGACAACGTGACGGTCGGCGAAGCGCCTGACTCGGTGAACGATTGGCCAAGTGTCCACGTCGCTCCGACGAGGGTGTAGACGTACGTCGTAGTCACGCCTGCAGCAGTGTAGGTCGTCACCAACTCGTTGGAGGTCGCAGCGTAAGACGAGGTGATGTCGATGTTGACGGGTGAGATCGTCTGGGTGTCGACCCACGCGCCATTTTCAACGCTGTAGGCGTCGATGGCATTGCTCCCCGCATTGCTCACCGGCAGGAGAATCGTGCCCGTCGGCGTGGCGGCGTATTGGAGTTGCCCGCCGAAATCCTGGTACTGGACAAACTCAGCAACCTGGGCCCACGTGGGATCGATGGTCAACGGGTAGGTGGCCCGCGCGTCGTGAACCGTGATGGCGATGGCCCGCCCCTGATCAACGGTGGAGAGCGTCGCGGGTACGGTTTGCCCGCGGGCGTCGACGACTTTCAGGTGCGAGTACGTAGCCACGATTGTGTGAGGGTTCGCCTTCAAGTCGATCGAGGTGCCACTCCCGGCGGCGAGCAGGTCGCCGGAGATGGGGACCTGAATGGTCAGGGCCCCGGAGCCTGCCGGACGGGCACGCACGGTGACGGTTTGCTCGATTCCGGCCGACACCGGGGCGAAGGAATCGGTAGTAGTGCGACTCGCGTACGAGGTCGCGTTGGCTCGATGCACGAGGGTCGTAGCGGGGGTGGTGAGCTTCACGCCGCGGCCGATCTCTATACCTCCGACGGTGAAGCGCACGCGACCACCCGCGAGCACGGCGCCACTGGTTGTGTACGTGGCGCTCAACCGGCGAGGGACGTTAAGGGCTTCCCTCATTGCAGCACTCGGGGCCGGAATCGTCGCAGATTTGACACGGCTCGGCGCGGCCGTAGCGGGAGTCATGGCGGGGGTCGTCGCCCGGTGAGTGGTCGGCAATGCGTAGGCAACACTGCTGATGGGGGTGAGCGTGGTTCCCAACAGCAACGCCAATGTCATGGGAATCACGAATCCGATCCTGAGACCCTTGGCCCGTATGAGACTAGTTATCGTCTTGAGGCCAAAGGTCCTGGTCAATGTTCCCATGAGTACGATGTCTCCTTGCAGTGTTCGACTAGTTCGATGATGAGGCATTTGCTGCATTGGTCATAAACCGCACTTCAATTTCGAGACTTCCCACGATCATCAGTCACTTCATCCGTTGATCAAAGAACAGCGTTGAGCCACACCAGTGCGCCCGCCGCTGGTCAACTTCGACCGGCAACCGCGAACATTTGAGCCACAACGAGAGAAAGAATCGCACAAATGCCAATAAAGTTTTGCCCAACGCTCGATCAACAAATCTCAACATCGACACAACGAAGAGTTCGAAGTGGCGAGAACACATAGAAATCGCTAACGGCTCGATAGAGTCCTCCAGCGTATGGAATTAGAGCCGAGAGTCAAGGTGTGACTCGATTGCAAACGGTGCTTGTCGGTTTCGTGTCGACTACGGGATTCGGTCGCGAAGGGACAAACGCTCGAAGAACCGCCCGCGTACTTGCTCGAGTCCATTCTAAGGGGCGCAGATTTTCACTGGAGAGCCATCGATGATTTCGGCACCCAGGAGATCGACCTCATTTTCTTCCGCCAACCTTGTCTGATGAACCTCGTATCCTCCGCACTTTCGCTCTTTGTCGTGCGAAGGCACCGTCGCGGCGACGCCAATGGCTGTTCGTCATCGATAACGGAGGGTGGGGCCTCAACATGCCGACCAGTCACTCCCAGAGGTACCCGAACTTGGCGAATTGGATCGCCACTGATTACTTTTTGCCCTACCGCATTCTTTGCGACTCTTCTCACTCCGAGAACGCTGTCCCACACCTCTCCTGCTTTTCCCACTTGGCCTCGCTTTACACCTATCCACCGTTGGCTTCCGTCCCCTCGCTTCTCTTACCTTTCTCTACTCTTCGGTCGCTTCTGGGAGTTATGGCACACGTCTGGCACCCGAGGTCCAGTTGAAGAGGCATTATTGCGACCATTGTGACGCATGGGTGTGCCAACGACATGATGACGATTCGACGACTCAGCATAGGAGCGGGCTACAAGTACCTCCTCAAATCCATCGCCGTCGGTGACGGTCCCGAGGGTGCCGACAAGTCGGACCTCGTTCGTTACTACAGCGAAACTGGCACTC
>PLEI01000061.1:0-329 GCA_003136415.1 Acidimicrobiaceae bacterium | reverse complement strand
TGACGTTCAGCCCCTCCAAGAGTGTCTCGGTGGCCTGGGCGTTGGCCGACAAGTCCACCCGCGAAGTCATCTACCGGTGCCACCAAGAGGCCATCGCCGAGGTCCTCGCCTACGCCGAGCGCGAGGTCTTTCACTCCCGTTCAGGCAAACAGGGCTGCGTTGAGGAAGACATCATGGGGGTCGTCGCGGCGAGCTTCACCCACTTCGATTCTCGCGACGGTGATCCTCAACTCCACGACCACGTGGTCATCCTCAATCGGGTGCAAGCCAAGGATGATGGCTCCTGGCGGACCCTCGACAGCCGAGGACTCTTCGCCTCAACGGTGATG
>PLEI01000106.1 GCA_003136415.1 Acidimicrobiaceae bacterium | reverse complement strand
TCTCGATCTTGATGGTGCCGTCACCGGCGCAGGCCTCGCAGCGCCCGCCCTTGACGTTGAAGGAGAAACGACCCTGCTGATACCCGCGCACCTTGGCTTCGGAGACCTCCGCGAAAAGTTTGCGCACCTTGTCAAAGACGCCGGTGTAGGTGGCGGCGTTGGACCGTGGCGTGCGCCCGATGGGCTGCTGATCGACGGCCACGACCTTGTCGAGGAACTTCACGCCGGTGATGGTGTCGTGTTCCGCTGCCGTGGTCTTGGCGCGGTTGATCTGTCGCTCGAGGGAGGCGAGCAAGATGCCGTTGATCAGTGTCGATTTGCCCGAACCCGAGACCCCGGTGACCGCTACGAATTGCCCCAACGGGACTTTGACCGTGATGTCGCGCAGGTTGTTGGCCCGCGCGCCCTTGATGACTAGGTGATTTCCATCTCCCGGGCGCCGGGTGGCCGGAATCTCGATGGCGCGCACTCCCGACAGGTACTGGCCAGTGATCGACTCGGTGTTCTCCAGCAGTTCCTTGTAAGTTCCCGCGTGAACGACCTCACCACCGAATTCTCCGGCGCCCGGTCCGATGTCGACGATGAAGTCAGCGAGTCGAATCGTCTCTTCGTCGTGCTCCACCACGATCACGGAATTGCCGAGGTCGCGCAGGCGCTCGAGCGTGGCGATCAGACGCCGATTGTCGCGCTGGTGCAATCCGATCGAGGGCTCGTCCAGCACGTAGAGCACGCCCACCAGGTAGCTGCCGATCTGGCTGGCCAGGCGAATGCGCTGGGCTTCGCCGCCCGAGAGCGTGGCGGAGGCCCGACTAAGGGTGAGGTAGTCGAGTCCGACGTCCATCAAGAAGGTGAGGCGCGCGACGATCTCCTTGATCACCTGGCGACCAATGGTGGTCTCGCGCTCGGTGAGTTCGAGTGTGGAGAAGAGCGCGATGGCTTCGTCGATGGTCATGGAGTTGACGTCGGCGATGTTGTGGGCGTGGATCTTCACGGCCAGCACCTCGGGCTTGAGTCGTTGCCCGTGACAGGAGGTGCACTCGACCTCGCGCATGTACTGCTCGGCCTGCTCGCGCGACCAGTCGCCGTCGGCCTCATTGCGCTTGCGCTCCAGCCATTCGACGATCCCGTTGAAGGTCGTCTCGTAGGTGCGCACGCGCCCGTAGCGGTTGCGGAACTTGACCGGGACGGATTTCTTGTCGACTCCGTGCAGGATCAGCTTGCGGTCCTTGGCCTTGAGTTTGGACCAGGGGGTGTTGATGTCGAAGCCGCCCAGGTCGGCGATGCCGGCGATGAGACGGTCGAAGTACTTGAAGCGCGCTCCCCCCCACGGCGCCAGCGCGCCGTCGGCGAGGGACAGCGTCGGGTCGGGCACCACGAGGTCGGGGTCGACCTCAAATCGCGTGCCGAGTCCGGTGCAGGTCGGGCACGCACCGTAGGGTGAATTGAAGGAGAAGTCGCGCGGGGCCAACTCCGTGAAACTGATGCCGCAGTTGGTGCAGGCCATCTTCTCCGAGAACTGTACCAACTCATCGGACTCCACGAAGAGGAACGAGACCAGACCCTTGGTGAGTTTCAAGGCCGCTTCCACCGACTCGGTCAGTCGCTGGCGGCTCGCGCTCTTGACGGTCAGGCGGTCGAGCACGACGTCGATGGTGTGCTGTTCGTAACGCGCGAGAGTTATCTCTTCGCGGTCGCTGAGTTCGTGCACGGTGCCGTCCACGCGGACTCGACTGAAACCTTGAGCGGCGAGCTCGTTCAGCAGAGTCGAGTACTCGCCCTTGCGGCCCTCGACCACCGTCGCAAGAACCAGGAATCGGCCGGCATCCTCGCGGGCCAGCACGAGATCGACTATTTGCTGTGGCGTTTGTCGGGTGACCAGACGTCCACAGACGTGGCAGTGGGGCACGCCGATGCGCGCGAAGAGCAGACGCAGGTAATCATGAATCTCGGTGATGGTGCCCACCGTTGAACGTGGATTACGTGACGCGGTCTTCTGGTCGATGGAAATCGCTGGTGAGAGGCCCTCGATGAACTCGACGTCGGGTTTATCCATCTGACCAAGAAATTGTCGGGCGTAGGCCGAGAGACTCTCGACGTAGCGTCGCTGGCCTTCGGCGTAGATAGTGTCGAAGGCCAAGGATGATTTCCCTGATCCCGACAGCCCGGTGAAGACGACCAACTGGTCCCGAGGTATCTCGACCGAGAGGTTTTTGAGGTTGTGAACGCGAGCGCCCTGTACACGAATCGTCGACGCCATGCTGTGAATCTAATGCCTAAGCGTCGAGTTCTAATCGGCGAAGGTCCTCACCGAGTCCCTGGATTTGCAGTGTATGCAGGTAATCTCGCAATGCCGCGGCCTCCTCGAATCGCAGTTCCGCGGCGGCGGCGAGCATCGCGTCCTCCACCCGGGCAATCTCCAAGTTCAGGTCATCGGATGCGATGGTTTCGAGCGACGAGATGCCGTGCACCTTGTTGGTGGGTTCGGGCGCGTTCTCCGAGCGGAGCCGACCCAGAATGTCGGCCACGTTCTTCGTGATGCTGATGGGGGTGATGCCGTGCTCCTCGTTGTACTCGATCTGCATGAGACGGCGTCGTTCAGTGGTCGAGATGGCTGCGCGCATCGAATCGGTGATGCGGTCGGCGTAGAGCACTGCCTCGCCGTTGGCGTTACGCGCGGCGCGTCCGATGGTCTGGATGAGGGCCGACCTCGATCGCAGGAAACCCTCCTTGTCGGCGTCGAGGATCGCCACCAGAGAGACCTCGGGCAGGTCGAGACCTTCGCGCAGCAGGTTGATGCCGACGAGGATGTCGAATTCACCCAGGCGCAGGGAGCGCAGGATCTCGATGCGCTGCACGGTGTCGATGTCACTATGCAGGTACTGCACCCGATAGCCCGCCTTCACGAGGAAATTCGTGAGGTCTTCCGACATTCGCTTCGTCAAGGTGGTAATCAAAACTCGCTCTTTGCGCGCAATGACGGCGTCCATGCGCACTCGCAGATCGTCAATCTGATTCTTCGTCGGCACCACGGTGATGACCGGGTCGAGCAGTCCGGTGGGCCGGATTACCTGCTCGGCGATCTGGTCCGACACTTGGGTCTCGTAGGGACCGGGGGTCGCCGAGACGAAAACGATCTGGGGGACGATCTCCATGAACTCATCGAAGTTCAGTGGTCGGTTGTCCATGGCGCTCGGCAGGCGAAACCCGTGTTCCACCAATGTTTCCTTGCGCGAGCGATCGCCGGCGTACTGGCCGCGAATCTGCGGCACTGCCACGTGGGACTCGTCAATGACGATCAGCATGTCGTCGGGGAAATAATCGAGCAAGGTGAAGGGCCGTTCGCCGCGGCTTCGACCATCGAGATGCGCCGAATAATTCTCGATGCCCGCGCAGATTCCGGTCTGCTCGAGCATTTCGAGATCGTGCTCGGTGCGTGAACGCAGTCGCTGCGCTTCGAGGAGTTTGCCCTCCTTCTCGAAGATATTCAGTTGTTGGCCCAACTCCTCTTCGATGCTGCGACAGGCGCGCTGCAGCGTTTCGGAACTCGTGGCGTAATGCGAGGCGGCGAAGAGCGTGACGTCGTCGACCTTGCCGCGACGCTCTTGAGTGACGGGGTTGAAGAACGAGATCTCGTCGATCTCGTCGCCGAAGAACGAGACGCGCACTGCTTCGTTCGAATAGGCGGGCTGCAACTCGAGGGTGTCGCCCTTGAGACGGAACGTTCCGCGATCGATGACCACGTCATTGCGGCTGTACTGCATCTCGACGAGTCGCCGCAACAGCACGCGCTGGTCGTGCACGGCACCGACCTCGAGTCGCAACATGCGGTCGCGGTATTCCAGTGGCGATCCCAGGCCGTAGATGCACGAGACCGACGCCACGACGATGGTGTCGCGGTGAGTCAGCAGCGAGGAGGTCGCCGAATGGCGCAACCGGTCAATCTCCTCATTGACCGCGCTGTCCTTTTCAATGAAGGTGTCGGTGCGAGGGATGTACGCCTCGGGTTGGTAGTAGTCGTAGTAGGAGACGAAGAACTCGACGCGATTCGACGGCAACATCTCCTTGAGCTCCGACGCCAACTGGGCCGCCAAGGATTTGTTGGGCTCCAGGATCAGTGTCGGGCGTTGCACCTGCTCGACTAGCCAGGCAATCGTCGCGGTCTTGCCACTGCCGGTGATGCCTTCGAGAGTTTGGTAGCGCAGGCCATCGTTAACGCCCTGGGCGAGGGTCGCGATGGCGAGGGGCTGGTCGCCCGAGGGGCGAAAGGGTGACTCGACGAGGAACTCAGTAGCCATCGAGACCCCGCTCACGCAAGAGCTCATCAATCCGTGATCGCAGGGCGTCGCGGTCGGTATTGTTCCAAATGACCTCGTCGGCCATTGCTTCGCGTTCGGCGTTGCTGACTTGATTGTCGATCCTCGCCCGGGCCGAGTTCTCGGACATGCCGCGTTGTTGAACCAGTCGCTCCACCGCCACCTCGGGGTTCACCTGCACCGACCACATCTCATCGATCCCGAGTTGCGCGCGGTGTTCGTCGCGAAAGAGGGGAATTGCGACGAAGACCACCTTCGCGTCGGCGGCGTCCATCTGTCGGCGCATCTCGCGGCCGATGGGGCCGTGGGTGATGGCGTTCAGCCGAATGAGCGCCGTCGGGTCGGAAAAGACCACGGACGCCACGAAGGGACGATCAAGCTCTCCTTCGGGGGTGAGGATGGCCCGTCCGAAGGCGTCAACGAGGGTCGACACCAGCGGCTGACCGGTTGCGCTCAGGTCGCGGTAGACCTCGTCGGCGTCGATGGCCAGATACTCCAGGGCGCGTAGGTAGTCAACCACCGTCGACTTTCCCGCCCCGATTCCTCCGGCCAGTGCAATCCGCTTCACCTCACCACGGTACCGAGTCACCTGTGACACGAAGGCACTCCGGCGCGTCGAGAAACGACGAAACCCGCCGAATCGTTGGGGACTCGGCGGGTTCGCGACGTGAATCGTGGACTAGTTGGCCGATTCTTCGACAACCTCGGCCACTTCGACCGTCTCGACGTCGCCCTCATCGGGCGTTTTGGCGACGGTGTCAGTGGCGTACTCGGCCCAGGCGGCCTGCGCTTCAGTCTCGGGTGTGAACTCGCCGTATTCGAAGCCACCAATGTAGTTACCCTCCGTGTCGTAGGCGTGGCTACCGAAGGCTTCGCGGTACTCCTCGGAGACCTCTCCGCCCTCTGCGGCTTGCTTAATCGATAGCGAGATGCGACGGCGCGCGGTGTCGAGTTCGATGATCTTGACCCAGAGTTCTTCGCCGGCCGTGACGACCTGATCGGGAGATTCGACGTGGTGGGCGGCCATCTCCGAGATGTGCACTAGACCCTCGATGCCGTCGCCGACCTGAACGAAGGCGCCGAAGGGCACCATCTTGGTCACGCGGCCGTACACCAGTTGGTCAACCGCGTGGCCGTCTGCGAAGACCTGCCACGGGTCGGACTGGGTTGCCTTGAGCGACAGAGAGATGCGCTCCTTGGAAAAGTCGACGTCGAGAACTTCGACGTCGACTTCGTCGCCCACGGCCACGACCTGACTCGGGTGGTCGATGTGCTTCCAGCTGAGTTCGGACACGTGGATGAGGCCGTCCATGCCGCCCAGGTCCACGAAGGCACCGAAGTTGACGACGGAGGAGATGACACCGTGACGGCGCTCGCCCGGCTTGAGGTTGTTGAGGAAGTCGCCGCGCTGCTCCTTCTGGGTCTCTTCGAGCCAGGCGCGACGCGAGAGCACCACGTTGTTGCGGTTGCGGTCGAGTTCGATGATCTTGGCCTCGACCGTCTTGCCGATGTAGGGCTGCAACTCGCGCACGCGGCGCAATTCCACCAACGAGGCGGGCAAGAAGCCGCGCAGACCAATGTCGACGATGAGACCACCCTTGACTACTTCGATCACCACGCCCTTGACCATCTCGTCGCGATTCTTGAGCTCTTCGATGTTGGCCCACGCCTTCTCGTACTGGGCGCGCTTCTTCGAGAGGACCAGACGGCCCTCCTTGTCTTCCTTCTGCAGCACCAGGCATTCGACCTTCTCGCCCAGGGAGACAATCTCCGAGGGGTCGACGTCGTTGCGGATGGACAGTTCGCGAGCGGGAATCACGCCTTCGGACTTGAAGCCGATGTCCAAGAGGACTTCGTCGTGGTCGATCTTGACCACGGTGCCGGTGACGAGGTCACCGTCCTCGAATTCGAGGACGGAATTACCCACCAAATCGGTAAGGTCCGTGCCGACCATGTTGTCTTCGGTAATGACGCGGGGAATGTAATTTCCCTCGGCGTCGAAGGTTCCCATCTCTACGGGGGAAAGGAGGCTAGTGCCGTCCGACATTCGAACTACTTTCGAGCGACCACACCGGGGCCAACTAGACAATCAGGGCTGGGTCGCCGGTGTAAACCCAGGTTTCCACTGTATCAGAGGGCCCCTAGCCCTTGGCGGCGGCCCAGGAATCGCCCCAGTGCAGGGACACTTCGAGTGGCACGCTCAGATTGGCGACCTCGGTCAACGCCTCAAGAATTGCGGTCTGCACTCGTTGCGTCTCCTCGGGCGGCGCCTCGACCAGCACCTCGTCGTGCACCTGCAATATGAGGCGAGCCTGGAGGCCTTCGTCGGTGAGTCGGTGATCGAGTCGCACGAGCGCGGACTTGAAGATGTCGGCGGCCAGGCCCTGAATTGCGGCGTTCTTGGCTTGACGTTCGGCCGCCGCGCGCTGGGGACCGGTCGCCGTGGCGAGGTCGGGAAATGGCCGGATGCGGCCGAACTCGGTGCGTGAATAGCCCTTGGCCCTGACCTCCTTGACGGTGTCGTCCATGTAGCGCCGCAGCGTCGGAAATCCGGCGAAATACTTTTCCATGATCTCCTTGGCGGCGCTGACGGGCACGCCGAGGCGCTGTGAGAGACCGAAGGCCTCCATGCCGTAGGCCAGTCCGTAGGAGACGGCCTTGGCCTGTTCGCGCTGCTCGGGGGTAATCTCGGCCGGCGCGACGCCAAAGACCGAAGCGGCGATCGTGCGGTGGACGTCCTCGTGGCTGGCGAAGGCCGCGAGGAGGCCCGAGTCCTGGGACAGGTGCGCGAGGATACGCAATTCGATCTGGTTGTAGTCGGCGACGGCGAGGGACCAACCTTCAGTTGGCAAGAAAGCAAAGCGCAAACGCCGTCCTTCGGCCGAACGTACCGGGATGTTGTGCAGATTGGGATTCTCCGAGGAGAGCCGTCCGGTGCGGGCCACCGTCTGGTGGAACTGGGCGTGAATGCGCCCGTCGGGCCCCACCGCGTCAATCAGGGGCGCGCCGTACGTACTGCGCAGTTTTTCCACCTCGCGGAAACGAAGAATAAGCGGCACGATCCGGTGCTCGTCGGCGATGGCCTCGAGCGTGGTGGCGTCGGTGGAGAAACCAGTCTTGATCTTCTTACCCGGCGTGAGCCCCAACTCCGAGAACAGCACCGTCTGGAGTTGCTGGGGTGAATTCACCTTGAACTCGTGACCAGCGACCAGCTGGATCTCGCGGTCCAGACGTTGGGCCTCTTCGGTGAACTCCGCGGCAATGGTCTTGAGCATCGACACGTCGACGCGCACTCCCCTGGCTTCCATACGTCCGAGCACCGCCACGAGTGGCAGTTCAATCGTCGAGTAGACGAAATCGAGTTCCCAACGCTCGATCTCGCTTCGCAGCGCACCACGCAGTCGCGCCACCACAGCCACGTGGTGAAAGAGTGCGTCGTCATCGGCGTTCTCGTCGAAGAGTGACGGGGTGGCGGTCCCGAGCACCTCGCCCAGAAAGCGCTGCGCCACGTCGGTCAGGTCGTAGCGGCCGCTCGTGGCGTCGACCAGAAATGCCATGATCGCGGTATCGTCGGCCGGTCCAGCGAGCGTGATGTCGCGCTCGAAGGCGGCGCGATAGAGCTCCTTGATGTCGTGGCCCGACAGCGGACGTTCACCCACGACACCCAGAAACTCTTCCAGATCGCCCACCGCGCCCACCCCGCCCGTCTCGTCCAGTACGGCCACGCGGCTAGCTCGGCGCAGCACCGTCAACGCGGTGGCGCTCTCGACGACGTCGACCAGCGACGCCGCGCGCGACGAGGCTGGCGTGGGGACCGGCGCGCTCGCGGGCGTCGGCGCGCTGGCACCTGTTCGCGGCGCGCCGAGCAGCCCGTCGGCCATGAGCTTCTCAAATCGCGTGCGCATTGAATTCATTTCGAAGCGCTCGAAGAATGCCGCGACCGCGGCGCGGTCCCAGCCGCCGAGCGTCAGGCTCTCGAGGGAGAAGTCCAGGGGCACGTCGCGCACCAGGTGCATCACCTTCTCGTTCTGGCGTGCCCGCTGTTCGTACGTGCCAAGATTCTCACGCAGTTTCGGCGTGAGGTCGTCGAGGTGACTAAAGAGATCGTCGAAATCGGAATAGGTCGCCAAAAGTTTGGCGGCCGTCTTCTCGCCCACTCCGGGAACCCCGGGCAGATTGTCCGAGGAGTCCCCGCGAAGTGCAGCCAACAGCCCGTAGCGCGCGGGTTCGACGCCGCAGCGCTCGAAGATACCGGCTTCGTCGTAGAGCGAGTAGTCCGAGACGCCGCGGCGGTTGTAGAGCACGCGCACGTAGGGGTCCTCGATGAGTTGAAAGGCGTCACGGTCCCCGGTGACGACGACGACGGGAATCTGCGCGTCGCGCCCCCACGTGGCCAGCGTCGCCAGAACGTCGTCGGCTTCGAACTGGGGAACGCCGAGAACCGGGATGTGCAGCGCCTCGCACAGCGTGCGAATCAGGTCAAACTGGTGTTCAATTTCGGGTGGGGTTTCCGCCCGGCCACCCTTGTAGTCCTCGGACATCGCATCGCGAAAGGTGCCCCCGGGCAGGTCGAACGCGACCGCCAGGGCTCGGGGTTCTTGGGAGCGCACGAGCGAGTGCAGCATCGATGCGAAACCGTGAAGGGCGTTGGTGACGAGCCCCTCGGAAGTGGCGATGTCGGTGGACAGCGCGAAGAAGGCGCGAAAAGCCAGTGACATACCGTCCAACAGCACCAATGGCCGCTGGTCGGACTGATTAGCCAACGAATTCGCCCTTCAAAATCTGTTGAGCGATGTCGCGCATTCGCGTGCGTCCACGCATCGCCGACTGCTGAATGATTTCGAACGCGGCGGGCTCGTCGAGCCCACGCTCGCGCATCAGGGTCTCCTTCGCGCGTTGGACGATCTCGCGGGTCTCGATCTTGTCGTCCACGCTCACCACATCGGCCACGTCGGGATTCACCGACGCGGGATTGACGATCGCGGCCAGCTTGGGAAGGATCTCACTCGAACGAAAGGGCTTGACGAGGTAGGCGACGACGCCCGCCTCGCGAGCGTTCTCGATGAGGGCACGCTGGGAGAACGCGGTGAGCAGCACCACCTGAGTGGCACCACCCTTGACGGCGCGGGCCACCTCAATACCGTCAATGCCGGGCATCTTCACGTCGAGCAGCGCCAGGTCGGGTTCGAGGGTGCGGATCAGTTCGAGCGCGTCATCGCCGGTGGCGGCCTCGCCGACGACCAAGTAGCCATCACCCTCAAGGATCTCCTTGAGGTCGAGACGAATGATTGATTCATCGTCGGCTATGACAACGCGCTTATCCATTTTCATCCTTCGGTACCCAGTCACGTAGCAGGTCGTCACGCTCGGCCGTGAGGCCTTGCACTTCGTTGGAACGCCGAATCATCTCGGCGTTCGCGGCCACTACGTGTTTTGACAACTCGTTATATTCTGCCGTAAGCAGCGGGGTCTCTGAAACCAGCGAGCGAATTCGAGCCTCGTCTAGGGCCTCATTCCAGACCGCGACCTGTTCTTCGAGCACTCGGAGACTCTCTCTCGCACCCATGAGCCGGCGCTGGATGTCCTCTAGGTGTCGCTTCTGCGAACGTGTTCCCACTTAACAGAGTGTAAATCCACTCACCAGTGTCTATTCACCAGCGTTTTTGATGATTCCAAGTCGGCTCCGGGAAGAAATCCACAGCCCCACGAATCGGGCGACACGACGTTGCCCGCGTACAGATTCGAGAGGGCAACATCGCTGGGGCGCTCGAGATAATGACGAGCGAGGGCCCTATTCGCCCGCCGCGCCACGGGCGACTCGAAGAATCCGCCCAAGTAGACCCCGAGTCCGAGATGCTGGGCACGTTCGATCATCGTACGGGCCTGGGCGTAGCCCCCCACTCGAGCGGGCTTGATACAGACCCACCGCGCGGCGCCATACCGGACTATTTGCTCCAGATCACGCCGGTGACGCACTCCTTCGTCCAAGGAGACCGCTACGTCGATCAGGGCGGCTAGACGGGCATGCTCGACGATGTTGCCCGGTGCGAAAGGTTGCTCGACGGCGGCGACGTCTACGTGGCAGAGCGCGACGTTGAGTGTCGCGACCACGTCCTCGACGGTGCCGCCCGAGCAGTTGAAATCGAGTAGCACCGGAAGATTCAAGTTGGCGAGTTGCTCCCACTTCTCTTCGGGTACCGGATTCGCCGAAATCTTGGCCCGAACTTGCGCGGCACCAGCGAGGGACGCCCACGGATTGTCGTCGAGTAGTGACACCGTTGCCTGCACGGGCGTATCAAAACGAGCAGGCCACTGGTCTTCGATGGTGCTCTGGCGAGAGCGCAACGATGCGTCGAGCAGCGCCATTTCGAGCAATGCACTGGCGGTGTAACTGGCGGGGCGAGAACCGGCGAAGTGGGTCACGCGCGCCCAGGCCGGCGCCTCGCCTTCTCGTTGCGCCACTTCGATGAATTGGCGCAACGTGTAGTGCTCGAGTTCAAGGATCACGTCCTCGACTCCCGGGTCTCCGTTGAGCGACTCGGGCTGGGGAGAGACTTCCCCGAGCCCGCGCACTCCGTCGACCTCCAGTTCCAAAAACAGGTGGGTGCGCGTCGAGTGAACTTGGGACGCCGAAGTGACCGGAGACGCCAATTTCATGTCGTGTCGCCAGAGGCGCGCTTTCATTTTATCCACCATACGTAAACTGCTAGCGTCTCACCCGCAGCCCGGGTGGCGGAATGGCAGACGCGGAGGACTCAAAATCCTTTGCTCGAGAGGGCGTGCGGGTTCGAGTCCCGCCCCGGGCACGCTGTTACTTTTGACGATATGACACATTCACTTCCCCTCCGCGACGACGTCGTCGCCCTCTTTCCCGGCCAGGGCTCACTCGCCGGCCGTGCCGGAGTGCCCTGGCGTGAGAGTGCGCACTGGCCGCTCGTGGACAAGATCTCCGAGGCGTCGGATATGGACGTGGCGTACCTACTGCTCGAAGCAGGTGACGACGAAGTCGTGCGCACCGACCGGGCGCAGATTGCCACCTTCGCGCTGTCGTTGGTGGGCTATCACGAATTGCTCGACCGCGGGATGCGTCCGCGCTACCTCCTGGGTCACTCACTGGGCGAGTTCTCGGCACTGGTGGCATCGGGTCTCTTGAGCGTGGAGGACGGTGCACGGCTCATTGCGGTACGCGGAGTGGCCATGGCCGCGGCGGCGCAAGAGATTGAAGGCTCGATGGTCGCGGTGATGGGTGGCGACGTCGCCGCGCGAGAGAATCTCTACGCACTGAGCGGCGTCTGGGTTGCCAACATCAACGGCACTGGTCAGATCGTGGTGAGTGGCACGCGCGAAGGACTCGACTTCCTGTTGGTCAATCATCGCGAACTCGGCTGGCGCCGCGTGACAACGTTGGCGGTGGGCGGCGCATTCCACTCACCCTTGATGGCGAGCGCCCAGGCGGCCCTCGACGACGCCTTGTCATCGGTCGATTGGGGAACGACGGACCACGTCGTCATCGCCAACGTCGACGGAGTCGCTCATTCGAGCGCGGCGGAGTGGCGGGACTTGTTGTCACGCCAGCTCACGTCACCGGTGCAGTTCCTCGACGCGACGCTGGCGCTCCCCGCAGCGGTCACCATGAGCGTCGAGTTGCCGCCGTCGGGCGTGCTCACCGGGCTCACCAAGCGCATTAGGGATTTCGAGCGCCAGGTCTCCCCCGCTACGCCCCTCGAACTTCAGGAGATGACACTATGACTCGTCACGTACTCGTCACTGGCGCCAGCCGGGGCATCGGCGCCGCGATTGCCGAGCACTTCATTGCCCTGGACGACACCGTGGTGGGGCTGTCGCGGTCGGGTACCGCGCCCGATGGTTGTGCGATGTCGCTCGCCGTTGACGTTGCGTCGTCGGAGTCCGTCACCGCAGCGGTCAAGGCCACGATTGCCGCGAACGGCCCGGTCGACGTTCTGGTCGCTAATGCCGGCATCACCCGAGATGGTCTGGCAATGAGGATGAGCGACGAACAGTGGCGCGACGTGCTCTCGACCAATCTTGACGGGGCTTTCTTCAGTGCGCGTGCGGTGCTGTCGTCGATGATTCGCGCGCGCTCGGGACGCATCATTTTCATGGGTTCGGTCAGCCCGTTCTACGGCGTCCCCGGACAGGCCAATTACGCTGCCGCCAAGGCGGGCATGGTAGGACTCGCGCGCTCACTGGCGCGCGAGGTCGCGAGCCGCGCCATCACCGTCAACGTGATTGCTCCGGGCTTCATTGACACCGAGATGACGTCGGAGCTGGGCTCGACCAGTGACGAGATGACTGCCTTGATCCCCATGGGGCACGTGGGCACGACTGGCGACGTCGCCGGTCTCGTTGGCTTCCTAGCCAGTGACTGCGCCGCGTACATCACCGGCCAGGTCATCGCCGTCGATGGCGGTCTCGCCATGGGTCTTTGATTCAACGGTCCAATCACCACGTGAGCGAACGCCTCGACCTAGATCACGGCGTCAGTACTGCTCGATAGCCTTCATGGGGGGAATCGGCCGTGGTCCGCTTCACGACCAATAACTGCACCGTCACAATGGTGCTCTTCACCGAATTGAGACCCCGAAACAGCCGCCGGTCTGCGCATTGCCAAAGGACGTCAAGCGCGCCGGGCCGGGTGCGAAATGCTTGTCGGTGACCGGCGTGTTGGCATCCGACGTGGCGGCGAACCAGAAAGGGCCTCCGTCGCTCGCGAAGGGGAAGGGCGAGACCGCTGTCGATATCGCTTTAGTTGTCGGGTTCCTTGCCAGTAACCTCGTCGCCTATCGCGTACGCCCGGCTATCGACGTCGACGACGAGCACGCGAAAGTCCCGCGAGTGTCGATATCGTTGCGGTTTTTAGTAGCATTGTTCGAGACATACAAAGGGGTAGAACCATGGAACGTAGCGAAGCGCTCACCAAATTCACAGATAACGCCGTTGAAGTATTGGCCGTTGAGCCCTCGCAGGTAACCCTCGAGGCTTCCTTCGCCGATGACCTCGGTGCCGACAGCCTCGACCTCGTCGAACTGGTCATGGCGCTGGAGGAAACTTTCGACATCGAAGTCGCTGAAGACGAGCTCAAGGACATCAAGACCGTCGGCGAAGCGTTCGAACTCATCTACGCCAAGCTGTAGTGCAAGTCGCGGTCACCTCGTCGGGACCACTGCAGGGCCGTCGCGTCGCAGTCGTCGGACTGGGAGCATTGTCGTGCGCCGGTGTCGGTGTCGAAGCCCTCTGGCAGGCTCTACAAAAAGACTCCGCACCGGAGTCCAAGCGCCTCGCGCCCTTTAACGCCGAGCACATCGGTGGCCCCAAGGAACTGCGTCGCCTCGACCCCTTCGCCCTCTACGGACTAATGGCCGCCGACGAGGCCTGGCGACAGAGCGGGCTAGAGGGTCCACTGCTCGACGCGGGTTGCGTGGTCACCACCGGCATCGGTGGCCTGCAGACGGTGATCGAGCAGCTGCGCATTCTGGACGAGAAGGGCCCGTCACGGGTGTCGCCCTTCATGGTGCCCATGATGATGCCCAACGCCGCCTCGGCCGCTGTCTCGATGCGCTTTGGTCTGGGCGGCCCCTGTGAGACGGTGACGACCGCGTGTGCGGCAGGCACTCACGCCATGGGCAACGCCGCACGGATGATCGCTTCGGGCCGTTCGACGGTTGCCGTCGCGGGCGGTGCGGAAGCGGTAATGGTGCAGATTGCCGAATCGGGCTTTCGAAACATGACGGCTCTTTCGAACACCGAGTTCTCGCGCCCCTTCGACATTGACCGCGACGGCTTCGTCATGGGTGAGGGTGCGGGCGTGCTGGTCTTTGAAGAGTGGGACCACGCGGTGGCTCGTGGTGCCATCATCCTCGCCGAGGTGATCGGCGCGGCCTCCACGGCCGACGCACACCACATCACCGCGCCCGACCCGCGCGGTTCGGGCGCCATTCGCTGCATGGAGATTGCCCTCGCCGACGCGGGTATCACCGCGGCCGACGTGTCGCACATCAATGCCCACGGCACATCGACGCCGCTGAACGACTTGGCCGAGTCCGTCGCGATGCGTCACGTCTTTGGCGACAACGTCCCGCCGGTCACGTCGGTGAAGGGACACCTGGGACACTCGTTGGCCGCGGCGGGTGCTCTCGAGGGTGTCGTCTCGGTCATGTCGCTGCTCAACCAGTCGATTCCCCCGACCGCGGGCACCACGGTGGTGGATCCAGAGATTGGGCTTGATGTTGTCATCGGTGAACCCCGCGCGGCCACCATCGACGTCGTGTTGTCGAACTCCTTTGGCTTCGGCGGACACAACGGTAGCGTCATCTTGCGCCGGTACCTGGCCTAGTTCGAATCGTCCTCTGGCCACGATCGGCGGGGCACCGCGGCGTTCTCAAAGGCCCAGCGGGCGTTAGAAATGAACTCCCCCATCTTCACGGGGTCCTTGACGCCCGGTTCGCTCTCAATTCCGCTGAGGGCGTCCACGCCCCACACGTCGTAATGCTGGACGAGTCCCACCACACTGAATTCGTCGAGGCCCGAAGCGATGACCGGTCGCAATAACAGCGGATCGTCGAAGACGCTGAGACACGCCAGCATGTCGTCGTGACGGTCGGACTCTGGCAACAATAGATAATCCACGCCCAGGTCCGCCTCGAATTCGTACGCGTCGTCGGCACGCGTGACCGAGCGAATAACCGTACGCACCCGTTCGGCAACGTAGCGAAGTGCGGACTTGGACATGGTGCCCTCTATCTGAACTGCACTGAGACCCAGAGTGTTCGTGATCTCGACGATACGCTCGGGCATCTCAGAATGAAAGATTCCGACGGACACCACGCCTGACGGGAGTCGCCGCACGATGTCGTGTGCCAGGGTCGTCGATATCTGTCGCGGCGTGGGACCGAAGTCGAAGCTGACGGCATTGGCACCCAGGGCGATGGCGAAGAGCGTGTCGGCTTCGGACGTGAGCCCCGATACTTTGATGAAGAGCCCCTCGGCGTCGAGCAGCATTCGCTACCTCCTGATTATCAGGCTAACGGTCGCCACCGACTCAATCGTGGAGCAACTCGACGGCTACATCCATGACCGTGCCCCTCGGCTCGTCACCGAGCAACGTCCGATGCACGAGCGCGAGTCCTCGCGGACCGTCCCGGTCATACACCGTCGTAAGCCCCTGCAGGCCGCGTTCTCCACTCGGCCCCGCCGAACGAACGACGACGTCCATATGGGCAATGCTGTCGCCCGTGACTCTCGCGAGGTGAAAAGGCACGTTGCCGCCTCGCACGTCGAGACGGCCCACGAGCTCCTGGCCGGTGAAACAACCTTTCGTGAACGAGACGTGGCGATCGACGAACCCCTGACCGAAGGTGTGTGCCGCGACGCCCTTGGCGAACTCGGCGGGGCCCGGCTCGCCGAGTCCCACCTGTTGACCAATGGTCGCATAGTCACCCGGAACCTCGCCGGCCTCGCGCAGCTCACATTTGGTGCGCAGGAGGAACCGGCGCAGCGCCGCCAGAGTCTGGTTGACGAGCTCGGAGCGGACCACAATGTCGACACCCTCGGGGTGAAAGTCGCACCGTAGCGAAGTAATCACCTCACCGCTCGGCGTCAGTAGAAGCCCGTGAACGCAATGCCCAAGGGACAAAGACAGCACGTCACAGGACAATTGGCCCTGGAGAAAGGTCCGAGCGTCCTCGCCACGGGCTTCAATCAACGTCCAATGCACCGGATCGTCGGCGGCGGCGGCAAGTGGCAAGCTCATGGACTATTACAGTATTCGTCCACGAGGCCAATCGCGCCGCTGGAAAGTGTGACGTCAATGTCAACTCAGACCGAACTCAACACCATCACCTCCACCCTGGGCGAGCTCTCCTCGCGCATCACCGCCTTAGTCGAGAGCGACGGACCCCACCTGGACAGTGACGTGTATAGCGAGCTGGTCGCGGCCGAGCGCACGATTGGCGCACTCCTGCGACGGCTCAACCGGGCCGCTCGCCGTATTTGACGGGTCGAACACTAACCTTCACTCATGGACGTTTCATGGCAACACACTTCAAGCTTGAACGCCGCGGAACGACTTGATGTCCTCAACTTGATCAACCGCACCGAGACGGTTCTGGGTCGCGAGGCCCTTGATGAGACCCGCCGGCGCACGGTGGTGCACGGCTGGCGCGGCGAGCATTGGTTGTTGCGCGAAGGCCCCGAGCTCGTGCAGTACGCCCTGGTCCAAGGTCAAAGTCACGCCACTCTCGAGATGTGTGGGGGCGGATTCGACGAAACACTGCTCACGCTCGTCCTCGAGATGCACGAAGTGGTCGACTGGTGGACTCGCGACAGCGACGGCTCTTTGGACAACGTGGTGCGGACGTTGCAACTACTGCGCATCAACCTTCCCGTACCCCAAATCCCCGTTCCCGAAGGTGCCACGATGCGAACCTTCACCCCTGGTATCGACGAGGTTGCGTGGCTGGCGCAAAACAACGCCGCCTTCGCCGACCACCCCGAACAGGGAGCGTGGTTGCTCGACGACCTGGAGGCTCGCATCCACGAGCCGTGGTTCGACCCGTCAGGATTCTTACTCCTCGAAATAAAAGGTCAGATCGCGGCATCGTGTTGGACGAAAGTGCACGAGCTTCACCCGGACCGGTTCGGGGAGATCTACGTCATCTCGGTGAACCCTACCTACCAGGGCCACGGACTCGGGCGCGTCATGCTCTCCCAGGGCCTCGCGTCGTTGCGCAGCCGCGGTGTCCATCGCGCCGTGCTCTTCGTTGACGCCGACAACGTCAGCGCGCAAGCGCTGTATCGCAGCTTTGGTTTCACTCTCGAGCGTGAAGACCAGTTGCTGCGATTTTCGAAGGACTAGTGAGAGCCAATGAGTTTGCCGACGCCGAAGGTGACCGCCGCCGCGAGGGCGGTGACCGCTAACTGACGAAGAGCCCACTTGATCGGACCACGGCGGGTGAAGACACCAATCGCCCCACCTACTCCCGTCGATCCCACGGCGGCCAATCCCACTGACCACCAGATTTCATTTCCGGTGCTGGACCAGAGCCAGGGCAGCAGGGGAATCAACGCCCCGATAGAGAACGTGGCCAGCGACGACGTGGCGGCGCCCCAGGGCGAACCGGTCGACGACGGGTCGACGCCGAGTTCCTCACGCACGTGCGTTTGTAACGCCAACTCGGGGTCGCGCATCAGGTCCACGGACAAACGCTCTGCGAGCTCGGGTTCGATACCGCGCTTGATGAACAAGTCGCGCAGTTCGTGGCGTTCCCCTTGGGGGTCGTCGGCAATTGACTTGCGCTCGACGTTGATCTCGTATTCGAGGAGTTCCTTGGTCGCCCTCATCGACAGGTATTCGCCCGTGGCCATCGAGAAACCACCAGCAATCAACGCGGCAACACCGGCCAGTCGCACGAAACTGTGGCCAGGTGACGTCCCCGCAATACCTAAGAGAATCGACGTGTTAGTGACCAGTCCATCACTGATGCCGAAGATGCCGGCGCGAATCCAACCACTGGCGATTTGACGGTGGTGCTCGCCCGGGGAGTGCTCAGCGTGATCGGCCATGAGGGGAGTTTAGACCCACTGGTTCGACTGTCCCGCGCTCTCGCTCCCGGTAGAGTTGTGGGGGAGGTCGCCTTGTCACCAAGAATTCACTCAATCAATGACGTCGGTTCTCTGACGGGTGAGCAACTGGGCTATTCGCCATACGTGAGCGTCACTCAAGAGATGATTTCGAGTTTTGCCGATGCCACCGGCGACCATCAGTGGATCCACGTCGACCCCGTGCGGGCGGCCACCGGGCCCTTCGGAAGGACCATTGCCCACGGCTACCTCATCGTGTCGTTGATCCCCGCACTTCTCAACCAGGTACTCGAGGTGCAAGAACCCGGCACGCGCATCAATTACGGCCTCAATCGGGTCCGGTTCATTTCTCCGGTGCCCGAAGGAAGCGACGTGCGCCTCAGCGCAATTATCGCCAGCGTGCAACCAGCGGGTGACGGCTGGCAGATTGTCTTCGACGTGACCATGGAACTGCGTGACGCTGAGAAGCCGGCCTGCGTCGCGCAAGTCGTGTACCGGTGGTATCCCGCGTGAATCACACTCCCCTGCCCACCGGCGAGGACAAAACTCGCGCAGTGCGCGCGATGTTCGATGCGATCGCTGGTCGCTACGAAATGGTCAACAAGATGATGACCTTCGGTCTCGACGGTCGCTGGCGCCGACGCGCCGTCAGTGATTTGCGCCTGCCGTCGCAGAGTCTGGTTCTCGACGTGGCCGCGGGCACCGGTGACTTCACTCGCGAACTCGAACGTCAATCACAGCGCGCAATCGCGACTGACCTGAGTTACGGCATGTTGCACGCCGGACGGGAGATGCCCTGGCGCGTCCAAGCTGACGCATCGGCCATGCCCTTCACTACGGCGAGCTTCGACGGTCTAACGTGTGGTTACGCCCTCAGGAACTTCACTGATCTGGGCGCGACATTTGATGAGATGGCGCGCGTACTGCGTTCGGGTGGTCGATTGTCGCTCCTCGAAGTCGCCGAACCCGAGAAGGGGCTGTTGCGTACCGGCTTTCGAATCTGGTTCCGGCGCGTCGTGCCCTTTATCGGGTCGCTGGTGTCGGACCGCGCGGCCTATCACTACTTGCCGCGATCGACGGCCTACCTGCCCCCCACGGAGCAGATCGTCGCGATGCTCAACGCGTCGGGATTCAGTGCCGTCAACCACCGTCGTGTCATGGGCGGACTCAGTCAGTTATTCATCGCGACGCGGAGCGCCTAATGTTCCATCGCCGATCAATCGCGCCCCTGGCCCCCTCGCAGCTGCGCACACTCGGCGCGCGCAGCGGGTGGCTGCTGGATTCACCCAATGTGCTGCGGGTGGGTTTTGGCGGGGCTGCGGAGACATTGCCGTTGCCCCGTGGCGTGAGCGACACCGATTCGGCGCGCCACCAGTTGGCTCAACTCGAACTGACCGGAGATGATGGTCCCTCGGGTTCGGGCATCGTGGCGATGGGTTCGCTTCCCTTCAACCGCGATGCCCCCAGTCGACTCGACGTGCCGCGCTTCGTGATCACTCAGAGCGCTCACGGCTCGTGGATCACCAGTGCGACCGATGACGATTGGCGCCACTACGTGGACGATGAAGCCTTCGCGCTACAAGAGGTCCAGATGACTCGCAGTGTCACGTACCGCCCCTCGCCCGAGGAGTACGCCCATCACGTGGCAGCCGCCGTGGAACTCCTGCGCCGCAAGGAGATTGACAAGGTCGTTCTGGCGCGCGCCATCGTCGGCACCGTCGAGCACGCCATTGACTGCGGTGCCGTCGCGCAGCGCCTGCGAGTACGCGAACCCTCGTGCACCATTTACGGTCTGCCCACCACCGACGACCGACGCTACGTGGGTGCGAGCCCCGAACTCCTGGTCCGCCGACAGGGTGGCGACGTGACCTGTCATCCCTTGGCGGGCACCATTGCGATTCCGGCCGACGTTGACCCCGAGGACTATCACGCCTGGCTGCTCGGCAGCGCCAAGAATCTCCACGAACACGGGGTATTGGTTGACGACATCGTGACGACGCTCGGTCGTTACTACGACGACATCTTGGCCGCCTCCACTCCTTCCATCGTCACCCTGCGCACGGTGGCACACCTGGGCACGTGGATTCGAGGACACCACAACGATGTCGAGAGCGCTCCCGACGCGCTGGAGTTGCTGAACTTGTTGCACCCCACCGCGGCCGTCGGGGGACTACCGCGCGTGCCGGCTTACGAACTCTTGCAGCGTTTGGAGCGTTTCGACCGCGGTCACTACGCCGGGCCAGTGGGCTGGATAGACCAGAACGGCGACGGCGAATTTTGGATCGGGATTCGCGGCGTCTTGGTCGACGGGGCCGACTTCGAAGCTTGGGCGGGCGCCGGTATCGTCAGCGAATCAGACCCCATCGCCGAACGCGAAGAGACCCGCGACAAGCTCGCGAGCGTGCTGAGTTCAGTACTGCTGGACCGGATTTAACTTTCGTTTGAAGGGCCGCTGCATCGCCCACTTGGTGACGAGCCACAGGGCCTCGTACACGATGGACGAACTCATCTTCGATTCGCCCAACTGGCGGTCGCTGAAGGAGATGGGCACCTCGGTGATGCTCGCTCCCGCGCGGCGCGCACGATACGTCATCTCGATCTGAAATCCGTAACCGTCGGCGTTGACCGTTTCGTAGTCGATCGTGCGCAACGCCGATTGTGAATACACGCGATACCCCGCGGTGGAATCGGCGACGCGCAGTCCCAACATCAGCGAGGCGTACTGGTTACCCCCACGAGAGAGCACTCGCCGAGAGAGTTTCCACTGGGGAATGTGGCCGCCGGGCACGTAGCGCGAGCCAATAACGACGTCGTGACTATCGGCAGCCGAGAGCAGCGACGGCAGCGCTCGGGGGTCGTGAGAAAAGTCGCAATCAATCTCGACGAAGGTGTCAAAACCTTGTTCGAGACCCCACGCAAAGCCGGCACGATATGCGCCACCCAGGCCGCTCTTACCCTCTCGACGCAGTACGTAGATCTGCTCGAGTTCCTGCGCGGTCCGCTGCGCCAAATCGGCCGTCTGGTCGGGACTCGCGTCGTCGACCACCAGGATGTGGGCGTCCGGCACCACCCTTCGCAGGGTTCGCAACATGGTTTCCACGTTGAGAACTTCGTTATACGTGGGTAGCACCACGAGCAGACGCACCACCGAATTGTACTGGGGTGACGTAGACTGACCGGGAAAGTGCCGCGCGTGTGGGGCCCGTTTTCCGACTCGTTGAGAGAATCTAATGACCGATGCCACAAAACGGCGATTTTTTATGCCGCGCGAGATTCGCATCATCCTCAGCGCGGGATGCATGGTGTTCGTTTTCGAATACCTGGTACTTCCCCAATTCGCCTCGGCCAGAAATTCACTGCACCTCCTCGCCCTCCTGAACCCCTTTCTGGTGGTTCTCGCCGTTTCCCTGGAGATGGCCGCCATTTACGCCTACGTGGAGTTGACCCGAGCTGTGCTGTACCCGTATGCGCCCAGTCGATTCAACATCCTGCGAGTCAATCTGGCCGGTTTGGCCATTAGTCACGTGGTGCCGGGAGGGGCGGCGCCCTCGGGAGCTCTGGCGTATCGAATCTTCAGCGAGCTCGACGTACCCAAAGACACGAGCGCCTTCGGTCTCGCGGCCCAGGGCGCGGGTTCGGCCGTCGTGTTGAACATCCTCTTCTGGATTGCCCTGGTGGTCTCAATTCCCCTCAACGGCATCAACCCGGGCTACGGTTTTGCTGCGCTGGCGGGCGTGTTTTTGTTGCTGGCCTTCTTTGGCACGGTGTTCTTGATCACCCGAGGTCAAAAGCGCGCGGACGCCTGGCTGCGGGTCGCTGCGCGTCATATTCCCCGGCTCAATCCCGACAAGATTTCTCTCGTACTCGTCAAGGTGGCCGAGCGCATCAGTTTGTTGATCAACTCGCGTCGGACACTGTGGACCGCCTTTACCTGGGCGAGCCTCAACTGGATCCTCGACGCCGCGTGCCTGTGGGTCTTTCTCTGGTCCTTTGGCACCAAGATTTCGCCCATTGACTTGCTAGTCGCCTACGGACTGGCCAACGTGCTGGCGGCGATTCCGGTCACTCCGGCGGGTCTCGGCGTGGTCGAGGGTGTCCTCATTCCCACCCTGGTGGGATTCGGCGTACCCCACAGCCAGGCGATTCTCGCGGTATTGGCGTATCGACTGGTGAACTTCTGGATTCCCATCCCCATTGGGGGGGCGGCGTACGCCAGCCTGCAGTTTCGTCGCCGTCCTCTTACGAACGGAGCGAAAGCGAACGGGAACGCTGCGTTGCCAGACGCTTGAACTCGGATTGCGCCGAGAAGTTGTTGACCGATTGCAAGCGGCGCCAGCGTCGGTCGGTGCCGAGCACCCAGGTGAAGCAATCGTCGCGCCAGGTCACGTCGAATGCCTCGAGGATCTCATTTTGCAGGGCGGCCGTCTCGATGGGGACGAGCACCTCGACCCGCCGGTCCAGGTTTCGCTCCATCATGTCCGCCGAACCCATGTATATCGAGAAACTCGCTTCGCCGGGTCGGCCAAAGATGAAGAGCCGCGAATGTTCGAGGAACTCCCCCACCAGACTGTGCACGGTGATGTTTTCCGAGAGTCCCGCCACGCCGGGGCGCAGGCAACAGAGGGTGCGGACTTCGAGACGGATCTCGACACCGGCGCTCGAGGCCTCGTAGAGCGCGTCGATCACCGTGGGGTCGGTGAGACCATTGGTCTTCATCAAGATGCTGCCCGCCGAGCCGCGCTCGCGCTGCTCGGCGATGAGTTCGACCATTCGCTCACGCACGGAGAAGGGGCTGACCACAATCTTTTCGTAGTTACCATTCTTGGAGAAGCCGGTGAGGAAATTGAAGAGTTCCCCCACGTCGCGCGTCACCGCGGGATTGCAGGTGAGTACTCCGAAGTCCTCGTAGTTGCGCGCGGTCTTCGAGTTGTAGTTTCCCGAAGCGATGTGCACGTAGCGCGTGGTCGCGGCGCCCTCGTTGCGAACGACCAGGGCGGTCTTGCAGTGGGTCTTGAGTCCGACAATGCCGTAGACCACGTGGACGCCGGAGTCTTCGAGCGCCTTGGCCCATTCGATGTTGGCCGCCTCGTCGAAGCGCGCCTTGAGCTCGACCAGCGCCACCACCTGCTTGCCCTGCTCCGCGGCGTGGATGAGTGAGGCGACGATCGGCGAGTCACCCGACGTGCGATAGAGCGTCTGCTTGATGGCCACCACGTCGGGGTCGCGGGCGGCTTGATCGATGAAGATCTCGACGGAGTCGCTAAAGGACTCGTAGGGGTGGTGTAGCAAGATGTCGCCCTCGCGCACCGCGGCGAAGACGTCCCCCACGTGGTCGCCATCGAGCAGTCGCTTGGGGGTGAGTGGCGACCAGCCCTCACCCTTCAGCTCGGGCCGGTCGATGGCGTAGAGGCTCCAGAAGTCGTGCAGCCCCAACGGCGCATCGGTGATGTAGACGTTCGAGCGCTCCAGTTCGAGTTGGGAGACGAGCAATTCCAAAAAGTCCGGTGACATGCCACTTTGGATCTCGACGCGCAGCGCCTCACCGAAACGACGTCGACGCAGCTCGACCTCGAGTGCCACCAAGAGGTCGTCGGCCTCGTCTTCTTCGAGCGAGAGGTCGGCGTTGCGGGTCACGCGAAACAAGTCGGCGCGACCCACGTTCATGCCAGGAAAAAGGTGTTGCAGGTTGGACATAATGAGGTCTTCGAGTAACACCCAGCGACTGCGCCCCACGCGCAGAAAGCGCGGCAGCGAGCTGGGCACCTTGATGCGGGCGTTTCGCTCCTCGCTGGTGTGCTCGTCGGTCACGGTCACCGCGATGTTGAGCGAAAGATTGGAAATCATCGGAAAGGGATGGCCCGGGTCCACCGCCAGTGGTGTCAACACGGGGTAGACGTGGTCCTCAAAGTAGGAAATCAGGTCATTGCGGTCGTAGGCGTCGACGTCAGCGTACTTCACGACATCGATGTCGCTCACGGCAAGCTCCGGCAACAATACGTCCAGGACTAAACGGTCCTGACGCTCGACGAGAGCGAGCACGCGCTCGCGAATGTCGGCGAGCTGCTGGCGGGGGCGAACGCCGTCCACCGAGGGAGTTTGCACCCCGGCGGCCACCTTGTCCTCCAGGCTGACCACGCGAACCTGAAAAAACTCGTCGATCATGTCGGCAAAGATCGCGATGAACTTGCATCGCTCGAGAATCGGCAGGGTCTTGTCGTCGGCCAGATCCAGTAATCGCGCGCCGAACTCCAACCGTGACAACTCGCGGCTCGAGAATCGCTCTGGTCCGAACGATTGGAGATCGATGGTCACGAGGAGAAACACTTTCTGTAAGAGAACAACGACATCTTCAATGCTACGACTACTCTGGCAACGTGGCGAGACATACACGTAGCGAGGTGGCGAACGTTTCGGCGCCACCGAAGACCAAGTCGTCACAATCTCGTTCCACTGAGTTGGGACTCATGTTCCTCGCGTGGGTCATCGTAACGGCTTTTTACATTCTCATGTTCCTCGCCACCAAGGGTCATCTCCCCGCGCGACTGGGGGCATTCCTGGGGGTGTTGATCGCCGTCTCGCTGGTCATGCACGTCGCCATCCGCCGGTACGCCCCGCGGTCATCTCAGGTCCTCTTGCCGGTGGCGACGTTGCTCAACGGCATTGGTTACGTCGAGATCGCGCGGTGGAACCCCGGGCGAGCCGGCTACCAGGCCTTCTGGTTCATCGTCAGCGGCGTCATCGTGGTTTTGACCTTGAAATTCGTCAAGTCAATTCGCGATCTCGACCGGTACCGCTATCTCACCCTGACCGCAGCGATTCTCTTGATGCTCACGCCTCTCATCCCGCACTTCGGCGAGAACATCAACGGGGCCCGGCTGTGGGTGGCGGTCGGTCCCCTCTCCTTTCAACCCATCGAGATCGCCAAGGTCCTCCTGGTCTTCTTCTTCGCGTCCTACTTCGCCGCCAATCGTGATCTGCTGTCCACGCCCACCCAGCGCTTCGCCGGACGACTCTTCGTCCCGCCAAAGGTCCTCGTGCCCATCCTCGTCGCCTGGGGCGTCGCGCTGCTCATCCTCGGCGGAGAGAACGACATCGGTTTCGCCATGCTCCTCTTCGCCCTGTTCTTCGCCCTCTTATGGGTCACGACGGGGCTCAAGTCCTATATCGGCCTCGGCCTCGCCCTGTTCGTGGGGGGTGCCCTCCTCGCCGACAAATTGTTCTCGCAGGTGCAACAGCGCGTCAATTACTGGATGGACCCGTGGTCCCCCGCGAATTTCCATCTGTCGAGCCAACTAGCGGACGGATGGTTCGCCCTCGCGACGGGAGGCGTCGCCGGCACCGGGCTGGGCCTCGGCCAATCGGGGGCTTACGTTTCCCAGGTCACTACGGACATGATTTTCGCCGCGCTAGGAGAGGAACTCGGTTTCATCGGCATCATCTTGATCCTGAGTCTCTTCGCCGCGTTCGTCGGCGAGGGCTTTCGCATCGCTCAGAATTCGCACTCGGATTTCGTTCGCCTCACCGCGACGGGTCTGACGGCGACCATTGGCCTGCAGGCGTTCTTCATCATGGCCGGCGTGTTACGCATTGTGCCCTTCACCGGCATCACGTTGCCGTTCATGGCCTACGGCGGCAGTTCGCTCTTTGCCAATTATCTCATCGTCGCCTTACTACTGCGGATCAGTCACGAGAACGCGGAAGAGAAACGCGGCGGCGAGATTGTCGCCATCTCCTTCGACTAGGTCGCCGGGAACAACTCCTCGGCGATGAGCAGCGGGGCCGGGACGTTCTGTCGCAGGGAGAGGGCAATCGCGTCGCTCGGCCGGCAGTCGAACACGCGACGACCCCGAGGGGTCATCACGTCAAACTCCGCGTAGTAGACACCGGCGTCGCGTCGCACTATTCGCGTGGCAATCACGTCGGCGTGGACCTCTTGCATAATGAACGTGACCAATTCACCGGTGCTGGGACGGAGCCCGATGACGTGCTGCCAGGCCTGATAGATCGCCGTCGCGTCGCTGAGGGCCACGGGAAGACTCAACTGGCGCCGCGCGCCCTCGGCCTCGCGAAGTATGACCGTCGCCATGGCGGCGGAGAAATCGTAGAGGACGTCGGCCACCTGGACCACTCGAAAGACCACGATCTCGGAGGTCACCTCGGAGGGTTGTTCGTCGGTCACGATCAGTTTCCCAGCCGCCGCGATACCGAGAGCACTAGCCCCCCCGCGGTGAAGAAGACGAGTGCGGCCGATCCCCCGTAACTCAGGAGCGGCAGGGGGATGCCGGTAACCGGCATGATTCCCATCGTCATGCCGATGTTCTCAAAACAACTGAAGGAGAAGAAGATGAAGATGCCGATGCACAGCAATCTACCCATCACGTCCTTGGCGTGACGACCAATCACCCACATACGCCACGCGATGAACGCCAGCAGCAAGATGACCGATCCGGCGCCGATGAATCCGAGTTGTTCGCCGATCGCCGTGAAGATGAAGTCGGTGCGTTGCTCGGGAACGAAGCCGAGGACCGTCTGGAGGCCCTTGAAGATGCCCGCTCCCCAGATCCCACCAGCGCCGATGGCACTCTTGGCGTTATGGACTTCGTAGAGCAGCGCGGCAATCTTCGGGTCATTGGAGTTCTGGTTGACGAACGACACGAATCGGTCAACTTGGTACTTCTTTAGTAAGTCCAAGTACACCGCAGCGACGAGTCCGGCCGAACCGACGATAGTGAGGAACGTCATGAAGCGAGGGGGAATGCCCGCGACGACCATCATCCCGGCCACCACCAACACAATGATGATGGAGGTTCCCAGGTCGGGTTGCAAGACAATGAGTCCTAGGGGCGCACCGGCCATGATCAGGAGGCGCACGACGTCGTACATGCGCAGACCTTCAGAACGTCGTCCGCAGAAGGTGGCGACGGCCAAGATGATGAAGAGAACCGTGAACTCACTGGGCTGGATCTGGATGAAACCAAAGCTGTACCACCGTTGCGCGCCCAGCGCGCTCTTGCCAATCACGAACACGCCCGCGAGGGCGAAGAACGAACAGATGTACAGAGGCGTGGCCAGAATCTCGAGGCGCCGATAGTCGATACGTGCGATGATCAGCATGGCAATAGTGCCAATCACCACGAAGAATCCCTGTCGCTCCAGGTAGTAGTGCGGGTTGTAGCCGGCATTAGCCAGCGCGACGCGGGTGGCGCTGTAGGACATGAACGCGCCGAAAACTCCCAGGACGACGAGACCGACCAACAATCCGTAGTCCACGTGGTTGCTCGGGCGTCGAAACGTGAGGGTGTCGGTCACGCGAGCGCCTTGAGCAATGGTCCGCCGTCTAAGTCCGAACCCCACCACCAGTTCATCTGGCGCGCCGCCTGATAAGCCAACATGGCCAGTCCGTTGGTGTGGCGACAACCGTACTGCGCGTGCTGGTCGAGCCAGGGTGACATCCGGGGCTCGTAGGTGATGTCGACGGCGATGGTGTCGCGCGAGACGCCCTGCATCACGGATGCGTCGAGCGCTCGGCCCCGGACTGGAGTGGTGTTGACGATCACGTCAACCGGTCGATATAGGACCATATGGTCCACCACGTTGGAGTGGCGGCTCACGATCTGACGCACGTTCGCTTCGCTGCGTCCGAGTACGGCTATCGAGTTCGCTCCCTGGTCGACCACGGAATCAACGATGGCGCGGGCGGCACCGCCCGCCCCGAGAATGACGACGTGTAAGTTCTCGACGCTCACGCCGAAGACGCCGCGCAGCGAGTCGATGAATCCGGGTCCGTCCGTGGCGGCACCGAGCAACCGGTCGTCACGCCACAGCAGTGAGTTGACGACTCCGAGCGATGTCGCGTAGTCGTCGAGAACGTCGCACAGGGCCGCGGCGACTGATTTGAGTGGCATGGTGATCGACATGGCGTCCACACTCGCGCCCATCATCTCACGTAAGACCGCCCCGTCGCCGTCACCAAGTTCGAAGCGCTGGGATGTGCCCCGCAGTCCCGCGAGGGCGAGTCCCGCCACGTGCAGTTGGGGTGAGAGCGAGTGGGCAATGGGAGACCCCGCCACGCCGAGGCGCCAGTTCATTACACCCCGGCCCTGGCGGCTTTGGCCTCGTTGGCCAGCTGCCCGGCGTAGGTTGAGGAGAACGCCATGTCGCCGCTCTTGTCCACTAACACAAAATACAGCCAGGTCCCCGCGGGAGGATGCAGAACCGCACTGAGCGCAGTGGGCGACACCACGCAAATCGGTGTCGGCGTGAGGCCCAGGTTGAGATAGGTGTTGTACGGCGTCGGCGTCTGCAGCATCGCCGGGGTGACTTTGCCACCGTCCAGGCCGAGGGCGTACAAGACCGTCGAGTCCATCTGCAGGGGCATATTGTGCGCCAAGCGGTTGTAGATGACCCGCGCGGTCTGGGGCATGTTCTTGGCGTAGTACCCCTCCTTCTCGACGATCGACGCGGCGATGAGTAGGTGATAGGCGTTGAGTCCCAGAACGCTCGTGGAGGGAGTGAGCCCGGCGGCGGTCGCTTCGGTGGCGAAGTTCGCCCCCATGGCGGCGAGCAGCTGGGCCGGGGTTTCGCTCGGCGTGATGAGATACAGCCCCGGACCGATCAGGCCATCGAGGGAACCAGTGGGGTGATACGGGCTGAGGGTCGCCGCCTGGTTCGCGTCGCTCAGAAAAGTCGAGGCGAACGTGTTGCCCACCTGGCTGGCCACGCTGACGGCAATCTCTTTGATCGTCAGACCGGGCACCACGTCGACCTGAGGCACGTTGGGCCCGCCGTTGAGAATTGATCGAATGCTCGAAAAGGACGCACCCTGAGGAATCTCGTAGTCCCCGGGATGAACCAGCGGCGCTCCCTCGAGGAAGCTGTCGATACGAAAGGCGAAGGGCGAACTCATGATGCCCGCCTGGTGTAATTCGCCCGCAATGGTCGACATCGAATCCCCGGAGCGAACGGTGATCAGTGCTTCGCGACCTGATCCGCCGACGGGAAAGTACTGCAGTGCGAACCAGACAATCGCGACGATGACGACGCCACTCACGCCGACGATGACCCTGCGAAGTGGACTAGCCAGCATTGCGACCGTCCGCGTAGTGCTGGAGCATGATCACCGCGGCGGCGGAATCAATACGTTCACGATGGTCCTTCGTCTTGACGCCGGCACTGGACAGCGAACGCTGGGCCGCGGTGGTGGTGAGCCGCTCGTCGTGTTGCACCACTGGCAATGCCAGTCCGGCGTTCAGGGCGACGCAGAGTTCGTCGGCGAACAGCGTACTGGCGGTATCAGATCCGGCGAGAGAGACGGGACGACCCACGACCACGAGTTCCACGTTCTCCTCCGCCACCAATTGCGCCACGCGCTTCACGAAGCTGTCGTCAAAGGCAATCGCGTCACGGGGAAACGCCATTGTCTCGGCGGAGTCGGTGATCGCAATGCCGCACCGCTTGGTTCCGGGGTCGATCCCGAGGATGCGTACCATCGCGACCTAGAGCGCCTTGGCCGCGACCAAGACGCGGTCAATGCCCTCGACGTCACGTCCACCGGCCAGGGCCAAACGTACGGAACCACCACCACCGCCACCCACGAGAACTGCGAGTTTCTTGACGGTGTTCTGCGCGTCCAAAGTGTCGTCACTGGCGACCGCGATCGACACTTTGCCGTCACTGGCCCCCGCCAGCACGACGGCGCGACGGCCGCGGCGTTGCAAGTTCTGGGCGAGGGTCCGCAACTGCTCACCGGGGTAGCCGTCCACGCGGGCCACCAGCACGGACGCATCACTCTCGGCGTGTAACTGCTCAGCGAAGAGCGAGAGTTGCGCCTGGCGAAGCGCGGAGACTTCCTTCTCCATGTCGCGTTGGCGATCGAAGACGCGCTCGAGCGAGGGAACGACGTCCTCGAGAGACGTCTTGAGCAGAGTCGCCACGGCCGAGAGGGTGTTTTCCATCTCGGCACTGCGCCGGAAGGCGCCCATGGCACTCACCGCCTCAATGCGGCGGGTGTTGGAGCCAATGGAGGCCTCTGAGACCACCTGAATCTGGCCGATGTCGCCGAGACGATCGGCGTGGGTTCCGCCGCAGAATTCGAGGCTGTGGCGTCCGGCGCGCACCACGCGCACCTGGTCCCCGTACTTGTCACCAAAGAAGGCGATGGCCCCCATCTTTTCGGCATCGCTCTTGGAGGTCTGGATGGTGTTCACGGGCTCATTGGCCACGACGTCGGCGTTCACCAGGGTGAGGACCTCGCCGAGTTCCTCGGGCCGGACGCCCGCACCGTGGGCGAAGTCAAAACGTAGCCGGTCGGGCCCCACGTAGGAACCCTGCTGGCGCACGTGGTCGCCCAAAATCGTCCGCAGTCCCGAGTGAAGCAGGTGGGTGGCCGTGTGGTTTCGTCGGGTGGCCTCGCGCCGCGGGGCGTCTATGGTTGCCACGCCGACCTGGCCGGGGAGAATCTCTCCGCTGAGGCGTCCACGATGTGCGAAGAGCCCTCCGGCGACGTTCTGGGTGTCCAGAATCTCAAAACGACCCGACTCGGTCACGAAGGAACCCACGTCGCCGACCTGGCCGCCGGACTCGGCGTAGAACGGCGTCATTTCGAGGAACAGTTCACTCGTGCCGTCCTCGCCGACCAGAATCGCCAGAACCGTCGTTTCCAGACTGTAGCGGCTGACGTCGCGACCGACAAATTCCGTGGTCCCGTGGCGCTCGATGAGCTCGCGATACTGGGCGTCGTCGGCCACATTAAGGGCCTTGGAGGATGCTCGCGCCCGCTCGCGCTGCTCGGTCATGGCGGTATCGAAGGCGTCGCGGTCGACGTCGAGGCCCGACTCTCCCACAATCTCGCTCGTGAGCTCGATGGGAAAGCCGTGCGTGTCGTGCAAGCGAAACGCCACGTCGCCGGGAAACACCGTGGCCCCCGACCTGGCAACTTCGCCGCGGGCCTCTTCGAGCAGTGACATCCCGGTGCGCAGCGTGCGCGCGAAACCCGATTCTTCTCGCTCGAGGATCGAGGCGATCAGGTCCCGGTCCTTCACCAGGACCGGGTAGGCCTCGCCCATCTTTTCGACCGTGGCGTCCACCAGCGCGGCGGTGAGAGCCACGTCGGATCCTGAGCGGCGAGCGGCGAGAATGGCCCGGCGGATGATGCGACGCAGCACGTAACCTCGACCTTCGTTGGAGGGCAGCACGCCGTCAGACACCAGCATGGTCATGGCGCGACCGTGTTCGGCGATGCGCCGGATTGCCACGTCAGTGTCATCGTCGCGCCCGTAGGTGGCGTTGAGGGCCCGTGAGGCGGTTTCCAGCAGCGGAGTGAACAAGTCAGTGGCGAACACCGATTCCACGCCGTTCAGAATTGACAGCACCCGCTCAAAACCGGCACCAGTGTCGATGTTCTGCTGGGGCAGATCCACCATCGATCCCCCGGGTCCCTTTTCGAACTGCATGAATACGAGGTTCCAGAACTCGATGAACCGGTCCTCGCCGCCGTCGGCCGGACCGCCGTCGGCCCCGAAGGACTCACCCTTGTCAAAGAAGATCTCCGAGCACGGGCCACACGGTCCGGTCTCACCCATGTCCCAGAAATTGTCCTCACCGAGACGCTGAATACGCTCGGGCGCCACCCCGATCATGTCGCGCCAGAGTTCTTCGGCCTGGTCGTCGGAGTGGTGCACCGTCACCCACAGACGATCAGGATCGAGACCGAATCCCTCGGTGATCAGCCCCCAGGCGTAGCGGATGGCGCCTTCCTTGAAATAGTCGCCGAAGGAGAAGTTGCCCATCATCTCAAAGAACGTCAGGTGGCGCTGCGTCGTCCCGATGATGTCGATGTCGGGAGCGCGAAAGCACTTCTGGATGGAGACTGCGCGCGGCGACGGCGGGGTCTCTTCCAGCAAGAAGTAGGGCTTGAAGGGCACCATGCCCGCCACCGTGAACAGCAAGCTCGGGTCGTGGGGAATCAGGCTGGCCGAAGGGACAATCAGGTGCCCGTTGTCGGCGAAATAATTGAGAAAAATTGAACGCAGTTCGGCAGCTTCCACGGGCTTTACTCTACCGGGGGTGAGCCTTTGGGCCCGGCGCCACCACGACGTTGGCGCCACTGCTCGACCAGTGCGGCCTCGTCGCCGTGGTTCGAGGGATCAAAGTACGTGGCGTCGCCCACTGCGTCAGGCAAGTAGCGCTGATCGGCCCACCCGCCCTCGACGTCGTGGGGATAGACGTACTGGGCCCCAAAGCCCAATTCGCGCGCACCGGCGTAGTGCGCGTCGCGCAGGTGCGCGGGCACTTCGGCGCCCCCCGCGCGCACTGCGGCGGTCACTTCGCCCAATGCCCGGGTAACCGAATTGCTCTTGGGCGCGAGCGAGAGATAGATCGCCGCGTGTGCCAGATTAAGTCGGGCCTCGGGCAATCCCACGAATTCGACGGCTCGCGCGGCCGATTCGGCCACGATGAGAGCGTGGGAGTCGGCAATTCCAATGTCCTCTGACGCCAGAATAACCAGGCGTCGCGCGAGGAAGCGTGCACTCTCTCCCGCTTCGAGCAGCGTGACGAGCCAGTAGAGAGCCGCGTCGGGGTCCGAGCCGCGCACCGATTTGATCAGTGCGGACACTTGGTCGTAGTGAGTGTCGCGCGACTGGTGCACCAGACGTCCGTCGCGTGCCAGGGCGACGTGCTCTCGGGTCACCACCATCTCAGAACTGTCGGCTCCGGGGAAATCGGCGGCGGCGAGGATGAGCGCAGTGTCGAGCGTGGTCAACATCGAACGCGCGTCACCGTCAGCACTCGCGACCAACGCTTCGAGCGACTCATCACTCAAGGTCACTTGGCGAAGCTCGCGGGCACGCCCTAAGAGGACGAGAAGGTCGTCCTCACCCAGCGGGTGAAGGCGCCAGAGGGTGGTGCGGCTCATGAGGGCGGCGTTCACTTCGAAGTAGGGATTTTCGGTGGTGGCGCCGATGAGGACGATCTCGCCCGACTCCGTGGCGGGCAGCAAGAGGTCCTGTTGGGACTTGTTGAAACGGTGCACCTCGTCGATAAACAGGACCGTGGACTGTCCGCGCTCCCCCAGGCGCTGGCGAGCGCGCTCCAGGGACTCGCGCACGTCCTTGACACCACTCGAGACGGCCGACACGCTGTCGGCGGCGTAGCCGGCCGAGGCCGCCACGATGCGCGCCAAAGTGGTCTTGCCGGTGCCGGCGGGACCCCAGAAGATCATGGAGGTGAGGCGCTGGGCTTCCACCATGCGCCGCAGGGGCATGGTGGGCCCGACCAGGTGCTGCTGTCCGACGATGTCGTCAAGGGACGTGGGGCGCAGCAATTCCGCCAGTGGCGCCGTGGCGCGGAGGCGTTGGGCCATGGCGTCGTCAAAGAGTGACGTCGTTACACCTTGGGGGCGAACTTGAGGCGCAGATCACGGATCTGACGCTCGGTGATGTTCTTGGGTGCACCGGTCATCAGATCGGCGCCCGACTGGGTCTTGGGGAAGGCGATGACCTCACGGATGTTGTCCTCTCCCGCGAAGATCGCCACCAGGCGGTCGATCCCCACGGCGAAGCCGGCGTGCGGCGGTGCGCCGTACTTGAAGGCGCCGAGCAGGAATCCAAAGCGGTGGTGCGCTTCGTCGTCGCTGATACCCAGAGCTTGGAAGATGCGCGACTGGATGTCGGCGCGGTGAATACGCACCGACCCGCTACCCAGCTCCCAACCGTTTAAGACCAGGTCGTAGGACTGGGAACGCACCTTCAGTGGCTCGGTGTCAATCAGTTCGAGGTCGTCGGGGTGCGGCATCGTGAAGGGGTGGTGGGCCGCGACCAGATTCCCGTCCTCGTCCACTCCTTCGAACAACGGAAATTCGGTGATCCAGACGTAGCGGTGGGGGCCTTGACTGACCGGCGGTGCGCCGATCACCAGTCGCAGGGCGCCGAGTACCTTGCAGGCCAGGGCGTACTCGTCCGCGACGATCAAGACGAGGTCGCCCACCTGGGCTCCATCGACGACGGCAATGGCGGCCGATTCCTCGGGGTTGAGAAAACGTACGAGTGGCGAATCGAGACCCTCAGCAGTAACCCGGAACCACGCGAGTCCCTTGGCACCCAGGCTCTTGGCGTGTTCGGTCAACGTGTCGAGACGCGAACGGGTAAATTCCGCTCCCCCGGGCACGCGCATTGCTTTGATGGTCGGTGCGGAGAAGGCCTTCACCTCGGTCGACACAAAAATTGCCGAGAGGTCGTGCAGTTCCATGGCGAAACGAAGGTCGGGCTTGTCGGTACCGTAGCGGTCGAGCGCCGCGGCCCAGGTCATAGTGCCGATGGGGCCCGGACGCTCGCCCGTCGCTTCTTCGGCGGCGTCGAGTACCGCTTCGGAGACGAAGGCGAAGATATCGTCCTGGTTGACGAAGCTGGCTTCGACGTCAAGTTGGGTGAATTCGAATTGGCGGTCCGCGCGCAGGTCCTCGTCACGCAGGCAACGCGCGATTTGGAAGTAGCGATCCAAGCCGCCCACCATCAATAGCTGCTTGGCGATCTGGGGGCTCTGGGGCAGCACGTAGAACTCGCCGGGGTGCAGTCGCGAGGGCACCACGAATTCGCGTGCGCCTTCAGGGGTCGGGGCCCAGAGCAGCGGCGTCTCCACTTCACAAAATCCCTGGCGTTCCATGGCGCGGCGCATCGTCGCATTGACATTCGCGCGCATTCGCAGGTTGCGCTGCATCTTGTCGCGTCGCAAGTCGATGTAGCGGTATTTGAGTCGCACCTGTTCATCGACGTCGGAGCGCTCGTCGATCTGAAAGGGCGGCGGTTCGGCCGCCGAAAGGACTTCCACCTGGCAGTCCGTGAGTTCGACCTCGCCGGTGGTCAGACGATCATTGACCGTCCCCTCGGGACGACGAGAAACGGTACCGGTGATGCGCAATACGTATTCACCACGCACGTCGACCGAGCCGTCGACGACGGCCTGGACGACGCCGGAGCGATCGCGCAGATCCAGGAATGCCAGGTGCTCACCGTGCTCGCGACGCTTGGCGACCCAGCCGCATACGCTCAACCTCTCGCCGATCATCGTCGCGTCGACATTCCCGCAGAGGAGATCACGCATGCTGGTTGTTTCAAATTTCTTGGTCATGTTCTCTTTACTTGTTCAGACGCTCGCGCAGGGCGCTGAGAAGTTCCTCGCGGGCCACGCGCTGTTGGGCCTGTTCAAAATCGTCACTTCTCAGGTCTCTCATCGTAATCTGACCCGCCTCGAGCTCCTGGGGTCCAATCAGCAAGGCCATACGCGCGCCCGAGCGGTCGGCCAACTTCATCTGCGATTTCATCGAGCGTCCGTCGAATGCGCGATCGACCGCGTAGCCCTGGCTGCGCAAGTCATCCGCGATCGACGTGGCGACGTCCTGACCGGTGGTGTCGACTACGAAGACATCAATAGTTCGATTAATCAGGTTCGACGTGACCCCCTCGGCCTCACGAGCGAGCAGGAGTCGCTCGATGCCCGATCCGAATCCGATGCCACTGGTGCGCTTGCCACCGAGTTGTTCGGCGAGTCCGTCGTAGCGCCCGCCGCCACCGATGGCATTTTGGGCCGCCCCGAGGGCCTCCGCGACGAACTCAAAGGTGGTGCGCGTGTAGTAGTCGAAACCTCGGACCAGGCGTGGATCGAGCGTCGAGTCGATCCCTAAGTCGATCAGACCTCGACGAACGGCGTCGAAATGCGTCGCGCAATCCGCGCATAAGAAATCTGGCAAGGAGGGACCGTCATTGGTGACGGCGAGGCAGGCGTCCTTCTTGCAGTCGAGCACACGAAGGGGGTTCTGCGCCCAGGTCATTTGGTGCTCGTCGCACAATTGCTCGCGGTACTCCTCGAGGTGGCCGCGCAGGACGTCGACGTAACGGCGACGACACTCGTCGTGGCCCATCGAGTTGATCAGCAGACGAACTTGCGTGAGACCGAGGGCTTGGTAGAAGCGCCACGCCAGGGCAATCACCTCCACGTCCACCGCCGGGTCGTCAGTGCCCAGGACTTCGACACCGAGTTGGTGGTGCTGGCGATAGCGCCCCGCCTGGGGCCGCTCGTAGCGAAAGGCCGGTGTCACGTACCAGGCCTTGTAGGGAATCGTGGGCTGGTGCTGTACAAATGCCCTCACCACGGAGGCCGTTCCTTCCGGGCGCAACGCGTAGGTACGCTCGCCGCGGTCTTGAAAGACGTACATCTCCTTGGTGGCCACGTGACTATTCTCTCCGATGCCTCGGTTGAACACGCCGATCTCTTCGAACATGGGCGTCAGGGCCAGTGTGAAGCCGTAGCGGAAAGCGAATTGGGCGAACGTGGCGATGAGTCCCTCCCACAACGCGGACTGCGGTGCGAGGACGTCGTGGGTGCCGATGGGGGCTTGAAAGGAGGAGGTCACGATGTCTTGTGGTGTCCGGGAATCTGTCGGAAGGCGTCAAAGACGCCGTCCACGGACTTGAGCGACGTCAAGAGGCTTGACAAGTGGCTAGGGTCGGCGAGCTCGACGTCGAAGAGCATGCGCACTATCCGCGATCCCGAGGTCGCGGTCGAACTCGAGATGATGTTGAGGTGGTATTCGGCGACGACCTTGGACACGTCGAGCAGCAGGCGTGCGCGGTCAAAGGCCATCACCTCGAGCGCCACGCGGTACTGACCGTGGGTGGCGCCGTCCCATTCGACGTCGATAATGCGCTCGCCCAAGCGGTGCGCGAGCGCCACCGCATTCGAACAGTCGTCGCGGTGCACCGAGACACCTCGTCCCTGAGTGATGAAGCCCATGATGGAGTCTCCGGGTACCGGCGAACAACAGCGCGCCAGATGAATCATGACGTCGTCCAGGCCCTCCACGTAGACGCCGGCGCTGCGACGCGTCGTACGGTTGTTGCGCGGGGCGCGGGTGACGGTCGTGGGGAGTTGTTCGGCCTCCCCCCCGTGCAACTCGCGGTCGAGCCGCTGCACGACCGCGAGAGCGGAGATCTGGTGTGAATCAATCGCCATGTAGAGCGCGTCGAGATTATCCAGGTTGAGCGACGCGATGACCGTCTCCAAGGCACTCGAGGACAGCGACGTCGCGATCGGCAGACCCTCGCGGCGAAAGGCCTTGGTGAGTTCTTCGCGTCCGCCCTCGATGGCGTCCTCCCTGCGTTCGCGCTGGAACCACTGGCGGATCTTCGACTTGGCGCGCGACGACTGGGCGATGTTGAGCCAGTCGCGCGATGGGCCCGCCGATTGGTTCTTGCTGGTGACAATTTCGACGACGTCGGCGGAGTGCAACACCGTCTCCAAGGGCACCAGACGTCCGTTGACCTTGGCACCGACGCAGTGGTGTCCGACCTCGGTGTGCACGGCGTACGCGAAGTCAATCGTCGTCGCACCTCCCACCAGGGCAATCACGCGACCCTTGGGCGAGAACACGTAGACCTCGTCCTGGCCGAGGTCGAGTTTGAGTGCTTCGAGGAAGGCGATCGGGTCGGGTTCCTCCTCGTGCACGTCGGCCAGGCGCTGCATCCACTGGATCTCCTGGGGCGTGGACCCCTCCTTGTAACTCCAGTGAGCCGCCACGCCGAACTCGGCGCGACGGTGCATCTCGTTGGTACGCACCTGCACTTCGACGGACTTGCCCTTGGGGCCGATCACGGTCGTGTGCAATGACTGATACAGGTTGAACTTGGGCGAATTGATGTAGTCCTTGAAACGACCGGGCACCGGTGACCACAGGGCGTGAATGGCGCCGAGAACGGCCCAGCAGTCCCGGTCCTCCTCGACGATCACGCGCAGGCCCACGAGGTCGTAGATGTCGTCGAACTCCTTGCCGCCGACGACCATCTTCTCGTAGATGCTCCAGAGGTGCTTCGGTCGTCCCGTGACCTCGGCGGCGATGCCGAAACTCTGCAACTTGTCAATCAACACGCCCATGACTTCACTCAAATAGGCTTCGCGCTCTGGCTGGCGCGCGGCGACCATCTGCTCGATCTCCGCGTAGCGCTTGGGATGAAGGGTGGCAAAACTCAAGTCCTCGAGCTGCCACTTGACCTGTTGCACTCCCAAACGGTGGGCCAGGGGGGCGTAGACGTCAAGAGTCTCTTGGGCGATGGCGCGCTGGCGGTGCATCGGCATCACCGAGATGGTACGCATATTGTGCAGCCGATCGGCGAGCTTGATCATCAGGACGCGCCAGTCCTGAGCCATCGCAATGAACATCTTGCGGATCGTGGCGGCCTGCTGGGCTTCCTTTGAGTCAAACTCGAGTCGGTCGAGTTTCGTGACGCCGTCGACGACGGCTGCCACCTTCTCTCCGAACTCGCCAATCAGCCACTCATTGGTGACCCCGGTGTCCTCGACCGCGTCGTGCAACAACGCCGCCGCAATGGTCATCTCGTCAAGTCCCAGATCAGCGGTAATATCCGCGACGGCGATGGGGTGCGTCACGTAGGGCTCGCCGGTGCGACGCAACTGGCCCTCGTGGGCGTTGATGGCCACGATGCCCGCGCGGCGAATCAGTGCGGTGTCACCGCCTTTGTGGTGTTGAAGGTAGCGCGCGACGAGACGCTCGACCGATCCCTCAAGGGCCGGATCCACCGTCGAGCGCGACGTAAGACTGACCATTAAATCAGCCTAGGCGTCAACGGCGCTTTTGCTTGCGAGCCCTCGGGATCACCATCGAGGTCGCCCGCCGGGTGGCACCCGCAATGCGCTGGGTCTGGTCCGAGCCCATCATGGCGGCGGCACGCGGCGAAAGTACCGCGTGTTCGGTTCGGGCCACGCGCGCGGCGAGTTCGCGGTAGCGGGGCTCGCGTTCCTTCATCCACGCCAGCAAGGGACTGGCAATGAAGATCGAGGAGTAGGCCCCACTCGTCAAACCGACGAAGAGCGCCAAACCGTAGTTCTGCAGCGTGGTGGCCCCGAGGATGTACGCTCCCACGACCAGGACCGCGGCTACCGGCAAGATCGCCACCAGTGAGGTGTTGATCGAACGCGCGAGCGTCTGGTTCATCGAGAGATTGACCATCTCGCCGTAGGTGACCGTACCAGACTTCAGGATTGCGTTCGTGCTACTGGCGTTGTCGCGTACGCGGTCAAAGACCACCACCGTGTCATAGAGCGAGTAACCAAGAATGGTCAAGATGGCGATCACGGTGTCCGGAGTGATCTGGAAACCGAACAATGAATAGACACCGACAGTGACCAGGAGGTCGTGAATCATCGCAATGAAGGCCGCGAGGGCCATCTTGGGTTCAAAACGGATCGAGATATAGAGCACTACGGCGATGAAGAAGATGATCAGCGCCTCCAGAGCGCGATTAGTGACCTGACCGCCCCACGTCGGTCCCACGCTGGACGTCGACACCTGAGTGCTGTTTTTGCCCGCCTCCTTGGCCATGGCGTTGACCACCGCGGTCGTGATGGTGTTTTGTACCGTCGTGGAATCGTTGTTCAAATCGGCGGTGATCTGGTAGGTTTGCGAACCGAGCTTCTCCACCGTGGGATTGGTGAGTCCGGCGTTCTCGACGGCGGTCGTCATCGCAGAAATTGAGGAATGCGGCGCTAGGACTTCCCACGAGCTGCCGCCCTTGAAGTCAATGCCCAAGTTGAAGCCCCGGATACCGAGCGACCCCAGTCCTACGACAATCACCACTATCGACGCAGTGAACCAGATCTTGCGGCGACCCACGAAATCGATCGTCGTGAGACCCTGATAGAGACGTCCGAAGCGCCCGGGACCACTTTCGCCGGTGGGCGCCTCAATTACGGGTGCGTCACTCATGGCTTCCTCCGGCGTTCATTCCTGCGGCCATTGACAAGGCCGAGGAGCCTTGCTTATCGCGACGTCCGAGCAAGATGACCAGCGGACGAGTGAAGTACCAGGTGATAAAGACGTCCATCAGCGTGGAGAGTCCCAGGAAGAAGGCGAAGCCTCGCACGTCACCCACGGCAATGAGGTACAACAACACGGCGGCGAGAAGACTGACGGTGTCGGCGGCCAAAACCGTGCGCCACGCCGACTTGAAACCGCGGTCAACGGAACTTCGCACCGTGCGCCCGGACCTCGCCTCGTCCTTTAATCGCTCGAAATACACGATGTAGCTGTCGACGGTGATACCAATGGACACAATAAGTCCGGTCACGCCCGCGAGGCTGAATGTCGGGGCGTAGGCGGTATGGCCCAGTGCCGAAATAATCGCCCACAGCAGCGCCGCGGTGACGCCCAATCCCAGGAGAATCACGAGGCCCAGCGCGCGATAGTAGAGAATCACGTACAACAGCACCAACGCCAGACCCGCGAGGCCGGCGCCGAGGCCGGCGATCAACGCGCTGTGTCCCAACGTTGGTGACACCGTCTGAGTGGTTAGCGGCTGGAGTCGAACGGGCAGCGCACCGAATTCCATGGCGACGGCCAAGTCCTTGGCACCACTCTCAGTAAAACTGCCCGAGATCTGACCCTGGCCGGCGAAACTGGTGAAAGTACTTTGGGTGGGCTGGATCAACGGGGCGGACTGAATGACGCCGTCGAGTTCAATAGCCAGCTCCTGGTGGAAATTGGCCTTGGCCACTGCGTCCCACTCGGGACTTCCCACCCCGGTCAAGTTATAAGCGACGACCCATGCTCCGACTTGGTCCTGAGTCGCGTACGCCTTGCCAATCGCTTGGCCGGTCAGATCGCCTGGACCCAGCAGGAAGCGCGCCACCTTGCCCGACACCACTTCGGTGAGGATGACGGGATCTGCGTAGATATCCTGCGCCGACGTGGTGGTGGCGATGTTCGCGAACTGGGGGTCGACACCGATGGTGTTGTTCATGGAATAGCCATTCACCGAGTTGTCAGGAGTGATCGCCAGGTTCGACTGGGTCAACGCGTACGCCGCGCCGCACGCCGGCATGGTGGCCGCGCTGATAGGTTTGGCCGTCTTCGAGGCCAGAGCGACCTGGCACAGGACGGGACGGAAGAACAGCTGCGCCGTCTCACCGATGAGTTTGAGCACTCTGCGCGCGTCCTTGACCCCGGGGGCGCTCACCACCACATTCTTGCCCTGGACGTTCACCTGCGCGCCCGACACACCGAGGCCGTTGACGCGATTGGTGAGAATCGTGACGACTTCGTTCAGTTGGGTCTGCGTCGCGGGAGTCGTGGGCTTAAAGACCACCGAGAGGCCTCCCGCCAGGTCAAGGCCGAGCTTGGGACCCCAGCCCAGCGACAACGTCGTGGCCAGCGAGCCAAAACCAATCACCAGTGTCAGAATCAGACTGACGATGAGCGACTTGCGCGAGACTGCGGGTGCCGCCATTACTTGTCATCACCCTCGTGCGAGGGACCCTCGTTCTCGTTCTCGTTGGTCGCTTCGTCGTCAGTCGACGGCGGCACCGGATCGTGGCGACCCGCAATGGCCGAGGGAATGAAGTCAATCTCGAGACCACTCGCGGTCTTGAGCGTGACGGCCTCGTCGGTACGCTTCACCACGGTGCCAATCATTCCGCCAATGGTGCGCGCGCGCTCGCCGACTTCTACTTGACGAGCCTGTTGGCGGGTGGCCTTCTGCTTACGGCTACGTGGACGTATGTAGAAGAAGTAAAAAGCGCCGAAGACCACCGCGTAGATAATCAGGATGTATGAATTATTGCTCTTGTGGGGTGCTGCGGTTAATGCGAACAACATGAAATTTCCTCCGTCAATAGACAAAGAAACCCTAGTCGCTCGACGGGTTGGCCCTAGACCAGTCCCCCGCGCGGCCGGTGGGCGTTGAGGTGCGCGAAGGCCTTATCGGTGGCAACCCTTCCACGAGGCGTCCGGATCAAAAAACCCTCTCGCAACAGGTACGGCTCGTAGGCGTCCTCAATCGTGGCGGTCTCCTCGCCACAGGCGTGCGACAGCGTCGTCAGACCCACCGGCAATTGAGCGAACTGGCCACACAACAGACTGAGAATCCGCCGGTCAATCTTGTCCAGGCCGTGTTCGTCCACGCCGAAAAGATCCAGTGCCTCCGCGGCCAAACCAGCGTCCACCGTCGGGTGACCGCGCACCGAGGCGACATCGCGTACGCGGCGTAGCAGTCGATTGGCGATGCGCGGCGTACCCCTCGAGCGTTGGGCAATCACGCCCGCTGCGTCGCCCCGCAACTCGACGCCGAGCAGGCCGGCCGATCGTGTGATGATCTGGCGAAGCTCGTCGGTTTCGTAGAGATCGAGTTGTCCCACGAAACCGAATCGGTCACGCAACGGCGCCGCCACGAGTCCCGTGCGCGTGGTCGCGCCCACGAGAGTGAAGTGCGGCAGGTCCAAACGAATCGATCGCGCCGAGGGCCCGCGTCCGATCATGACGTCCAGGCGGCGATCCTCCATGGCGGGATACAGGACTTCTTCGACGCCCCGAGAGAGGCGATGAATCTCGTCGATGAAGAGCACCTCGCCCTCTTGCAGGTCAGTCAACAACGCCACGAGATCACCCGGACGTGCCAATACCGGGCCTGACGTGACTCGCAGTCCCGAGCCCATTTCGTGGGCCACGATGCTCGCCAGCGATGTCTTGCCTAGTCCGGGCGGGCCAGCGAAAAGCAAATGATCGGAACTTTGACCGCGGGTCTTGGCGGAACCGAGCACGATCTCGAGATGTCCCACCAACTCGCGCTGCCCAACGAAGTCCGCCAAGGACGACGGTCGCAGGGTGACGTCGGCGTACACGTCGGCCTCTGATGCCCGGGGAGTGACGACACTGTCCTGCGGCACTACGAGTGACGTCACGTCGGCGTCGCGTCGCGTCATCGCCGTCCCAAACGTTGCAGGGCAATGCGCAGAGCGGCTGATTCGTCGTCGGGCAATGTCACGCCATCGAGAGCATCACGAATCTCGCCGGGCGCATACCCCAACGATCGCAGGGCCTCTTCAATGTCACTGGCTCGCGGCGTCACCGACGCAGGTTCCTTGGTCGGCACCTCGACCAATTTCCCCCTCAGCTCTAGGACAATGCGACTCGCCGTCTTGGCTCCGATACCGGGAATCTGGGCGACACGCTTCACGTCGCCGCTCTCAATGGCCGCTCGCAACTCCGAGGTGGGCATCGTGCGCAGGGCCGCCAGGGCCGTCGAAGGACCGACACCGGGCGTCACGAGCAGGGTCGAGAAGAACTCGCGGTCGTCGTAGGAACGAAATCCGAAGAGCACGATGGCGTCGGTGCGCACCTGGGTATAGACAAACAGCTCCACATCGTCGCCGACGCGCAACTCCTCTGCCGAGGCGAGGCTGACTTCGTATCCCACGCCGTTGACGTCGAGCACCAGCGTTCCCGAGGCGTGCAATATCACGACGCGACCGCGTAGCCAGCCGATCACGACGACGCCACCGGGTATCGGCGCTCGACGCGTTCGGTCATGAAATAAGTGATGGCGAGTCCGAGAGCGTCGGCGACGTCGGCGGGTTCGGGAACCTCAACCAATCCGCACAGCTTGGCCACCATGGCCTGCACCTGAGATTTTGACGCCGCTCCGTAGCCGGTAACAGCCAATTTCACTTGCTGCGCCGTGAATTGGCGCACCGTCAGACCTTTGGCGCCCGCGAGACCGACCGCCACGCCGCTGACCTGAGCGACCGGAATGGCGGTCTTGGCGTTGCGCTGAAAGAACACTCGTTCGACAACGACGGCCTCGGGCCGCGTGTCGCAGAGCAGGACCTCGAGATCGACGTGAATCTGAGCTAAACGTGACTCCACGTCCAAACTGGCATTGGTTTCGAGAACGCCGGCGTGAACGGCTCGGAACGACTCCACCCCGTCGAAGGACCCCTCGATCAGCCCGAATCCGCAACGAGTGAGGCCGGGGTCGATGCCGAGTACGAACATATGTTCGATTGTAATGCGCCCGCGTCGCGGGTCAAGGGATTAACCCTCGAAGTTGGCAAGAATCTCGTCGGAGATGTCGAAGTTGGCAAAAACGTTCTGCACGTCGTCGTGATCGTCGATGGCGTCCATCAGTCGCAATACCTTCTTCGCCTCGCCCTCGTCGTCTACCGCCAGGAGATTCTGTGGCACCAACGTGAGTTCGGCGCTCACCACCGTGAGACCGAAACCCTCGAGAGCGTCGCGAACCATACCCACTTCGGTGGGTTCGGTCGACACGACGAAGTTGTCGCCCTGGGCGTTGAAGTTCTCCCCGCCAGCTTCGAGCACCCATTCAATAAGTTGGTCCTCGTCCAGCGGGCCCTTGACTTCAATCACGCCCTTGCGGTCGAACTGCCAAGATACGGCGCCGGGTTCGGCGATGTTGCCGCCGTTCTTGGATAGCAAATGCTTGATCTCGGCGCTCGTCCGGTTGCGGTTATCGGTCAGGGTCTCGATGATGATGGCGACTCCGCCGGGCGCGTAACCCTCGTAGGAGATGGCCTCGTAGCGAACGCCCTCCAACTCACCGGTACCGCGCTTGATGGCGCGTTCGATGGTGTCAATAGGTACCGAAGCCTCGCGGGCCTTTTGGAACATCGTGCGCAGAGCTGCGTTGGTGTTGGAGTCTCCCCCACCTTCGCGTGCGGCGACTTCCACTTGTCGAATCAATTTGGCGAAGACTTTGGCGCGCGCGCTGTCTTTGGCACCCTTGCGGTGCTTCGTGGTCGCCCACTTCGAATGGCCGGACATGTTTCCTCCTGCCCGTTTTAGGGCGTAGTTATCGTAACGCTTCTTGCAGCGCGTCGAGGAACAAGCCGTGTACCAGCACGTCGCTGGTGAGTTCGGGGTGAAACGAACAACCCCAGGCCGACCCCTGGCGCACCAACACCGGGTGCTCGCCGTCACCGTGATCAAGGGTGGCAATCACGCTGACGTCGGGTCCGCATCGCTCGATGCGTGGGGCGCGGATGAAAACGCCCGGGACGGTGCCCCGCCCGTCAATAACAATGGGCGACTCGAAACTGGCAATTTGGCGGCCGTACCCGTTGCGCCGCACCGAAACATCCACCGCGCCAAAACTCCACTGGTCCACGCGCCCGTCGATCACGTCGGTGGCGAGCATGATGAGACCCGCACACGTCCCGAATACCGGGAAACCGCTGCTGATCAGTCCCTGCAAGGGCTGTCGAAGACCCGAGGTGATAAGCAAGTGACTGATGGTGGTCGACTCACCTCCCGGAATGATTAAACCATCGAGACCGGCGAGGTCGCTCACCTGACGAACTTTGCGCGGTGCTGCGCCCAGGTTCTCCAAAGTCGTGACGTGTGCGCGCACGTCGCCCTGGAGGGCGAGGACGCCGACCTGACGCACTACCAACCGCGCTCGGCGAGACGCTGCTCGAGCGTCGCCGTCTCGGCGCCGACCATGGCCGCGCCCAGTCCGTTGGAGACCTTGGCGACAATGCTGGCGTTCTCGAAGTGCGTGGTGGCCTCGACGATGGCCTTAGCCATGCGCTCGGGGTCTTCGCTCTTGAAGATACCCGATCCCACGAAGACGGCCTCGGCACCGAGTTGCAGTACGAGCGACGCGTCCGCGGGGGTTGAGATACCTCCGGCGCAGAAGAGGGGGACGGGTAGTTTGCCGGTGGCGGCAACTTCTTGTACCAGTGCCACGGGGGCCTGCAGGTCCTTGGCCAAAGCGAAGAGCTCCGAAGGGTCAGCACTGGCGAGGCGGCGCATCTGGGCGTTGATCGTGCGCAGGTGGCGCACCGCTTCGACGACGTTACCGGTGCCGGCTTCGCCCTTGGAACGAATCAGACAGGCCCCTTCGCTGATGCGGCGAAGGGCTTCACCCAGGTTGGTCGCACCACAGACGAAGGGGACCGTGAAGTCCCACTTGTCGATGTGGTTCTCTTCGTCCGCGGGCGTCAACACTTCGGACTCGTCGATGTAGTCCACGTCGAGGGCCTGGAGAATCTGAGCCTCAGCGAAGTGGCCGATGCGCGCCTTGGCCATCACCGGTATGGTCACGCAGGCTTGGATCTCTTGAATCATCTGCGGGTCGCTCATGCGCGCCACGCCACCATCACGACGGATGTCCGAGGGCACGCGCTCGAGTGCCATGACCGCGACGGCACCGGCGTCTTCGGCGATCTTGGCGTGCTCGGGGTTGACCACGTCCATGATGACGCCGCCGCGCAACATGTCTGCGAGGCCTCGCTTGACCAGAGCCGAACCGACGGTAGATGGAGTAATGGCTGAATTCATACCATCAGCCTAATAGAGAGCTATGGCTACCATTCCTCGAGGGCGAGAGCGCGCAGTTCCACGTCGTCGAGATCGCTCACGTCCGGGGTCTTTCGGTCGCTCCACACGTCGAACCAGATGAAGCGCCACTGGTCGTACTTGGCTGAAGCGAAGAATGACGAGGACGGGATCACTTGACGAGCACACTGGCGCAGCGCGCCGGCCAATCCGAGGGGGTAGCGAATCGCCGCGGCGGCCACTTCATCCGCGCGGTACGTGAGACCAGGCCCGGCCAGGGTCCGTCGAGCGTCGGGCGAGCTCACCATGGTCGATGCACTTTCTCGCGACAGAATGCCCAAACGCTGTCGCGCGAGGCAGTGCGCCACGACTCCTTCGAGTTCGATGAGCTCAAAATCACGCATCAGTCCGCTGGTGACGAAGAACGAATAATTCGGACCGTTCGGGACGAGTGCGGCGTTATAACCCGGGTCATCCACGATGAAGGCGCTCAGTGTATCGACGCCGAAGGTCGCGGTCAACCGGTCCAGCACCGTCACCAGACGCTGACGATCCTTGGGCGTTCCGCCCGCGGTGAACGCCGCCAGAACGTCGGCGCCCAGCGTCGCCGTACCTCGCTCGAAGGCCGCGAGCGAGCGTCGGAGGTTCACTGCTGCGAGAGCCGCGAGGACGACCGCGAGAACCACGAACCAGACCGAGAGGGCCATGGCCGCCAAGGAGACTCCCACCAGGGCTACGAAGACGTACATCTGGGGCATCGCGCGTTTCATCGCGAACCGGCGTAGTGCGTCGTGATGCATTTCGCGCTCGCCCGCCGAGGGCGCGTACGGGTTCTGCCACGTGGGGTCAAGCACGGCTTCGACGTGTCGAGGACCACGGTGTCGCGAGGACGAGGGGCGTCGCGAGCGCGAGCGTTGTTGGGTGGCCATGAGTAGAGGTTACCCCAGGGCTGTGAAATGGCGTCGCGCGTCGTGATAGAGCGTCAAGTAGTCATCGACCAGACGTCGCATTGACCAGTGCTCGGCGTAGAGGCGCGCGTTCGCCAACACTGGCGTATCACACGAGTTCAGCGCCACATTGAGCGCCCGTTCGAGGTCCGCGCTCTCACCGGTGCGAAACAAGACGGCGTGCGAACCGGCCGCCTCACGATAGGCCGGGATGTCGCTCGCGACGACGCGCGTCTCCGAGGCCATGGCTTCGAGGAGGATCAAACCGAACGACTCGCCGTGGGTGGCGGGAGCAATCAGCACATCCGCGCGGCGATACCAACGGCGCTTGTCCTCGTCGGACACCGCACCGAGAAACTGCACCATCTCATCAGGTCGCGCCGCCTGCTCGAGACTCACGCGTTCTGGCCCGTCGCCAATGACTAACAATCGCCATGGTCGCTCACGGCGTTCATTGTGCATACGCACCGCGGCGATGGCGGTGCCGACACCCTTGCGCACCTCGAGTCGGCCCACCACCACCAGGGTGATCTCCGCTTGACTTTCTCGAGGGAATTCGACGAAGCGATCGGTTTCGAAACCATTGAAGAGCACGGTAGGAGAGAGGCGACACGACCGCTGGGCCGTCGCCGCGGCCATCTGCGACACGGCGGCCGTCACGTCGAGGTGTCGACTCCAACGGCGCAGTAGCGGAGCCGTCAATGAGACCGCGGGACCTTCACCGCTGCGATGAAACGTCGCCACTGACGCCACCTGGTGCGCGCGCAACGTCGCCCAACCCACGCGCGGCGCGAAAGGTTCGTGAAAGTGAACCACGTCGGGTTGAAATGCCTCAACTCTGTCCAAAGCCTCGCGCGACGCACGACGCGACAGCGTGAGCGGAGCGCGCGAGCCGTTGGCCCGAATACTCACCAGGCGCCCCAGTCGGTCCACGACCGCCGCGGTGTCGTAGTGGGCAACGTCCATTGAGTCGGGGGCAATGATCTGTACCTCGTGACCCCGCCGCGAGAGCTCGCGACTCATGGAGAGCACCTGTTCTTGCACGCCGCCAAAGACGCTCAAGGCGTAGGGCGTGACGAGAGTGATGCGTCCGAGTTCGCTCGAGGAGCTCACGAGGCTCCGAAGCGCTCTTCGAGAACGTGCCACTGCTCGGGCGCGCGACGAATCAAGCCTTCGAGTTCCTGGGCCACCATTTGAGTGACCCTCGTGACGTCATCGCGCAGACGACCCTCGCGTTGCGCGGGAATCGGCGGCGTCACCACGGCGAAGTGGTCGCGTCCGGGTCCGGTGTAACACGCCGCGGCGACGAGAGCCGCGCCAGTGCGCAGCGCCAGCGTTGCGGGGCCGCCGGGCAGGGTGACGGGCCCACCGAAGAACTGGACCTCGACACCACCGCCTTGAATATCGCGGTCACACAAGAGCCCCACCACCCCCCCGTCCTTCAAGACGTTGAGCAACCTGGTGCTCGCGTGGGTATTGAGCCCCTCGACATGAATGCCGATCGCCTCGCGCTTGGACTTGAACCACTCGAAGAGCTCGGGCGGACTGATCTCCTCGGCGATCGCCGTCATCGGCATGCCCAATGAGGCAATGAAGGAGCCCCCCCATTCCCAAGAACCCACGTGGGGCAACGCGATGACGACGCCTCGACCCTGGGCGAAGGCATCTTCGAGGTACTCGAGGCCCTCAGCGATGCGAAAACGTGAGGTGATGACTCGCGGGGAAAGTGCGGGGAGTTTCGCACCCTCGGCCCAGTATTGGCCGTAGTTGGCAAAACCACGACGCACGTAGCGCTGCAACAGCCCGGGGTCGAGTGACGACTCGGGACCGGCGAGCACGCGGGCCAGATTGTTCTGGAGATGTGTCCGGGCGCCCGATCTCATTCCCAGGGTCACGCCCAGCCAGCGAGCGACCGCCACGTCGACGCGCTCCGGCAGGAGTTCGAGAAACGTGCCCAGGGACTTGTACAGGGCTACCTTCACGCGGGGCTTCACGCGCCTAGTGGCGAGCGGAACGGCTCAGGCGTCGGGCCCGACGCGCGTGCGAGCGCGGCGTTCGCTCGATGACCGTGCGCGGTGCGGGTCGCGCAGCAATCTGCCACACCCGCCAAAACCGGCCGAGCGCAGTCAGCGTGGTCAGCACCATCATGATCCACAGCACCGGGATGAAGATCACCGGCGAGAGCAGCGCGACGCCCAACATCACCAGACGTTCGGCTCGTTCCATCAGTCCGCCCTTGGCGGCGAGACCCAGGCTTTCGGCCTTGGAACGCTGGTAGGAGATCAGAAAGAAAGTGGTCACGAGACCAAAGGGCAACAAGACGAGCTCACCCGGGTGGTGGCGTTCGATGTAGAAGGCCACGCCACCGAGCAAGACGGCATCCGACACCCGGTCGACCACCGAGTCAAAGAAACTGCCGCGCTGACTAGCTCGTTGCGAGGCCTTGGCAACTGCTCCGTCCAGCAAATCGTGCGCACCCGTCAAGATCAACAAGATGATGGCGACAATGAAATAGCCCTCGCCAATGCACCACGCGGTGGCGAGGGCGAAAACGAGACCCGACGCCGTCAGTACGTCCGCCGAGAAACCGGCGCGCACGAGGCCCCGACCCACGGGGGCGGTGGCAGCGTCTACTGATTGTCGGAACTTTCCGTCGAACATCGATCTCCCAGGTCCTCGTTCGAAGTCTACCGGGGGTGTTTCGACGGCCTAGTTATCGAAGTGAACAATGACTTTTTGCCACGTGGAGGACAGCGACTCCGGCAATACCCGGGTCTCGGCAATGGTGCTCATAAAATTGGTGTCACCGTTCCAACGCGGCAGAGCGTGCCCGTGCAGGTGCTTGGGGATGCCCGCCCCCGCCGCTTGACCCAGATTCATCCCGACGTTCATTCCGTCGGCATGGTAGGCGGCGTCGAGCGCCTGGACCGTGCGTCGCAGCGTCAGAAAGAAGCTGGCGTATTCCTCGTCGCCGAGTTCCACGAGCGAGCCCACGTGACGCTGCGGCAGCACCAAGAGGTGACCCGACCCGTAGGGAAAGGCGTTCAGCGTCACGAAACTGAACTCATCACGCCACAAGACGCCAGAGTCACTCGACGGTTCGAGTTGCGACAGCGCACAAAACACGCAGGCGCCGTCATCGACGGCGTGCGAGGCCGCGTCGGGGCTCGAGACGTACGCTTCGCGCCACGACGCGGCGAAGCGCTCAAGTGGCACGAGCGAGTTCCGGTGAACCGTGGTGGGCGATCTCGGCGGCCAGGCGCGCGCGAAACTCCTCGATCCCCACGCCGCGCTCGGGGTCGTTTGCGCCCCGCGCGTTGATGCCCACCGTGCGCGCCGCAACGTCGTCGTCGCCGACCACCAAGATGTAGGGGACCTTCTCCATCTTCGCGCGGCGAATGCGTGCTCCCAAGGGTTCGTTAGCAATTTCCACGTTGACGCGCACGCCGTCGCCGCGCAGCGACGCGGCAACTTCGTGGGCGTAGTCGTCGTGGTCGTCACGTACACCCAGCACGACCACCTGGTCGGGACTCATCCACGTGGGCATGTTGCCGGCGTAGTGCTCGATCAAGATCGCCATGAAGCGCTCCACACTGCCAAAGAGTGCACGGTGGATCATGATCGGGCGGTGCCGGGCGTTATCGCCGGCAATGTAGCTCGCGTCAAAACGCTGCGGCAGTTGGAAGTCCAGCTGAATCGTCGACAACTGGTGAGTTCGACCAATCGCGTCACGAGCCTGCACCGAGATCTTGGGACCGTAAAAGGCGCCACCGCCGACGTCCAATAACAATTCGAGCCCGGCGCCGTGCGCTACCTCGGCCAACGTGGCTTCGGCCTCATTCCATTCCTCATCGGTGCCGACCGCTTTGGCGTCAGGTCGAGTGGAAAGCTCGAGGTAGAAGTCGTTGAGACCAAAGTCACGAAGTAGTCCCAGCACGAAGGTCAACAGGTCGTTCAATTCTTGGGCCATCTGCTCACGAGTGCAAAAGATGTGCGCGTCGTCTTGGGTCATGCCACGAACACGAGTGAGACCGTGCACCGCACCGGACTTCTCGTAGCGATACACCGTACCGAACTCGAACATCCGAAGCGGCAACTCACGGTACGACCGCTGGCGGGCTTTGAAAATCAAGATATGAAACGGGCAGTTCATCGGCTTGAGGTAGTACTGCTGGCCGTCGTCGAGATCCATCGGCGGATACATGCTGTCGGCGTACCAATCAAGGTGGCCCGACGTTTCGAAGAGTTCGGCCTTGGTGATGTGGGGCGAGTTGACGAATTCGTACCCACCGACCACGTGTCGAGATCGCGAATAATCTTCCATCACCCGGCGCATCGTGCCGCCCTTGGGATGAAAAACTGCGAGGCCCGGTCCGAGCTCGGAAGGGAAGGAGAACAAGTCCATCTCCTGGCCCAGTCGCCGGTGATCGCGCTTCTCCGCCTCCTCGAGTTGGGTGAGGTGCGCCGCGAGAGCGTCTTTGGACTCCCACGCGGTGCCGTAGATGCGCTGCAACTGCGGGCGCTTTTCGTCGCCGCGCCAGTACGCTCCCGCCACTCGCATCAGCTTGAAATGCCCGAGACGCTTGGTGGAGGGCACGTGTGGTCCCCGGCACAGGTCCTGGAATTCGGGAGTATTGGAGTACGTCGACACCACCGAGCCGCCGACTTCGGTCACGTCCTCGGGGTTGGCGCCGTTGCGCACGCCCGAGATGATCTCAACCTTGAAGGGTTGGTCCTTGAAGAGCTCTAGTCCCTCTTCAATGGAGTACTCCGAGCGCAGAAAGGGCTGATCCTCGGCGACGATGGCGCGCATCTCACCCTCGATGCGTCCGAGGTCGTCGTCGCTAAAGCGGTCTCCCTTCGGAAGTTCGAAGTCGTAGTAGAAGCCGTCGCGGATGGCCGGACCAATCGCGTAGTACGCACCGGGCCAGAGCCGAAGCACGGCCTGGGCGAGCACGTGGGCCGTTGAGTGGCGAAGCACGTCACGTCCGAGGTCGCTCGCGGGAATCACGATGGCGACCACGTCGCCGGTGCCGAGCGGACGCGTGAGGTCCGTCAATTCGCCATTGACCTGCGCCGCGAGGGCGTCCTTGGCGAGACGCGAACCAATGGCGGCGGCCAAGTCACGAGCACTCGAGCCCTCCTCAAGGGATCGGGTGCTGCCGTCTGGGAGTTGTACTTCGATCACCGACATAATGCCCTTCCTCGGTTACAGCGTAATGCCGAGGAGGGCCGCGGCCGGAGCGACGGTCGCACCCGCGTGCGCCGCGGCGTCAACTGCCGCGACGGCGGCGGGACAATTGAGGTCGTCGTCGAGCGCGTCGCGAACGTCCTGCAGGACCGAACTCGGGCGTCCGTTCAGGGTCGAACGCCACGTCGCCAGGCGCGACTGTGCGCGCGACAACAACTCCTCGTGCCATTCCCAGTCGGTTCGGTAGTGCTGATCGAGCATCGCCAAACGCACCGCCGTCGACTCGGCGCGCTGGGCTAAGTCCGAGACGAACACGAGGTTGCCCAATGACTTGGACATCTTGATGCCGTCGAGTCCGACCAAGCCCACGTGCAGCCAATGGCGAACGAAGGGCACGCCGGTCACCGATTCACTTTGGGCCGCCTCGCACTCGTGGTGGGGAAAAGCGAGGTCTCGACCTCCGCCGTGCACGTCGAGAGTCTCGCCGAGCTCGCGCAGGGCCAGGGCCGAGCATTCGATGTGCCAACCGGGTCGACCCGCACCCCAGCGTGACTCCCACGCCGGTTCGTCCTCGAGCGATGGCTGCCATAGTACGAAGTCGAGGGAGTCGCGTTTTCGGGGGTCCTCAGGATTGCCGCCCTGCTCGGCGGCCAGTTCAATCATTGCGACGCGACTCTCGTGACTCACCTGGCCAAAGCGCGCGAACGTCGCCGCTTCGAAGTAGACCCAGCCCTCGACCTCGTAAGCGTGCCCCGAATCGAAGAGCCCGCCGATCATCGTCAAGATTTCGGGAATCGCTCCCGTCGCTCGCGGTTCAGAGTAGACGGGCAAGAGGTTGATCAGCTGCATATCGCGCTCGAACTTGGCCATCTCGCGTGCCGCCAGGTCGAGGTAATTCACTCCGAGTTGGCGAGCCTTGCGCAGGATGTCATCGTCCACGTCGGTGACGTTGCGCACGCAGTTGGTATCGAAACCCGCGTCGCGCAGACGACGCTGCAGGACGTCGAAGGTGAGGTAGACGAAGGCGTGCCCCATATGGGCCGCGTCGTAGGGAGTTATCCCGCAGCTGTAGAGCGAGACCACGGGGCCCGGCTCCATGGCAAACACGCCACGTCGAGCAGTGTCGTAGAGATGCATCAGTGCGAGAGTCCGGCCAACTTGACGTAACTGTGGGCCTTGTGGCGGATGTTGATCGAGATGCACACGGCGGTGAAGGCCTCAATCGCGCTCGCCAGTGACATCGTTCCGGCGATCACGGCGTGCAGGCCGGGCATTGCCTCGACCATCGTCGCGACGCTCTCGCGCGCGACGGCGTCGTCGCCGAAGATGATGACGTCGGCGTCGAGACCGCTATCGAGCGTGACCATCTCCGACGCGGGCAAGTGGTGAAATGCACCCACCACCGTGGCGTGGGGCAACGCGTGGGCGATCTGCGCGGCCATCGAGCCTCGTGGCGGGTACAGCGGCACGAGTTCGCGGCCCTCACGCGCGAGGGCATTGACCATCGAGACGATGATCTTGCCCGAGAGAGGTTCCTGCAGCGCGCTCACGGTGGCCACGGCCGAATCCCAGGGAGTGGCCACGACCACCACATCACAATGGGCGGCGCCCTCATTGGAGGTGCCCGTCACGGTGCCCGTTCCGCGCGGACTCAGTTTCGCTGCGACTGTCGCGGCTCGCTCGGCGTCGCGCGATCCCAGCACCACGTCATAGCCCGCACTGGCCAGGCGGATACCCACACCTTGTCCGGCCGGACCGGTTCCCCCTAAAATGCCGACGGTACTCATGTCATACCCTTTCGATTGTTCAACTTCAGTACGCTAACAAGATGGCAATACTGACCAATCACCGTATCTTGATTACCGGCGTGCTGACCGACGATTCGCTCGCTTTCGGCATTGCCCAGCGTGCATTGGAGGAAGGGGCCACCGTTGCTCTGACCGGTGCCGGTCGCGGTGTCGCACTGACCCGGCGTACCGCGCGCAAGCTCGGTGAGATCGGTGAGGTGATTGAACTCGACGTCACCGACCCGGGCCAAATCACTGCCGCGGTGAGCGAAGTCGAGAGCCGCTTTGGGCGCCTCGACGGCTTGGTGCACGCCATTGGCTACGCGCCCCCGAGTTGTTTGGGCTCGGGCATGTTCGTCGCGCCCTTTGAGGATGTCTCGATGGCCATGCAGATCTCGACGTATTCGCTGAGTGCCCTCGTGGGCGCCTTTCGTCCGCTGCTGCAAAAGAGCGAGGCGCTGGGCGGCGCCTCGGTGATTGCGCTCGACTTCGATGCTTCGCGCGCGTATCCCGTGTACGACTGGATGGGCGTGATGAAGGCCGGCCTCGAATCGCTCGGGCGCTACCTCGCGCGTGAGGTGGGTCCGGACAAGATTCGCGTCAACATGCTCGCGGCGGGACCCATTCGCACCATGGCGGCCAAGTCCATTCCCGGTTTTGAGATCTTCGAAGACACCTGGGCCGAGCGCGCGCCCCTCGGCTGGGACGTCAACGATTCGTCCGCCGTCGCCGATACCGCCATTGCGCTACTCTCGCCCCTCCTGCGCGGCACCACCGCGTCGATCATCCACGTGGACGGTGGCGCCCACTCCATGGGTTGACGCCTGCGAGGCGAACTGCGTCTCGTAGAGGTCGCGGTAGAGGCCACCTCGGGCCAACAATTCCTCGTGGCTGCCGCGCTGGACGATGCGACCCTCGTTGATCACCAGAATCTGGTCGGCGTTGCGGATGGTCGAGAGCCGGTGGGCAATGACCAGTGAGGTGCGCTGCGCCATCGTTTGATCGAGAGCTCGCTGCACCGCGGCCTCACTCTCGTTGTCGAGGTGGGCCGTGGCCTCATCGAGGACCACCAGTCGCGGTGCCTTGAGCAGCAGGCGCGCCAACGCCACGCGCTGCTTCTCGCCGCCACTCAGTCGATAGCCGCGCTCGCCCACCACCGTGTCGAGTCCGAGCGGCAGGCTCGCCACCAACGGAGCGATCTGTGCCGCCGCGAGAGCTTCGTGGATCTCGGCGTCGCTGGCGTCGGGACGCGCGAACAGCAAGTTCGCGCGGATGGAGTCGTGGAACAAATGCGGGTCCTGGGTGACGACGCCGACGGTGGCATTGAGTGACGCCGTACTGGTGTCGCGCAAGTCCAGTCCATTGATGCTCACCGCACCCGACGTCACGTCGTAGAGCCGCGACACGAGAAGCGACATCGTGGTCTTGCCGGCACCCGACGGTCCCACCAACGCGGTCATGGTGCCCGGCTCCACGACGAAGGACACGTCGTGCAAGACCGAGGTGCGTTCCACGCGCTCGAGAACCGCCACCGCCTCGAGCGACGCCAGGGACACTTCTTCAGCACCGGGGTACTCGAAGTCCACGTGTTCAAAGCGCAGCGTCGCCGGACCCTCAGGAATGCCGCGCGCGTCGGGCGATTCCTTGATCATTGGTTCGAGGTCCAACACCTCGAAGAGTCGCTCGAAACTGACCATCGCCGACATGTAGTCAATGTTCAGGTTCGACAATTGCGTCAGCGGACCGTACAACCTGGTCAGATACGCGGTGAGGGCCACCACGGTGCCGATGGCCAACGTCTTGTGCAGTACCGCCACTCCGCCGAAACCGTAGGCGAAGGCCGTAGCCAGTGACGCCGTCAGCGACAGCGCCACGAAGAAGAACCGTTGGTAGGTGGCCTGGCGAATGCCGATGTCGCGCACCTGAGAGGCGCGTGACTCGAAATAGGCCAGTTCGTCGCGCGGGCGTCCGAAGAGTTTGACGACCATGGCGCCGGCCACGTTGAATCGCTCGCTCATCACCATGTTCATTTCGGCGTTGAGTTCCATCCCGCGCTGAAAGAGAGTGCCCAGTCGACGCCCCACGCGTCGCGCCGGCAACAAAAAGAGGGGCAACAAGATCAGCGCCACGAGCGTGATCTGCCAGCTGAGGTAGAACATCACCCCGAGAATGATGGCGAGCAGGACGGCGTTGCCCACCACGTTGGAGAACAGATCGGTGAAGGCCTGTTGCGCGCCGATGACGTCGTTGTTCAGCCGACTGATCAACGCGCCCGTCTGGGTGCGCGAAAAGAAGGCGATGGGCATCTCCTGGATGTGGCCATAGACCCGGGCCCGCAGGTCGTAGATGAGGCTTTCGCCGATCACCGCCGAGGCCCGTCGTTCGAACAGTGATAGTCCGGCGTCAATCAAGGCCAGAACGGCCGTCAGCAGCGACAGAAGAATCACGAGTCTCTCGCGAGGGTGCGCGACGCCGGTGCCGGTGATGGTGTCGATGATGGCGCGTAGCACGAGAGGTGACACCGAACTGACGATGGAATCAAGCACCACGGCGACGAGGAACACGATGATCATGGTTCGATACGCCCGCGCGAAGGTGAGCATCCGCGGCAGCGTGCCCTTCTTGATCCGGTGTTCGAGGATGTCGCGATTTCGCCGCATCGAGTTCATTCCCGCGCGCCCGCTGCGACCCGTCGCAGCCCCATGCATACTCATTGCGACTCCTTCGTCCCCTGCAGTGTAGGAAGTCCGGACCTCGGTTCAGTCCGTGGCACTCACGAAAGGAGCGCCGAGACGACGATGAGGACTCCCAGGGCGCACATGACGACACCACCAATTGATCGCAGTGCCACCAGGCGCGTGGGCGAACCGGACAACCATTCGCGCGCGGTCCCGGCGATCAGTCCCCACGTACCGTCACTGCAGAACGCCATCACGGAGAATATGAGGCCAAAGATCACCAGTTGCGCCGTGATGTGGCCCCGGGGACGATTCACGAAATGGGGAAAGACCGCGGCGAAGAAGACGAGCGATTTGGGGTTGAGCACGCCCACCACGAAACCCTGGCGAACAATGCGCCGAGGAGATGGTCGCGCCGCCTCTCGTTGGGTCATGGCCTGAGCGTGCTCTTGTCGGTGACGCAGCGCGTCCGTGCCCAAATAGAGCAGGTAGAGACCCCCGACCAACTGCAGCACGACCGAAAAGGCCCGCGAATGTGACAGCAGGGGTCCCAAACCAAAGGCCACGACCATTGACAACAACAGCGTGCCCAAACTGTTGCCCAATACGGTCAACACCGCGACTGCTCGACCCCACGCGACGCCGCGCGCGAGCGTGAAGAGCACACTGGGCCCCGGCACCATGATGATGAGAATCGAGGCGACGAAGAATTGTGTCATGTGCGCGGCGTCGATCACGGCGCGTCCTTCTTCACCAGTCGGTCGAGGAAATTCAAATTCAGCCCGATACTGAAGCCAATGGCTGCGGCGAAGAACGCGGTACCAATGCCCACCACTCCCCCGAGCAACCAGCCGACGATCAAGACGGTGACCTCGATGCTCAAGCGCACGTAGACCACACTGACGTTCAAGCGTCGATGCAAGCTCGTCATGACACCATCACGCGGACCAGGACCGAGTCCGGTCGTGAGATAGAGCGCGCTGCCGATGCCGATGGCCGCCACACCTGAGACCATCAACACTGCGCGGAGCGCGTCACTCGACGGAGTCGCGATATTGGCGGCGGTGACGTCAAGTGCGTAGGCAATGATGGCGAGATTCGCCACAGTACCGAGTCCGGGTTTCTCACGCAGTGGCCACCAGGCGAGCAGCACCACCGCCGAGATGAGAAGCGTCGACCACCCCAGGGAGATACCGATTCGATTGCCGAGGCCTTGGGCGAACACGGTCCAGGGAGTCGCCCCCCAATGCGACGCCACCAGCAGTCCTTCACCGAAGCCGAAGAGGCCCAGTCCGCCGATCAGCGGGGCGATCATTCGCGGGCGCATGGCCCAGGTATTCGATGCCTTCCACGGCGTGTCGGGTATGCGGTGACTGAGACGTGGCACCAAACAAGGCTACCGGGCAACCCTGGGGTTGCCCGGTAGCTGCTTGATTCCGCTTGCGCCCGCTTTAGCGGTGGTGACGCCTTCCTTGATCCTCGTGCTGGACGAAGGCGTGGTGAAAGATCGGGTTGTCCTTCGTGCCAATCCACACCGTGGTGGCAGTCACCGAGTTGGTGACACCCGACATGGCCGGTCCCAGAGCAACGATCAAGTCACCGACGAGCACCGAGCTGAGGCTCGACGTCGCGCCAGACAATTTGTAGGTGGTGGCCGAGTTGACGTTGACCGTCAACGCGTCGCCGTAGAAACCGGTGACCGAGATCACGCTGCCCACGACACTGGTGACCTTGCCGATGATCACCATGTTGCGTACGGTCACGAAGACCGCGGTGCTCGGAGCCGAGGATGCCGCCGCGACGCGGACGATGTCGCCCACATTCACTTCGGTGATGGTCGAGGCTTGGCGACCAGCGAAGTACGACGTCGCATTCGTCAGCGTGAAGGTGACGGGCAGCGAACTCGTCGCCAGAGGCTGAACGGTCATCGTGGTACTGGTGACGGCGGTGACGCTACCGATGGTGATATCCGGCAATGGGGCCGAGATGTGCACCACGGTCGCCGTCAACGGGTTACCCGTCGCGGTGAGTTCAACGTGTGAACCCACCAACAGTGCCGCCACGGTAGTCGAGGCCTTGAGCTGCCAGTAGACCGTACCGGCGCCGAGAGCGACCGTCACGGGAGTCTTGAAGAAGCCGTTGGGCTGGATCGTCACCGAGGTGGGAGTGCCACTCGAGGGGTTCAGGGCAGTGACCATGCCCTCAACGTGAAGGGGCTTGGGAACCGCGATGCGCACCAAGGTAGCGGTGCTGGGGTTACCACTGGCGGTCAACTCAACTTTGGAGCCCACCAGCAAGTCAGCCACCGTGACCACGGCACCGGCCTGCCTGTAGACAGTGCTTGATCCCAGGAGGATGGCGACAGCCAACGAGTGGTGCTTGTCGGGCATGATGGTCACTGAAGTCGGCGTGCCACTCGAAGGCGTCAACGCGGTGACGGTGCCACCGACGAAGATGGGCGCCGGTGTCAGAATTCGCACGATGGCGGCGGTCGCGGGACTACCGGTGAGCACGATGTCAACGGGAACGCCTATCACGAGAGCGGCCACCGTTACGGTGGCGCCCGCCTGGCGGTACACAGTAGTGGCGCCGAGCAGCACATTCTCGCTGGGTGCACTGGGCTTGCGCGGTTGGATAGTTACCGAAGTGGGCGTGCCACTCGAAGGCGTCAGTACCGTTACGGTCCCTTGGACTTCTAAGTTGACCTTCGCACTGGCGTGGGCCACGGGACTCGCCATCGCCACAGCGGAGGAGGCGAAGACACTCGCCAGACTCAGCGCGATGACTGCACCGCAGCGCCCAACCTTATGGGTACGTGTAATCATTTTTCCTCTATTCGTCTCAACTGCATGTATAAGTTCACGCTACGAATCGAAGTTCTGAAACGCCTGTCAAAAGGGTTACAAACGTCGTCACACTTTGAAAGTTATTTGGCGGATGCCTGTGAAATCCCGGAGACGTACTTACGGCGCGCTTGAGGGACCGGTACCCGCGGCGTTGCAGGCGCGCGAGTCCCATGCTTCGAGAGTGGGATTCGTCGCGCGGGGCGAACCAAAATTCGAGTTCGAGGCAATGCCGCCGGGATCGGGAATCGTGGTGGTCGTGGTTGTCGTGGTGGTCGACGATGTCGAGTTGGCCGCCGCCAATTGGATCGCCAATGTGGGCAGCGACGACGACGTAAAGGACGACGTCGTCGACTTCAGCGTCGTCGCGGTGGTCGGTTCCGTGGGCTTGAGGGTCAGACCCGTACCAGTCTGGACCGTGACCAGGGCGCCGAGAGTCACGAGCGCCGGGTTGTAGCCCATGATGGCGGGCCCCTCAAGCTGGCCCATTATTGATTGGGCGCCCTCAAGTCCCGGATTCTTCCAATTGGCGTTCACGGGCGGCGGCGCTCCGCCGTACCACACGACAGTTTCGGTGAGTGGGCCCGTGGGCGTGCGTTCGCCGACGGTGGAGACCCGGTAACCCTTGGCCGCGAGACCCGCCGCCACGTTCTGCGCCTGAAGAGCGATGCCCGAGCCGTTCTCAACGGAGACCTTGAATGTCGTGGGTTCGGGAAGAGCGCGACCAGTGAAGGGACTCGTTGACGCCGAGACGCTGAAGAGTTGGTCAATCAGGCGCCAATGGTAGGCCCAGATACTCAGTGCCTCGACCACGCAGATTCTTTCCCAAGTGACGACGCGACACTCACGAGCGACGCCAACCACTTTGCGCGTCGCGAGCGAGGAGTCTCGTGGCTAACTTGGGGGCAGTGCTTTCATCACATGTGGCGTTCGCGAACTTTCAGCAGCATCGACAAAGGGTGAGGTCGCGTGATTCCTCTGGTTAGTACCGCAGTGATGCGCGAATGTGACGCGCGCGAAGTTGCTCGCCGGGGCGTCGACGCCCTCGTGGAGGCGGCCGGTACTGCCGTCGCGGCGCAAGCCCACCGAATGCTGGGCAGTCTGTACGGTCGACGAGTGGGCGTACTGGTGGGTCCGGGACTTAACGGTGCGGATGGTCGTGTGGCGGGGGCGCTCTTGCAAGCTCGCGGCTGCAAAGTTGATCTCATTTCGGTGGCGGGCCAACCCCGAGAACTCCGCGGTTACGACCTCGTCATTGACGCCGCCTTTGGATTGGGGTGTACTCGACCCTACGAGGCACCTCTGGTGAGCGCTGGAACGAAAGTTCTCGCCGTCGATTTGCCCTCGGGAGTGGACGCTGACACTGGCGCAGTTCTCGGTCGTCCCCTCACGGCCAACGTGACTCTCGCCCTCGGTGCTCTAAAGTTCGCCCACGTTGACGGCGACGCCACCAGGGTGGTCGGCCAGTTACGTTTCGCGTCACTGGGAATCGAGACGCCCAATGAAAGTGCTTTGATAGTCGACGCCGACCTCGGTGGCTACGTCATCGGCCGTCGTGATGACCACAAATGGACCCACGCTCTCAGCGTGCTCGCCGGCACTCCACCAATGCCCGGAGCGGCTGCCTTGGTCTGCCTTGGCGCCTTAAGTGCGGGCGCCTCGATGGTTCGACTCGAGAGCATGGGCAAGATTGCCAAACTGGTGTCCCTGCCCCCTGAGGTCGTCCGCGTGCGAGGGCCCCAAGTCGATCCGCGCAGCAAGTGCGTCGTCGCGGGACCGGGACTGGGCACCAAGTCGGGCGAGTGGTTGAGAGAACGACTCAGTGACGTTGCCATGACCATCGTCCTCGATGCGGACGCGTTAACCCCGCGGATGATCGAGCTCGCCCACCGCGCACCGCGAGTATTGACTCCCCACGCCAAGGAGTTCGAGCGCCTCGGCGGAGAGGTGGTGAATGGACGACGTATTGCCAGCGTGCGACGTCTCGCGGCCCAGACCGGCTGCGTTGTCCTCTTGAAGGGTCCCCTCACCATCATCAGCACGCCCGAGGGCCGCCTGAGAGTGGTCAATTCCGGCACTAGTGCGCTGGCCACGGCGGGCACCGGTGACATCTTGGCGGGAATGATCGGCGCGGCGATCGCCCGCGGGCACGACCCACTGGACGCTGCGGCGCTGAGCGCACACTTGCACGGACGTGCCGGCTCGCGACTTTCCCCATACGAATCAGCAACCTCATTGCCCTCCGCGGTGACTGAGATCTTGGCAACCCTCGCGAGTGCGGCATCTCGAATTCCGGCGTGATGCTCGCGGCGGTAGCCGTAAGATTTGCTTCGTCGTACTCGATGACAGCAGCGCGCCGCAAGAATCATCACCTGATCGGCCCAAAGGGCAACTCAATCAATCGCGCTGGTAGATAAGAAATGAGCCGGCGTCGATCGTCAAGTGAAAGCGGTCAGCGAACCACGAATGAAGAGCTGGCGTCCAAGGGACTCCGAGCCGTCTAGTCCCCGCCAGTACGACGAAGTGCGCTCGTGAGAAATCTTCTTGCCACCGGTGTTCAAGGGAGGCTGATTTCAACGGACTTTTTCCGTCGAGTACCATCGACATCCCACCGGCGTCAACGATGACGGGACAGCGTGGATTCGTCGAGACCAATCGATTTGACAACACTCCTTCAATCGCGTCATCGAAGATGGCGCAACTGCCCCGGGGCACGTACTGGTCGATCAACGATATCTGTACGGGCCTCGTGAGGCCCCGGGTGAGGTTCACGACGCCGAAGCCACCCGCCCCGACGAGCAGCAGACAAGCGACTCCGACCAGCACCGGTCCGTTGGCAGATGAGCGTGGCTTGTCCGAATCCGATCGATGAGAATGACGCTTCATCGACGAACTGCGGCATATCCTCGAGACACTCGACACCACGAGCCCCACGAGCAGTGGCACGACGAAGTAGCCGTAATAGCCGTAGAACTCACGCGAACTCAATAAGGCAGTGACCGTCAATGCGCTGGCGCCGAGAAAGAAACGATCACTCAAACTTCCGAGTCCGCCGACGCGAAGCGCCGTCACTACTACCAAAATCACCGCGCCGCACAGGAACAACAACTCGGGCGTGTTGGGAGCAAAGGGCGTGTTCTTCAACCCCGTCATTTGGGTCAAGCGACTAAGCGTGCTCACGGGCCCGAGAGCATTTTGGCGTCGAAAAAGCTGAGCAATGAATACCTGTTGAATGAACTCTGAGGGCGCGAGCAGGAAGAATGGTCCGGCGACGAGCACAAACCCCGCCGCAGCCCAGCCCGCGAAGCGAAGTACTTGCGCGCGCCCCATGCCCCACACGCACACCACGAGTGCGATGAACGAAAAGATCGCCCAGAGCTTGACGGACCCCGCCACACCGATCACCAATCCCGCGGCCCTCACTCGCCGCGCAGCACTGGGCGCTTCTCGTTGCTCAGCGGTGACGACCCACAGGGCTGCCAACAACGAAAGAGACAGACAGTAGACCTCCAGTTTGACCGCCGTCATTTCGTAGGCCGCCACGGGCGAGAGCGCTACGGCGAGTCCAGCGAGCAGTGAACTCGCCCGTCCGTAGGGGCGCAACAGACGGCTCACCAGCACGGCCACCGCCGCCGCCCACACGCTCGAGAAAAGGCGTGCCAGTTCGAAACCGAAAGACGTCGAGGTGGCCTTACCGATAATCGCAAATGGGCTCAGCAACGCCAGCACGCCGGGCGGCTGCACGAAGACGAAGTCGCGATAGGGCAGATGCCCCGAGACGAACTGCGTCGCCGCTCCGAAATACACGCCCGAGTCGTACGCGGACATGATGCGGTGCATGAAGAACTGGCCGGCGGCCAGTGACAGGCTCGCCAGTGCCACGACGGCATCGATTCGCCAGTGAACCTGACGAATAGGAATCTCGCCAGATTCGCGAAACCGGTGCGCCCCGCGGGTCATCACCGAACCACGTGACGCCGCTGACCTGACCGCGAGGCCATCACGCCCCGCGCTGAGTGGAATCCCTTCCGACACTCTGGCTCGCGCCCCTCTCACGAAACTCTCAAGTGGACCTTAGCGGACAGCTTTCAAACCTTTCAGGTCCCCTAGATGAACTCGTGGGCCGCGTCAACAATGAGGAACGTTGACATGCGCCTCGTTGCCCACGGTGAAACAAACAGTGCTCCAGGGCGGGTTGAGCAGGTATCTGAATGCATACCGCCACCGTCTTCAGTGACGCGCCTTCGAATTCCTCTCCTCAGCTGTCTCCTCCGACTCGACCTCGCGAATCGACCTCTCAGGTAGGCGTGCTCTTCGTCGATGGCGGATTCCAAGGCGGCTCGTTCCTCGGTCTGCCCAGCTTCGGGTTCGTCCTCGTGCCAGTGTTCGTCGACCTCATCATTCATCAAGCGCCCCCCTCAGATCGGCTCGCGGCTACCCGTCCGGGGGGAGTCGACCGGGAGCCGTCGGCGGGCGCGAATTCAATGACGAAACGGCCAGCGCTCTCAATGACGTCAGTGCCGAAAACGGCACATGCACTGCGGAGCCGTCTGCCGATCCATGCTGCCTCGTCAGGTTCCGCGAGGCGCGTGTGACAGAAGTCAAGGGCGAGGGGCACGGCTTCGACTCGGGTTGGGGTGGCATGATCGAAACTGACCAGGAAGAGCAGGCCAAGGTCGTTGCGCAATTCGGCGTCGGTGGCGTAGTCATCGATGAAGTCACCGAGGTCGTACAGGACACCATCGGCCACGGCGTGGAACACGTGGGCGGAGTGACCGGCCACGAGCGTCGCGCCTGCGGCGCGAAACGCGGCCGCTGCCTTCCTGACGTAGGCGACGGGCTCGCTGACCATGTTCGGCCCCCAGTGGGGCGTCACGAGAACGATTTCAGTGTCGACGCCACCGATGGCGCCGAGCAGCCAGCCAGGCACCCCCTCTCGGAGGTCGGCGTAGGCGACTCCCGGCCGATCGGGCGCCGCGGCGAAGTCGCGGGGATGGTCNNACCCCAACAATGCCGATGCGAGAACCGCCCCGTTCGAGAATGGTCGGAGAACGGGCAGTTGCCTCGTCGGCGCCGGCACCGACCCAAGCGATCCCCGCGTCCGACAGGTTTCGGAATGTATCGAGCAGTGCGTCGGCGCCGAAGTCGAGCGCGTGGTTGTTAGCGAGAGTGACGCAGTCCACGCCGAGCAGTTGCAGCACCTCGGTGGCGATCGGCGGGGCCCGGAAGAAGAACGGTTTCCTCGGATCGGGCCAGCGCCTCCCACGGTCGGAGATCGCGCACTCGAGATTGAGGACAAACACGTCCGCCTCGTGGGCGGCGGCTACGACTGCCTCGGAGAAAAGGGCATCGGCGGGTGTCACCGCCAGGCGCTCGACGACCTTGCGGCCGAGCATCGTGTCACCCGCGAGCGCGAGCTTCATGGTCCGCCCGGCGCGAGTCGCCCGGCGGCTAGGTGGCTCGTGAACCAGTCGCGGGCGACCTCAGCCGCCGCCTGCAGCGTGCCCGGCTCCTCGAACAGATGGGTGGCTCCGGGAACCACGACGAGACGGTTCTCGCATCGGAGCCGGGCCTGAGCTTGCCGGTTGAGCTCGATCACCATGTCGTCGTCGCCGCCCACAATGAGCAACGTTGGAGCGGCAACCTCGGCGAGACGAGGGCCGGCGAGGTCAGGGCGGCCGCCCCGCGAAACCACTGCCGCGATGTCGGCATCCGGTTCCGCAGCGGCCCACAGGGCTGCACCGGCGCCGGTGCTAGCGCCGAAGTAGCCGACGGGCAGGTGCGCCAGGTCAGTCTGGGTGCGTAGCCAGGTGGTGACGTCCACCAGGCGGTGGGCCAGCATCGAGATGTCAAAGACGTTGGCCCGGTCGAGCTCCTCCTCGACGGTGAGCAGATCAAACAGCAGCGTGGCGAGTCCCACCTCGTTCAGCAAGGTAGCGACGTAGCGGTTGCGAGGACTGTGGCGGCTGCTGCCACTGCCGTGGGCGAACACCACCACCCCAGTGGCGTTCTCGGGCAGAGTGAGGTGCCCCTCGAGCCGGACCGGACCAGCCGTCACGGCGACCTCCTCGTCGCGCGAGGAAGGGTCGTCGTCCCCGCTGCTCGTCGCGGTGGCTGTCGGAATTGGATGGGCGGCCCGTTCGAGGCAGGCGATGACCTCTTCATCGGAGGTCTGGGTGAAATCGTCGTAGAACTGTCCGATTGCGAAGAACGGTTCGGGCGTCTCCAGGCAGACGAACTCGTCCGCGTCGGCGCCAAACCGGTCTTCCCAACCCGGCGGGGCGACGGGCACCGCCAGCACCACGCGTGTCGCGCCCCGCGCGCGGGCCACCTGACACGCGGCCCGCGCGGTGGATCCCGTCGCGATGCCGTCGTCGATCACCACTACGGTACGGCCCTCCAGCGCGGTCCGCGGCCGGTCACCGCGGAAGCGCCGGGCCCGACGCTCGAGTACGACGCGTTCGCTAACTTCCACTTCGGCCAATTCGCTGTCGGACACCCCGGTGAGGCGGATGACCTCCTCGTTGATGATACGCACGCCATCCTCGCCGATCGCACCCATGCCCAGCTCGGGCTGGAAAGGCACGCCGAGTTTGCGCACCAGGATGATGTCAAGTGGCGCATCGAGTGCCCGCGCCACCTCGTAGGCGACCGGCACGCCGCCCCGGGGTAGGCCCAGTACCACCACCCGCTCGTCACGCAAATGCTGCAGTCTCGTGGCCAGCCGACGTCCCGCGTCGACACGATCGATAAAGGTCATAACCGCCCTCCCCATTATCACCCTCCCCCTGCAACGACCACCGCGCCAGGGTCGATGGTCCCAAACTCGATCACTGGCCGGCACCGCCATCGACCGAGTGGCGGCAGCGCGAATGATGACCTCAGCGCGTCTGGAGAGCAATCGTGCCGTGCTCACGTTGGCAACGAGCACGCATCCGAAGTGGCACCCTGAAACTGGGCCCAGCGCGCGGAGCTTTCTCGGCCAGCTTCACCGCTTGTTTCGGCGATGCTCGACTTCACCCCGACCGGAGGGAAAGAGTGTTCGGCATCACCAGGTCCTTCACGCAAGCCGAGGAGGGGCCGAGCTCGGACCAGTGGCCACTCACGCGAAGCGTCGCCACTGCGCAGGTGGGAAATCCGGCGCGCACTTCATCCAAGCGAGCCGGATCATCCTCGCTGGCAAGTTCGATTAGCAGGTCCTGGACGCCGGGATTGTGGCCGATGAGCAACACTGACTTGACCTTGTCGGGCAGCGCACGCAGCCGCATAAGCAATGCGGTGCCACTCGCACCATAGAGACCATCTTCGAAATGCACTTTGATCGAGCTGCCCAAAGGCTCGGTGATCAGCTGACACGTCTGCACGGCGCGAGTCGCCGTGGAACAAAGAATGAGTTCCGGCAATGGGCGCGCTCGCGTCAGCCAGTGGCCCATGCTCCGGGCGGCCCTCTTCCCTCGACGGGCGAGTGGCCGTTCGAAATCGGGCACGCTGAGATCCTTCCAGCTCGATTTGGCGTGGCGCATGACGCACAGGGACTTTGTCATTTGCCAATCTCACCCGCCCAATTATCCATGTGTTCCTGGCCTTCTCACAGAATCCCGAAACCGAGGGAGACCGCGCAACTTCGCCGACCTTTTTGATTTCTAGCCCACAGTGGCCGGTACCTGAATGTCAAGCAAAACTCACCGTAGCAGCACTGCGAGCGGCAGCCCAGTCCGCAAATTCCATCTTGGGACTTACAGTGCCGCGCCAGCGAAGCTGATAGCGTTCGACCCTTACGAACGGCTCGCGCGACGCACAGAATTGCTCCGTGGCGAGTAGCAGTCACGGTGCACGAGGCGGCGATTATCGGAGTGAGCGAACTCCATCGCTACCAAGAGGCCGAACGAGACTTACGCGATCTTGCGGTCGTTCTCATCCGCACCGCCACCGACAACGGTGAACGAACTTCACTCGAAGACGTCTTCTCTCGATTCGGATTCGACCGAGCCACTCTCGAACGCGAAGTCGATGAGGACCTGGCCACTAGTCGAGAGCGACCCCGTCCAAGGGTGCTCAAAGAGACGAACCGCCATCTCGGAGAGCTGGTCGTCACCCCAACGCGCATCATACGGAACTTCGCTTCACCGATGCCGCGATTGACGACTTGGTTGCGCTGCAAAAGAAGAACCGCCCAGCGCTCAAATGGGCGATGAAGAAGTTTCTGCTCATCGAGCGTAACCCCGAAGCGGGTGCCCCTCTCGGCGGTGGACTATACGGCTATCGCAAGTTGACCGTGGGTGACCGGGACTGGCGCATGGTGTGGCGAGTGACCTTTGACGATACCGGACAGCTAATCGTCGATATTGGTGAAATCTGGGCCGTGGGAGCTCGAAAAGACAGCGAGGTCTGCACCGAGACGGGTCGACGGGTAGCTGCACTGCCCGAAGGTCCTCAGACCAAAACATTCGAAGAGGTGTTGGCCCTGCTCGAAGCCAGTCTCACGAAGAAGCGACGTCCCGCGCCTTCGCATCCCACAACCGACGACGCACTCGCGCCAACATGGTTGGTCGACGATCTGGTCAACCTCGCGGGCTACGCACGAAGCGACGTCGAAGCACTCACTGAGCGCCACGCCATGTCAGCGAGGGTGGCTTATCGTTCGCGCTGATGCACTTCCGCTTACTCTCGATTCGAAAACGCCAGGGCGAACTCTTCAAGAGCGAGCGGTTCCTCCCGATAGCTCGGCCGGATGACAGCGAATCTTTCAACTAAGCAAGCAGCGGAAGATCAGACGCTCGCAGACGAGGTGATTACTTTGATTCATAGCATCACTGCGAGGGAGGATTGGCCGGTTAACCCTGGCAACGCGGTTCCAACGAGAACACCAACGGACTGCTTCGCCAGTACATGCTTAAGAGCACCGACCTCTCGAAATTCTCAGCCGGCGACCTAGCGAGGATTCAGCGGAGTCTTAACGGACGTCCCCGCAAGACGCTCGACTATATGATGCCGATTGAGAAACTCACCGAGCTTGTTGCGCTGACCGGTTGAAACCGCCCACAGTTACCGCTTAAGAATGTGCCCCAGGGCAATCGCCATGAAATAGAAGACAATTAGCGGCAGGGCCAGAGCCATCATCGAAAGCGGATCCCCACTAGGCGTGATTACCGCGGCAACAACCGTGATCCCAATTACGGCATAACGCCAAGATCGAAGCAATTGGCGAGGCGTGACGATTCCCGCCAACTCCAATGCAACCAAAACGACAGGAAACTCGAAAGTGATGCCAAAAATGAACATCATCAGCAAAATCAGGGAGAGATACTGGACCGGGTTGTAATAAGTGACTAGAGACTTTCCACCAATCGCCTCCAGAAACTGAATTGCGTGACCAAAGCTGAAGTACGCGATGGCAACGCCAATGGTGAAGAAGATAACTGACGAGAGTACAAAGGGGATGGCATATTTTCTCTCCTGCGCTTTCAATCCAGGAGTGATGAATCGCCACANNGGATTGGTGACAAGAAAATTACAGTGACCCGGCGAAGCATGGCAGTAGGGCCGTTGCAAGAAATGAAGGATTTGGGGATAAAAGACGAACGCGAGTACCCCGAGGGTCGCAACTGCAGCGATGACCACAAGAAAACGGTGACGAATTTCAGTCAGATGTTGAGCGAGGGTCATCCCTTCGACTTTGTGGCGAAATTTCCACACCACGGAATTAGTTGAGAGACGGATCTGTTGTCGGTGACGACCCGGTCACGTAATCGAGTGGGGGATCCGTTGAAACCTTCGATCCAAAGATTGGCTCAAGTTTGTTGGCGCCATCGTTCGCGACACGCTCGGATTCTGCGTCGTCTCCCAAATCTGCTCGATCGGCCAGGTGGTTTAACAACCCAATGGGACTTCTCACCAGTCGTGATAAATCACCGGAGTTAGGCAATTGGGGAATCACTTCGCGAACTTCGGTCTCGACTTTTTCTTGAAACTGTTTGATGGCTCTCCAGGTCGCGCCCAACTTGCGGGATACTTCGGGAAGTTTGTCAGGTCCCAAGAGGATTAACACCACGGTCACCACGACCATGATCTTCAGTGGGCTTAGATCAAGCACGGTCGAAAACCAACGAACACTTGCTGAATCTCCTTGTCATCATTTCCAAGATCTCACTTCTGGCCAATTGAAACTACTTGCCTGAGTCCGAGTCCTGAATCTTGCTGGTCTTGTCAGTTCCATCGTCTGAAACTTTGACGCTCTTGAGACCTTTTTCAAACTCGGTCTTCGCCGAGCCAAGGTTTCGCGCCAACTTTGGAATCTGTGATCCGCCAAAAACTACAATGGCAATAACTACGACCACAACTACAAAATCCATGCCTAAAAGTTCACCGAAAATCACGACCACCTCCCCCTTCGCATACACGTAAATTGTAGCGCATTTGCGGATTCCGGAGGTTATGCCGAGTTCATGATTATGCCGAGGAACGTGTCAAAGACCGGTAATCGGCCGGGTGGTGAGCACCGACGGTGCAGTCCCGTTGCTCTCTCACGCCTGCCCCGGCAATCGCCACGACGCCACGCAGTTCGCTGACGTGCTCGCCGAGTTGGTTACCCGCTGGGGGCACTGGCCGAGAACACCGACCAACTCACCCTCGTCTACGACGCCGGTCAGGACTCCGAAGCCAACCAGAACGCCGTGGCATCAAGTCCGCTGCACTTCGTGGGCTCCCTGGCGCCCGCCCAGCACCGCGAACTACCCGCCATTCCCCTCACGCGCTACCGGGTCGTCGACGCCGAACGTTTTGGCGGGCTGCGCGCGTTCGAGACGAGGGTTGCAGCCCTCGGGGGTGACTACCGAGTGTTCGTTACCCACTCGGACGCTTTGCACGCGAAGCAGCATCGCGGGTTCGACCAGACCCTCGCGAAGGCCACTGGTCGACTGAGCGAGCTGGCCCAACGTCTTAGCCGAGCTCGGACCCGAAAGGATCGTCTCGGGGTCGAAGCCGAGATCGCGCGCATCACGAAGCCCCGTTCGGTGACGCGAGTCGTTACCTGGACGCTCTCGGGCACCGGTCCCCAGGACTTCGCACTCACCTTCGAGGTGCACGAAGAGTCACGCCGCCAACTCGAAGAAGAACTCTTCGGCAAGCGGATCCTCTTTAGCGACCGCGAGGACTGGAGCATCGCCGACGTGGTCGGTGCCTACCGCTCCCAGCACCACGTCGAGTCCGACTTTCACCAGTTGAAGGACCACCGAGTGGTCTCGTTCTCTCCGATGTTTCACTGGACCGACCAGAAGATCCGCGGGCACGTCTCTTACTGCGTGCTGGCACTCGCTGTGGCGAAGTTGATGACTCGAGAGGTCCAACAGTCTGGGCTGGACTTGAGCGTGCGCGAGATGCTCGCCACCCTCGGGGGGATCCAAGGGACCGTCCTGCTCTACAAGGCCAACCGTGGCCGACCGCGGGCGAGGCGGATGCTCACCGAGATGAACCCCATTCAGCAGCGTCTCTATGACGTATTTGGTCTCGGAACCTATACCCCGAAGCGCTGAGATAGGTACTACAACTGCTCTCCACGAATATCGCACTGACCAGCGAGAATGCAGAGACACTAACGGATATCTCGGAAACTCACGCTAGGTTGATCAGAGAACAACCGCGGCCGCAAGGCACGGTCAATGAAGGGAGACGCAATCGTGGAGAGTGTGCGACCCCGCATCGGCATGCTCGGCATTATGCAAGAGCTCTACGACGAGATGATTCCTCGCATCACCGAACATCAGGCAGAGTTTTCAAAAGCCCTCTGTGAACAGCTCTCTCCCGCCGCAGACGTCATCTTCACCCGACCTGCACGCAACCGCGATGACATCGAAGAGATTGTTCGAGACCTCAACACCAAGGACCTCGACGGCATAATGATCGTGATGCTGACCTACGGACCGGCGATGCGTACTCTCCGTGCTCTTCAACAAAATCCACTCCCCTTGCTGCTGGCCAATATTCAGC
>PLEI01000057.1 GCA_003136415.1 Acidimicrobiaceae bacterium | reverse complement strand
AAATCAGTCAAGCCGCTTGACAATTGCGGTCTAGGGGTGTCTTGCACTGGCGCTTGGGCTAGACAGTGTGGGTTCTAATCTGTGGGCAAACGTGAACCCGCAAACTCGATCAAATCGCCTGGGCGCGAATGCTCCCTCCCCTACCAGGGACGAAGAACAGCTTGCTCGGGGAAACCTCCCCTATCACGCCGTTTCCATCAATAAGAAGAATCGAAGCAGGTCCGTAGTTCCATCCGTAGAGCAACTCGCGCGTTGGCGACGAGTCAAGAACTTCGCTGTCACCAACTCTGATTGCCGTTGTATTCCATTCTTGTTTCATGAATTCGCCCGGTTCCGGTTCAAGGTTTACGTACCACTCGATCTTGGCGTTAGGAATACTTTGAACCGCGAGATCTATCCCACGTGACGCCTCGAGCGCCGCTCCCAGGTCATTATTACCCGCCACGTCAAGTGCTTCGCTCAAGTCGCTCATGTCATCTCATTTCACCAACTGCTGTTTCGCGGGAATCCCTTACGAGTGTTCAAAGGACTGCATGTCGCAGCAAACTGGCGACTATCTTGCGAGCCGCTATTCCCGGACTCATCGTAGTTGTGTCAATCGTCAAGAGATCCTCCTCACTCGGAGTAAAGAAAGTTGTGCTCTCGAGATACTCTTTCGCCCGTTCGCGATCATCAGTTTTCAGTCGCTGCGTTCGAGACGGATCAGGAATACGGCGGAGTTGCTCCTCAAGGTCGCACGTCAAGACCACGGGCAAGAAGAGCGAGCCGCGGCTGGCCGCAATTTTCTTGACCCGCTCGTAGAGGACGTAAGCCTCCGGCTCCTCCTCGAGAGCATTCGTCAGAACGTAACTCACCGAACAAGGAGCGACCCCTTCGATGGTCCGGAACACGGCGTCTCGGACGAAGTCGATCTCTCTCCACATTCCCTCCGTGACCTCGGCGTCGGGCCATCCAGTTAGAAGCGAGAAGATCGGAAGATTGATCAGTTGATTATCGACGACGGCAGCGCCATTGATTTCGGCGATGGCCTTGGCGATGGTGAATTTCCCTACCGCTAGTGGACCGAGGAGATAGATGATGCTCGGAGGGAAGGGTCTGCCATCAACGTCATCGTCGTGGCCTTGATGTTGATTCGTACCAGTCATTCGATCATTGTTCCACAGGTCTGAAATTCCACGCGAACACTGCCACGTGGACGACCCCAAATGATCTCGCGACGCATAAACCAAGAGACTGCGCCAACACCCTGAGGACTTTGAACGTCTGACCTGATTATGGAGACCCGACGTAAACCCGCACGCGCTCTGCGTGCGAACGGACGATGGGACACAAAAGACGATGAGCAGTAGACGCCATTGTACCGGTGCAGTTCAAAGGCACTCCCTCCTCACTTGTTGGGATAGGCGATCACTTGCCAAAGAGATGGGCTTCCACTGATTTGACGGACAACCTTCTTCACTGATTCACACTGCCGACTCCGGGCCGCCTACTTCCTGCGTGGAACTGTCCGCACAGGCTCGCTCGTCCGGGTGTCGCCCTCGGGGCTGGCGAGTTGACGCTCCAGGGCGGTAAAGGCAGCGATGATCTCCGGTGCCTCAAAGGCTCGGTTACGTCGACCAACGGTGACTTGCTTGAGGATGCCCGCATCGACCAGCCGCTGAATCGCCTCATTGGTCTGGATGAAGCTTCGGCCTACCATTTCTGCAGCGCTGTTGACCGTAACAACGGGTGCGCCGACAAGTACACCAAGGAGTAGATCAGCCGCAGAACGGGCTCGAACTCGGCCCAGCCTTTCTCGCCAGGACGCTTCGATGGTGCGTACCTGCTGCTCGAATGACATCGCGTCATCGACTACGCGCTTGCAGGCGGTAGCGAACCGTCCGATCCACAGGTTGATTCCTTCGGACGCCTCTTTTGAGGTTGCTGGTCCCCGATACCGGCTGGCCGTCAATCCGTCGATGTAGTCCTGTGCCCACGTCGCCAGGATGAGCGAGACTGGCGGCAAAATACGGGGAGCCACGCCTCGACGCCGCAAGATCAGGTGCACCAACGCACGACCCGTCCTACCGTTGCCGTCAACAAATGGGTGAATCGTCTCGAACTGTGCGTGCGCGATGGCCGCCTGAGCGACCGCAGGAAGTGAATCTTCGTTGGCAAAGGCGACGAGGTCTGCGATCAGTCCTTCGACATACTCAGGTGGAGGAGGGACGAAGGCAGCAGAGCACGGGTTGTACGCACTTCCACCGATCCAGTTCTGATTTTCTCGGAACCGTCCGCCGTACTCCTTAAGCCTCGTACCGAACAGGAGCCGCCGATGGATTTCGAGAAGTATGTCCACCGTGACGGAATCACCAGTACCGACAGCATTGATGCCATAGACCATTGCATCGATGTTCGCGAGTACCTCGACAGCTGTGACGTCAGATGGGTCGGCGCCGAGCACTCGTGCAGCTTCGGCTCGCAACAGTCGTCGGGCACCAATTTCCAACCCCTCGATCCGAGAGGAAGCGACGGACTCTGCTCGGAGCAGGATTCGAGCAAGCGCCTCGGTATCGACGAGGCTGGTTGCTTCAACGTTAAGCCGCGCGATCGCAGCCTCAGCGTCGGCGATATCGGCAGCAACCTCACCGTCGATCGTAAATTTTCGTCCGACGAGCATGTCGGGGACGTAGGTTTCGTACTCGCACCCACGGTTGTCCTTGCGCGACGGACCCTCGTGACTACTGATCCAACGGCGGCGAATAACCCTAGACATGATTTCTCCTTACGTAGGATTATCATACAACCCCAAATAAGATTCTGTCGTGTTTAGGGTTGAGAACCTCTCCCAGCGCTCGCCAGCAACCGCTCCAGGGCGACCCTGGCTTGAGGACGCGCATCCCGATGCGGATCCAACGAATCTCACTACAGGCAACACCGGGATTCGTGAAGCTTCGTCATGGAGTAGGGCGGACTCGCTCAGAAATTGTCTCTGGACCGGGTCATGCCGCCGAAAGCATCGACTGAATTGTCAGAGCCGGCGCAACGCTAGTTGTCATTTCGTCCATCAACCGAGGCAGCCGTCGCGATTCAAAATCATGACGTTTTGCTCGCAATGCGGAAATGAACTGAATGAAGATGTCGCATTTAGCCGCGGCTGTGGTCGGAGGGCAGCTGCAACCAAAGTTGGGGTTCTGCCAACTTGAATCCCAGCACAACCTCAGCACAACAATTACCGCGAATGGTCAGGAATCGTGGGTGATTTACTAGGTCTCTGATGGCCATCAAACCAGGCCACTTACCAGCAATGGCAAGGTATTTACTGGCTTTCCGAAGAGGTAGACGCACCCCAAAAATCGGCTTAGGAAACCGCTGCTCTATCCCCTGAGCTACGAGGGCATTACTGGGTTTTCGAGCCTTTCGCTGTGGTCATGCAGTCTTCACAGCACAACTCCAGCACAAGAAGTGGCGAATAGTTCTCCACCAACCGAGGACGCCTCCATCCATTCAAGCACGTGAACAGTGACGAATAACTCAGCTTCGTTCGGAGTGCCTCCGCGCTACCGACATGACTCACCGAAGTGCCGGTCAATTGAGCACCCTGCGCAGCCTCCCAACAATCCTCGATTGCCGACCACGACGGTCAAGCCATTTGACCCATCAGCACGACACCCCTTAAAGACCGACACTTCACCGTCGCTGAACTCATCAAGCCATGGCCCCTGAAGCGCACCAAGGCCTCACAGGTGATCAAGGCACCGGACACTTTCCCAAGGCGCTCGTTTCTCCCATGGGACCGCAACGGTCGGCTTCGTGACGACGAATCAGCGATCGGTGAGTGTTCGCTCGATGATGTCGCAGGCGCGCTCGAGGCGAGTGACGTTTTGGGAGAAGTTAATGCGGAAGTGTCCGCGACCGTCCTGCCCAAACTGGTAGCCGGGAGAGACTAGGACGCCGGCGTGCTTGAGGTCCACGATTAGGGCGAAGTCGTCGTTGTCCCCGCGCGTCTGAGCCCACTGCGTCGCCGAACAGTCGGGAAATACGTAGGACGAACCCGCGGGGGTCGAGACATGAACCCCAGGGATTGCGCGGAGCCGATCGACGAGCGAATCGCGAATCGCTTGATGTGCGTCGGCGCGTCGCGTCAACCACCGCTCGTCACCGTCCATCCAGTGGCGCAGGGTGTGCTGCGCGTAGCCCCCGGTGCGAAGTGCGGCGAAGGAGACGACTTGCTCCATCGACTCGACCACCTCACTGGGTCCAATTGCCGCGCCGACGCGGTATCCACTCATCGACTCGGTCTTGGAGGGGCCGATGAGTGTGATGGTGCGCGACGCCATCCCGCTCAACGCTCCCAGGTGCACGTACTCGTGACCGGCGAATATGAGTCGGCAGTAGAGCTGGTCGACCACGGCCCATACGTCCGTGGCGACCACCCACGCGGCGAGCCGCTCGAGGGATTCGCGTGCGTAGACGCCACCGGTCGGATTATTTGGATGCGAGAGGACCACGCCGCTGACTCCTGCGCGGGTCGCCGCCTCGAGGTCAGAGTCCTCGATGATGATGACACCGTGGTCGTCCTGGTGCAGGGGGATGCGGTGCGAAGTCGCGCCGAGATAGGCGGTGATGCGCTCGTCCATGAAGTACTCACGCGAAGGGAAGGCGACGACGTCGCCCGGTGCCACCAGCGCCGAGAGGGCGGTGAAGAGACCGCCCTGGGTACCGGGAGTCAGAATAATCTCGTGCGCCGGGTCCACGGGTCGCTGCAGCAGCGTCGCGGCGCGCGGAGCCAGAATCGCGCGTACCGTCGAGCTGCCTCGGTAGGCCGAGTAGGCCTCGGTGTTGTCACGCACCGCCTCGTCAAAGTCAATCTGCGCCGAGTCGGGCGGCGTGAAGGCTCGGGTATCGCCGTGGGTCAGGTCGATGAGGTCGTCGGGTGCGGGTGTCGCCGCGACTTTCTTGTCCATGTCGCGTACCGAGGAGCCGTAGCTCGCGGTGTAGAGATCGAGTTCGGCCGCGAGCACTGCGGGGGGGCGTCGGTAGTTCATGATTCTCCTTGTTAGATAGAGATGCGTGGTCCGGCGCCAACTCTGGCGCTCGTCGGGTCGAAGTCGAGTGCGTAGGGTCCGAGCCTCGTCATCAGACATGTCACACCGGCGTCGGCCCAGATCTGCGGATCATCGCCGTCACGACCCAGGACCACGATGTCGAAACTCTCGAGATCGACTCCGTCCTCTTGCAACTGTCCCCGCAACGTCGCCACGTCGGCGGGATCAGTCATCTCGATGATGACGACGCCCTGGTAGCGTGCGGCGCGGCGAATCGGCGCACGGTGGGGCCAGCGCGCGGCGATCCAGATGGGAATACCGCCGTCGCGTAACGGCGTCGGCGAGAAGGCGACGTCCATGGCGCGGTAGAACTCGCCCGTGTGCTGCTGGGGTGCGCCCGAGAGCAACCCGGTGAGAACGCTCAATCCTTCGTCGAGTTGGCGCCCTCGAACTCGGGCGTCGAGGTTCTCTGCGAAGGCCGAGAGTTCGCCCCCCGGGCCGCCATCGTCACCGATTCCAAAACCAAGCACGAGGCGCCCGTGGGAGAACCGGTCGAGAGTCACCGCCTGGCGCGCGACGACTTGCGGGCGGCGGCGCACGAGCGGCGTGACCATGGGGCCGAGTTGGATCTTCGACGTGGCCTGCGCGATGGCGCCGAGACTGACGTAGGGATCGAGGATGTCGCGGACGGGCGCATCGTAGAGAAGGTGGTCCCACAGGAAGAATCCATCCCACCCCGCCGACTCGGCGAGAACCGCCAACTCGATCAGGTGCTCGGGGTCGGCGAGGTCATCAAAAGGAGGCAGGAAGAGGGCGTGGCGCACTCAGGGCGCCTCCGGAGTATCGGACTGAGATCTGAGATAGTGGTCCTTGATCGCTGCGTGGATCACGCCACTCTGCCGAGAGCGCAGTGCGTCGATGACGACCTCGTGACGCGCGACTATCTCTTCCATGTCGATTCCCTGCTCGTCGAACGACGAACGCATCAAGGAACCCATCTGGCCATCGAGCGTGTGCCAAAGTTCGCGGACGCGATTACCCTTGCCGGCCGAGACGATTACGCTGTGAAAGGCGGTATCGGCGTCGACGATGGAGGCCATGTCCTTCTCGAGGGCATACACCTTCATGGTCTCCAATTGGGCCTCGAGTTCGGCGAGCACTTCGGGAGTGATCCACGAGAGGTCGTCGGTGGCGGCACCGGCTTCGAGCACGTAGCGCGCGAAACACGAGTCACGCACCTCCGAGGCGTCCATGCGGGCCACGAAGCAGCCACGGCGTTTAGTGATCTCCACCAGGTTCTCGCTGGCCAACTTGCGCAGTGCCTCTCGCAGCGTGGTGCGGCTCACCCCGAACTCCTCGGCGATC
>PLEI01000098.1:9338-21621 GCA_003136415.1 Acidimicrobiaceae bacterium | reverse complement strand
ATGCTCGACGCGGTCGTGGACTACCTGCCCTCTCCCCTCGACCTTCCCCCCACCCACGGCACCAAGCCGGGCAAGGAGGACCAGGAGTTCCGCAATGCCGACGACTCCGAACCCTTCTCGGCGCTGGCCTTCAAGATCATGACCGACCCCTTCGTCGGAAAGCTGACCTTCCTGCGCGTCTACTCGGGCACCTTGGACAAGGGTGACACCGTCATCAACACGACCAGGGGCTCGAAGAAGGAGCGCCTCAGTCGACTGTTGTTGATGCACGCGAACAACCGCGAAGACCTCGACACCATCCGCACCGGCGACATCGTCGCCGCGGTGGGCCTCAAGCAGGTCACCACCGGTGACACCTTGTCGGCCATCGACAAGCCGATCCAGCTCGAGAACCTGGTGTTCCCCGAGCCGGTCATCCACGTCGCCGTCGAGCCCAAGACCAAGGCCGACCAGGACAAGCTCTCCAAGGCGCTCTATGCGCTGTCCGAAGAGGACCCGACCTTTCGCGTGCGCACCGACGAAGAGACCGCCCAAACGGTTATCTCGGGTATGGGCGAGTTGCATCTCGAGGTGCTGGTGGACCGCATGTTGCGAGAGTTCGCCGTGGACGCCAACGTAGGTAAGCCCCAGGTGGCCTACCGCGAGACCGTTCGCAAGAAGGTCGAGAAGGTCGAATTGAAGTTCGTGAAACAGACCGGTGGTAAGGGTCAGTACGGGCACGTCGTCATCACCCTGGAGCCCACCGGCCCCGGCGGCGGCTACGAGTTCGTCGACGAAATCTCCGGCGGAGTTATCCCCAAGGAGTACATCGGACCGGTCAACCAGGGCATCACTGAGGCCTTGACCTCGGGTGTTTTGGCGGGCTACCCCGTGGTGGACGTGCGCGTCCGCTTAACCTACGGTTCCTACCACGACGTCGACTCCTCGGAAATGGCGTTCAAAATCGCTGGTTCCATGGCCGTGAAGAAGGCCGCGCACTTGGCGAGCCCCGTCTTGCTCGAGCCCTTGATGGCCGTTGAGGTCGTCACCCCCGAGGATTACATGGGTGACGTCATTGGGGACCTCTCGTCGCGCCGTGGGCGCATCGAAGGCATGGAACAGCAGGGAAATGGCCAGACCATCCGGGCTCTCGTTCCCCTGGCGGACATGTTCGGCTACGCTACTGACCTGCGTTCTCGCACCCAAGGGCGCGCGACGTACAGCATGCAGTTCCACTCGTACGCGGAAGTACCTGACTCGATCGCTAAGGAGATCGTGGCTAAGGCCACTGGCGCGTAAGAAACAGCAACACATACTGGGCAACCAGTGAAACCAAGGTCCAAACCGTCGTCGGGGAGGGCCGAAACAAAACCGATGAACTCACAGAGGGTTCATCACGAGACAGAAAGTTAGTCCCCGACAATGGCAAAGCAGAAGTTCGAGCGCACTAAGCCGCACGTCAACATCGGAACCATGGGTCACATTGACCACGGTAAGACCACTCTTACCGCCGCCATCACCAAGGTTCTCTCCACCCGCATCCCGGGCACCTCCTTCACGCCCTTCGATCAGATCGACAAGGCCCCCGAAGAGCGCCAGCGCGGTATCACGATTTCGATCGCCCACGTGGAGTACGAGACGAAGAACCGTCACTACGCCCACGTCGACATGCCCGGCCACGCCGACTACGTCAAGAACANNCCGCCACCGACGGCCCCATGCCCCAGACCCGTGAGCACGTGCTGCTCGCGCGCCAGGTGGGTGTTCCCTACATCGTCGTGGCCCTCAACAAGTCCGACATCGTCGATGACGAGGAGCTCCTCGAGCTCGTCGAGATGGAAATTCGCGAACTACTGACCAGCTACGGCTTCCCGGGCGATGATGTCCCGATCATCCGCGTCTCGGCGTTGAAGGCCCTCGAGGGTGACGAAGCGTGGGGCGACAAGATCATGGAGCTCATGGACGCGGTTGACTCCTACATCCCCGAGCCCGAGCGTTCGACGGAAAAGCCGTTCTTGATGTCCATTGAGGACGTCATGTCGATCACCGGTCGTGGCACCGTGGTGACCGGCAAGGTGGAGCAGGGCATCGTGAAGGTCGGCGATGAAGTCGAGATCGTCGGTCTGCGCGACACGACCAAGACGGTCGTGACCGGAATTGAAATGTTCCGCAAACTCCTCGACCAGGGACAGGCTGGCGACAACCTCGGCGCGCTACTGCGCGGAACGAAGAAGGAGGACGTCGAGCGCGGGCAGGTTCTCTGCAAGCCGGGTTCGATCACTCCCCACACCGTGTTCGAGGCCTCGGTGTACGTGTTGACCAAGAACGAGGGCGGCCGTCACAAGCCGTNNCGCAGTTCTACTTCCGCACGACTGACGTCACCGGCACCATCGAGTTGCCCGCGGGCACCGAGATGGTCATGCCGGGCGACAACACGGAAATGACCGTGACCCTGGGTAAGCCGATCGCCATGGAAGAGGGTCTGACCTTCTCCATCCGCGAGGGTGGCCGCACCGTCGGTTCGGGCCGCGTCGTCAAGATCCTCAAGTAGGAGTGGTCATGGCCGACAATCGTCAAATGATCAGAATCCGCCTGAAGGCCTTCGATCACCAGGTCCTGGACCAGTCCACCGCTAAGATCGTGCAGACCGTGGAGCGTACCAACGCCCGCGTGCAGGGTCCCGTGCCGCTGCCGACCGAGAAGCACCGTTACACGGTGGTTCGCGGCCCGCACAAGCACAAGGACTCGCGCGAGCACTTCGAGATGCGCGTCCACAAGCGTCTGTTGGACATCGTGGACCACTCGGCGAAGACTGTTGACTCGCTCCAGCGACTCGACCTTCCCGCCGGCGTGGACATTGAGATCAAGATTCGCCAGAACTAAGTACTCCAGAAGGCCCCGCGGGCGTTTTGCACCCGCGGGGCCTTCTGGTGTACGGTTAGTACCCCTGTCAGAACGAGGGGTAACAGCAGAAGTGTTCAGTCGCCTCACGTGAGGGACGCTGAACCAAACAAGTCGAGCGCTCCGTTCGGGTTCTATGGCCCGGCGGAGCGTCTGTGTGTCGGAACAACCGATTTGCAGGAATTAGGAAGAAGAGAGGCACACGTGGCGACCAAAGCGATCGTCGGCGAGAAGGTGGGCATGACCCAAGTCTGGGATGCTCGGAATCGGGCCATTCCAGTGACCGTGGTCAAGGTCAGCCCAGCTCGCGTCGTCCAGGTAAAGACTCCCGAGAAGGAGGGCTACTCCGCGGTGCAGGTCACGTGGGGAACTCGCCGGACGTCCACCATGACCAAGCCCGAGCTCGGCCACTACGACAAGGCCGGCGTCACCCCGGGCAAGAAGCTCGTTGAATTACGCCTCGACGACGTCTCGTCGTACTCCGTGGGCCAGGAAATCCTCGCCGACGTGTTCGAAAAAGGTGAGATGATCGACGCCACCGCGGTGAGCAAGGGCAAGGGCTTCGNNTTCGCCGGTGCCATGAAGCGCCACAACTTCTCGGGTCAGGGTGCCGCGCACGGTAACCACAAGCACCACCGTGCGCCTGGTTCCATCGGCGCTTGCTCCACCCCCGGTCGTGTCTTCAAGGGCACCAAGATGGCCGGTCGCATGGGCGGCGGTCAGGTGACCACCACGAACCTCGAAGTGATCGGTGTGGACGCCGAGCGCAACCTCGTCCTCGTCAAGGGTGCCGTTCCCGGCCCCCGCGGCGGTGTGGTCGTCCTGCGCACGTCGGTCAAGAACCCGATGAAGGCCGGAGGTGCTCGATGAGCGACGTCTTTACCTTGCGCGGTCCCGTCAAGAAGGATCGTCCCGAGCCCGCGAAGCGGTCGGTGGTTCGCAAGAGCGTCGCCGGCAAGGAGCTTGGCACGGTCGCGCTCGAGCCCACGATCTTCGGTCTCGAGCCCCACATGGCCGTGATGCACCAGGTCGTCAAGGCCCAGCTGGCCGCCAAGCGCGCCGGCACCCAGTCCACCAAGACCCGTAGAGAGGTCCGCGGTGGTGGCAAGAAGCCCTTTAACCAGAAGGGCACCGGGGGAGCGCGTCAGGGCACCATTCGTGCGCCGCACTACCCGGGTGGTGGTATTGCGCTCGGCCCCAAGCCGCGCAAGTACGACCAAAAGACACCCAAGAAAATGATTCGCTTGGCGCTGTACTCGGCCCTCTCGGACCGCGCCGCCATCGAGCGCGTGGCCTTGATTGACGGCTTCGCGACCTGGACGACCCCCAAGACCAAGGATGCCGTGAACTCGCTCGGCGCCCTGGGCCTGTCGGGCAAGGTGCTGATCGTTCTCAGCCGCGAGGACGCCGTGGCCGTTCACTCGTTCCGCAACCTGGAGAACGTCAAGACCATCGACGCGGGCGAAGTCAATGCCTACGACGTCTTGGACGCGGACTGGGTGCTCTTCACCGACGCCACCTTGCCGACTGCGAAGGAGATCAACTAATGCGCGATGCCATGAGCGTCCTGATTCGCCCGGTGGTCTCGGAGAAGACCACGGGATTGATGGATAACCGTACCTACGTCTTCATCGTTGACCNNAAGGTCACCAACGTCAACACTCTCAACCGCAAGGGTAAGACGACGCGCAATCGTCGCACCGGTGTCGTGGGCTCGCGCCCCAACACGAAGCGGGCCATCGTTACCCTCGCCGAGGGTGACTCGATCAACCTCTTCGAGAACTAAGGACTGCCATGGCACTGCGTCACCGCAAACCAACCAGCCCCGGTCGCCGTTTCCAGACGGTGTCGGACTTCGCCGATATCACGACCTCGACGCCCGAGAAGTCGCTGCTCGACTCCAAGCCCAAGTCCGGTGGCCGTAACAACTACGGTCGCAAGACGTCACGCCACCGCGGTGGTGGGCACAAGCAGCAGTACCGCATCATCGACTTCAAGCGCAACAAGGACGCCATCCCGGCCAAGGTCGCCACCATTGAGTACGACCCGAACCGCACGTGCCGCATCGCTCTGTTGCACTACGTCGACGGTGAGAAGCGCTACATCCTCGCTCCCAACGGCCTCAAGGTCGGCGACATGGTCGAGTCCGGTCCCAAGGCGGACATCCGCAACGGCAACACCTTGCCGATGCGTTTCATCCCGACGGGTTCCACCGTGCACAACGTCGAGCTGCGCCCCGGTGGCGGTGGCAAGATGGCCCGCAGCGCCGGCATGAGCGTGCAGCTGGTCGCCAAGGACGGCGGCTACGCCACCCTTCGTCTGCCCTCGACCGAAATGCGCCGCGTGTCAATTGACTGTCGCGCCACCCTCGGTATCGTCGGCAACTCCGAGCACGAGCTCATCAAGATCGGAAAGGCCGGCCGCAACCGCTGGAAGGGCATCCGCCCCCAGACGCGTGGTGTGGCCATGAACCCGGTGGACCACCCCCTCGGTGGTGGTGAGGGTAAGACGTCCGGTGGACGTCACCCCGTCTCGCCGTGGGGTCAGCCCGAGGGTCGTACGCGCTTGCCCAAGGCGTCGGACGCTCTCATTATTCGTCGTCGCCGTGGACGCGGCTCGCGGAGGTAGGTAGAAAATGTCACGTAGCCTCAAAAAAGGTCCCTTCATCGATGGACACCTTCTCAAGAAGGTGGACGCCATGAACGCGGCCAACGAGAAGAAGGTCATCAAGACCTGGAGTCGCCGCTCGACGGTCATTCCGGACATGGTCGGCCACACCTTCGCGGTACACGACGGGCGTCGCCACGTTCCGGTGTTCTGCAACGAGTCCATGGTCGGCCACAAGCTCGGCGAGTTCGCACCGACGCGCACCTTCAGGTTCCACGCGGGCCAGGAAAAGACGGGACGTCGCTAATGACTGGACCTAAGACCAACGAGCGCCCGGGGACCCGCGCCAGCTTGAAGGGTTTTCACATGTCGGCCTCCAAGGCCCGCGTGGTGCTGAACCTGATCCGCGGCGAGGACGTCAAGTCCGCCGCCGAGATCCTCGCGGGCACCACCCGTGAGGCCGCCGGCGTCATTGGCAAGGTGCTGGCCTCGGCCATCGCCAACGCCGTCAACAACGACGGCATGAACGCCGACGAACTCTTCGTCTCGGCCGCCTACGCGGACGAGGGCATCACCATGAAGCGCTTCACGCCGCGCGCGCGCGGACGCGCGGGCCAGATCCTCAAGCGCTCGTGTCACATCACGGTTATCGTGTCGCGCCTCGACGAGGACCGCCTCGAGTTACTGCGCGTCGCGCGTTCGGCCCAGGCCGCCGCGTCGCGTTCACGTCGCGTCGCCACGTCGCGCCGTCGCAACGAACCGGTGCCGGTCGCGCAGTACGAGCCGTCGCTCGACATCGAAGAGAACGAGATTGTGGACCCGATCATTGAGGTCGAGGCTCTCGAGGCCGAAGAGGCTGACGAGAGCGTGAACGAAGAAGCGGTTGGCGAGGCCAACGAGGACGAGACGGTGTCCGAGGACACCACTGAGGAGACCAACTAATGGGCCAGAAGGTAAATCCCTACGGTTTCCGCCTCGGCATTACGACGGACTGGAAGTCGCGCTGGTTCAAAGAGCGCGGCTACAAGGACCTCGTCATCGAGGACTGGAAGATTCGCGACTACCTGACCAAGCAGCTCGAGAGCGCCGCGGTCAGCCGTATCGAGATTGAGCGCAACTCCGACCGCATCCGCGTCGACATCCACACCGCCCGCCCGGGCATCGTGATTGGACGTCGCGGCGCCGAAGCCGAGCGCCTGAAGAAGGATCTGGAGAAGATCACCGGTCAAAAGAACAAGATCTCTTTGAACATCCAGGAGATTAAGCAGCCTGAGCTCGACGCCGCGTTGATCGCCCAGGGCATCTGTGACCAGTTGCTGCGCCGCGTGGCGTTCCGCCGCGCCATGAAGCGTGGCATCCAGACCGTTCAGAAGGCGGGCGCCATGGGCGTGAAGATTCAGGCCTCGGGTCGTCTCGGTGGCGCGGAAATGTCGCGTCGCGAGTCCTACCGTGAGGGCCGCGTGCCGCTGCACACTTTGCGCGCCGACATTGACTACGGCTTTCGCGAGGCGCGCACTTCGACCGGCCGCATTGGCGTCAAGGTCTGGATCTACAAGGGTGACATCCTGCCCTACCAGCTCACCAACGACGAGAAGATCGTCCGCGAGGCCGCCATGGCCGCGGGCGACCAGGTTCCCAACGTCACGTCCGCCGCTCCCAAGGGTGTCGTGCGCGCCGGGGGCGGACGCCGCCGCGTGGAGTCAGACGTCGTGGTCGAAGAAGTCGTCGTGGGTGCCGTCGAGACCGACGTCAACCCGGCGGACTTGCTCGCCGTGACCGACGAGGTCGAGCGCCGACTGAGTGTCGAAGAGGACATCGAGCGCCGAACCGCGCAAGAGCACACCGACACTCCTCACTTTCGAAAGGACGCGGAGTAACCATGTTGATGCCTCGCAAGGTAAAGCACCGTAAGCAGAATCGCGGTCGCATGGCCGGTATGGCCAAGGGCGGCGTGGACATTTCCTTCGGCGACTTCGGCATCCAGGCCCTCGAGGCTGGTTGGATCACCGCTCGCCAGATCGAGGCAGCACGTATCGCGATGACCCGTCACGTCAAGCGTGGCGGCAAAGTCTGGATCCGCGTGTTCCCGGACAAGCCCGTCACGCAGAAGCCGGCCGAAACCCGTATGGGTTCGGGCAAGGGCAACCCGGAATTCTGGGTCGCGGTTGTCAAGCCGGGCCGCATCATTTTCGAACTCGGTGGAGTGGACGAGACCCTGGCCCGCGAGGCCATGGAGCGCGCCATTCAGAAGCTGCCGATCAAAGCCAAGTTCGTCGTTCGTCCCGGTACGCACGGCGCCCCGGAGGTGACCATCTAATGGCGAAGACTAAAGAACAAGTTGCCGAAATGCGCACGCTGGGTGACGCCGAGCTGCTCGAGCATTTGGGTGAGGCTCGTCGCGAGCTCTTCAACCTGCGCTTCCAGCTCGCCACCGGGCAACTCGATAACTCGGCCCGCCTGGGCGAGGTTCGACGCGACATTGCTCGCCTCTCGACCTTCCTGCGCGAGCGCGAAATTGCGGCCGCCGAGGCCGCCGGAGAGGGTGAGTAGTCATGAGTGACATCACGAACAACGAAGAGAACGTCGAGGTCGGAGTGACCGCCGAGGCCCCTGCGCCAGCTGTCGTTGCGACCCCGGCCGTCGCCGAGACGCCCGCTGCCGCACCGGCCGAACGCAAGGGTCCGGTTGTCAAGGCGCCCGTCGTCAAGGAGTCCAAGGTGGTCGCCGTGGCCGAGGACGACGATTCGCGCACGAATCCGCGCAAGGTCCGCGAAGGCATCGTCATCTCGGACAAGATGGACATGACGCTCGTCGTGGCCGTCAACGAGCGCGTGCGCCACCCGCGATACGGCAAGACCGTCCAACGCACCAAGAAGCTCTACGTGCACGACGAGAAGAACGACGCCAAGCTCGGCGACCGCGTGCGCGTCCAAGAGACCCGTCCGTTGTCCAAGCTCAAGCGCTGGCGCCTGACCGAAGTTGTGGAGCGTGCACGATGATTCAGCAAGAATCCCGTCTCAAGGTCGCCGACAACTCTGGCGCGAAGGAAGTGCTCTGCATTCGTGTGCTGGGTGGTTCGCGCCGTCGCTACGCGTCGATCGGCGACATGTTCATCGCGACGGTGAAGGACGCCATCCCCGGCGCCGCGGNNGACAAGAAGTTCATGCGCATTATTTCCCTGGCGCCGGAGGTGCTGTGATGAAGATCCGTAAGGGTGATGACGTGCTCGTTCTCGCCGGCAAGTACCGCGGCGAGCGCGCTCGCGTGGAGGAGGCTCTGCCCACGCAGAGCAAAGTGATCTTGGAGGGACTGAACGTCTCCAAGCGTCACACCAAGCAGACCGGCGCCACGATGCAGGCCGGCATCATCGACAAGGTCATGCCGCTTCACGTGTCCAACGTCGCACTGTGGTGCGCTGGTCACAAGGGCCCGGCCAAGGTCGGTTACAAGATTGCGGACGGCACCAAGGTGCGCGTCTGCCGCAAGTGTGGAGAAACGCTATGACGACGACTACTCGTCCCCGTCTCAAGGTGCGCTTCGACGAAGAGATTCGCGTGGCGCTCAAGGATGAGCTCGGACTCGACAACATCATGCAGGTCCCGCGTCTGGAGAAGATTGTTCTCAACTCCGGCGTCGGCCGCGCGACCCAGCAGGCGTCACTGCTCGAGGGCGCCCAGCGCGACCTCGAGATGATCACCGGCCAGAAGCCGGTCGTGACGCGCGCGCGTAAGTCGATCGCGAGTTTCAAGTTGCGTGAGGAGCAGCCCATCGGCGTCAAGGTCACCCTGCGCGGCGACCGCGCCTGGGAGTTCTTCGACCGTCTCTTGAGCCTCGCCATCCCGCGTATTCGCGACTTCCGAGGCCTGTCGCCGAAGTCCTTCGACGGACGCGGCAACTACACCTTCGGTGTGAACGACCAGTTGATCTTTCCCGAGATCGACTACGACAAGATTGACGCGCCTCGCGGTTTCGATATCACCATCGTCACCTCGGCCGTAAACGATGAGCAGGGTCGCGCGTTCTTGCGCGCCTACGGCTTCCCCTTCAAGCAGGAGAATCGATAGTCATGGCGAAAAAAGCTCTTCGAATCAAGCAGAAGAAGACGCCGAAGTTCTCGACGCGGGCGTACACCCGCTGCGAGCGCTGCGGTCGTCCGCGCTCGGTATATCGCAAGTTCGGCCTGTGCCGTATTTGCTTGCGCCAGATGGTCCACGCCGGCGAAGTCCCCGGCGTGACGAAGGCAAGTTGGTAGGAGGACAGCTATGACAATGACTGACCCCATCGCCGACATGCTCACGCGCATTCGCAACGCGAACGCCGCCATGTTCGACAGCGTCAAGATGCCCAGTTCCAAGCTCAAGGTGAACCTCGCAAAGGTTCTTGAGCGCGAGGGCTTCATCACCGGTTTCACCGTGACCAAGGTCGAGGGCAAGCCGGGCGATACGCTCGAAATCAACCTGAAGTATTCCGAGGACCGCAAGAAGACGATCGCGGGTATCAAGCGCGTCTCGACCCCGGGTCTTCGTATCTACAAGAAGTCCGACCAGATGCCCAAGGTGCTGGGCGGCGTGGGCGTGGCCGTCGTTTCGACGAGCCACGGACTCATGACCGACCGCGAAGCACGCAAGGCCAAGCTGGGCGGCGAGGTGCTGTGTTATGTCTGGTAAGCAGCCCGCGAACACGGAGGTGCGCTGATGTCTCGAATCGGCCGTAATCCCATCAATATCCCCGCCGGCGTCACTATTGAGGTGGCCGACGCGGTCGTCACGGTCAAGGGCCCTAACGGGACCATGCACCGTAACCTGCCCGAGGGCATCACTCTCGAACAAGCGGGCGGCGTCCTCACGGTCGACCGCGCCTCGGAGGAGACCTCGCAGAAGTCGTTGCACGGGCTGACCCGCACGCTGGTGGCCAACATGGTGACCGGCGTGACCACGGGCTGGTCCAAGGAGCTCGAGATCATCGGCGTCGGTTACCGCGCCGCGACGTCGAACCCGGCCGTTCTGGACCTCGCGCTGGGTTTCTCGCACCCGGTCAAGTTCAACGCGCCCGAGGGTGTCACGTTCGAGGTTCCAACCCCGACGCGCGTCATCGTCAAGGGCGCGGACAAGGAAGTCGTCGGCCAGGTGGCCGCGACCATCCGCAAGATTCGTAAGCCCGAGCCCTACAAGGGCAAGGGTGTGCGCTACCTCGGTGAGAAGGTTCTGCGCAAGGCAGGAAAGGCTGCGAAGTAATGGCTCGTACTACTCGTGAACTACGTGAGCGCCGTCACGCGCGCATCCGCCGTCGCCTTTCGGGCACCGCGGAGCGTCCGCGCGTCGCCGTGAGCCGTAGCAACAAGCACATCTCGGCTCAGATCATTGACGACGTGACCGGGCGCACCCTGGCCGCCGCGTCCTCGGTAGAGACCGACCTCAAGTCGACCAATGGTGGCAACATCGAGGGCGCCAAGACTGTGGCGGCATTGCTCGCGCAGCGCGCCCAGGCCGCCCACATCACCACCGTGGTCTTCGACCGCGGCGGATTTGACTACCACGGTCGCGTGGCCGCTTTCGCGGACCAACTGCGCGCCGCCGGATTGGAGTTCTAATGAGTGACCTCGAACAGTTTGAAGAGCGCACTATCAAGGTGAATCGCGTCTCCAAGGTCGTCAAGGGTGGGCGTCGTTTCTCCTTCACCGCCCTCATGGTGATTGGTGACGGCAACGGCAAGGTCGGCCTGGGTTACGGCAAGGCCAAGGAAGCCGGTCTGGCCGTGCAGAAGGGCATCGAAGAGGCGCGTAAGAACCTCTTCGACGTGCCGCTCGCCGGCACGACCATTGTCTACCCCGTGATTGGCCGGGCTGGTGCCGGGCGCGTGCTGATGAAGCCCGCTGCTCCCGGTACCGGTGTGATCGCCGGCGGCGCCGCACGCGCCATCCTCGAGATGGCCGGCGTCAAGGACATCATCGCCAAGTCACTGGGTTCGTCCAACGGCATCAACGTGGCTCACGCGACGATTGAAGGCCTCAAGCAACTGCGTCGTCCCGAGGAGCTCGCGTCACTGCGGGGCAAGCCGGCCGACCACGTCATCCCGTCGGGGACGTTGCGCGCGTACCGCGAGCGTCAGCGCGAGGGTGACCTCTTCAAGACGGAGGCCTAAGCCATGGCTCAACTCAAAGTAACTCAGATTCGTTCGGCGATTGCCACCAAGCCCAAGCACCGCGGCACACTGCGTGCGCTGGGTCTGCGCGGTATTGGCCAGTCCAACGTGCTGCCCGACCGTCCCGAGATTCGCGGGATGATCCATCGGGTGCCGCACCTGATTTCAGTGGAAGAGGTCAACTAATGAAGTTGCACGATCTCAAATCGCCCGAGGGCTCGACGCACCGCAAGAAGATCGTCGGTCGCGGTATCGCTGGTAAGGGTGGCAAGACCGCTGGTCGCGGGACCAAGGGACAGAAGGCTCGTCGCCAGATCCCCGCGGGCTTCGAAGGTGGCCAGCTACCGCTCCTGCAGCGCATCCCCAAGCTCAAGGGTTTCACCAACCCGTTCCGCGTGCAGTACACGCCAGTCAACCTCGACGCCCTGGTCACGCTGGGCATCACCGAGATCAACCCCGACGTGCTCGTCACGCGGGGCCTCGCGCGCAAGAAGGACCTCGTGAAGGTCCTCGGCCGCGGTGAGCTCACGTCCGCCCTGCACGTGTCCGCGCACGGTTTCTCCGCGTCGGCCAAGGCGGCCATTGAGGCGGCGGGTGGCACTGTTACCGTCGTGGACCTGCCCTTCAGCGTTCGTCCGCCGGCGGCGGGCAACCA
>PLEI01000098.1:0-9298 GCA_003136415.1 Acidimicrobiaceae bacterium | reverse complement strand
AGCGGTGTGCTCGGATTCTTGAACCTGTTCTCGGGCGGCGCCCTGACGCGCCTCGCGGTTTTTGGACTTGGCGTCATGCCCTACATCACGAGCTCCATCGTGATCCAGCTCTTGACCACGGTCATCCCCAAGCTCGCCGAATGGCGTGACCAGGGCCCCGAGGGTCAAAAACGCATCACCCAGACCACGCGGTACCTGACCATTGGTCTGGCGCTGCTGCAGTCGACGGGACTCGTCTACGCCTTCCACGGTCACGATCAGGCCTTGCTGGGTTTCAACATCGACCTGATTCCCAGGTTCAACCTCTGGCTGGGGCTGTTCATGGTGATCATCATGACCGCCGGCACCGGATTCGTCATGTGGCTCGCCGAGCTCATCACCCAGCGCGGCATCGGCCAGGGCATGAGTTTGCTCATCTTCGCCAACGTCGTGGCGGGGCTGCCCTCGGGGGGAACGGCCGTGTGGAACCAGGGCGGTCCGGCGAAGTTCTTCATCATCCTGGTCATTTCGGTCGCGCTGTTGTTCTTCATTGTCTTCATGGACCAGGGTCAGCGCCGTATTCCGGTGACCTTCGCACGCCGCGTGGTCGGCCGCAAGGAAATGGGTGGCAACTCCACCTATATCCCGCTCAAGGTCAACCAGTCCGGCGTTATCCCGATCATCTTCGCATCGTCGGTGCTCTACATCCCGATCCTGCTGTCGAACATCGTGCCGTGGGCGAGTTTCACCACCTTCGTGAACTCCTCGCTCAAGCCCACCAGTTTCTTCTACATTGGTTCGGACTTCTTGCTCATCCTGGCCTTCACGTTCTTCTACGTCTACATCGCCTTCGAGCCCCACCAGCAGGCCGAACAGCTGCGTCAGCAGGGTGGCTTCGTCCCGGGCATCCGACCCGGCGAGCCCACCGAGCGCTACTTCTCGCGCATGCTCAGCCGCTTGACGGTTGTCGGCGCGTTGTTCCTGGCGTCGGTCGCGGTCATCCCGAGCATCTTGATGGCGCTGTGGAACATCAACCGNNTTGATGATGCGCAACTACGAAGGCTTCCTGAAGAAGTAACAATGTCTGCTCGCGTGATCATCGTCGTCCTGGGAAAGCAGGGTGCCGGTAAGGGCACTCAGTGCAAGCGTCTGGCGCAGCACTTGGCCATTCCTCACGTCTCGACGGGCGACATCTTGCGCGCCGCCGTTCGTGACAAGACACCCATCGGGCTTGAAGTCGGCTCGATTCTCGAAGCGGGACAATTGGTCTCGGACGACCTCGTCAACCGCCTCGTCAGGGAGCGCTTTGCCGAGGCCGACTCCCAAGGCGGCGCGCTGCTCGACGGCTTCCCGCGCACCGACGCGCAGGCCGAGGCACTCGACACGATCTTGGGCGACGACGGCGTGAAGATCTGCATCAACCTCGACGTACCCAGTGCGCTCGTGGCCGAGCGGCTGTCGTCGCGGCGCGTCTGCCAGGAGTGCGGCGCCATCTATCGCGACACCGACGTCGAGGCGATCTCGGGCACCTGCAGTATCTGTGGGGGCGACGTCGTCCAGCGCGCGGACGACTTGCCCGAAGCAATTCTGCGGCGCCTCGAGGTCTACGAGCACGACACCGCGCCCCTGCTCTCCTTCTACGACCAGCGCGGCCTGCTGGTGCGCGTTGACGGCGACCAGGACCCTCAGGAGGTCACCGCCGAGATTCTCGACGTGCTCGCCGAGCGGGGCATCGCGTGAGGCGATCGGCCGACGAACTCAACAAGATGCGCAAGGCCGGCAGGGTCGTGGCCGAAATGCACGAAGCCACTCGCGCGGCGCTACGCCCCGGAATCACCACGATGCAGCTCAACGAAATTGCCGCCGACGTGATCGCCAAGCGCGGCGCGCGCTCGAATTTCCTCAACTACCACGGCTTCCCGGCGGTCATCTGCACCAGCCCCAACGACATGATCGTTCACGGCATTCCGGGGGAGTACGTCTTGGCCGAGGGTGACATCATCTCGGTGGACTGCGGCGCCATTATCGAGGGGTACCACGGCGACGCCGCGTACACCGCGGGCGTGGGCGAGATCAGTGACGTCGCTCAGAAACTCATCGACGTGACCGAGCGCTCCATGTGGGCTGGCATTGAGCAACTGCGTATCGGCAACCGACTGCACGAGGTCGGTCGCGCAGTTCAGGACGTGGCCGAAGCCGCGGGCTTCTCGGTGGTGCGCGAATACGTGGGCCACGCGATCGGTACCGCGATGCACGAGAGCCCTCAGGTCCCCAACTACTGGCCCGGCAACCCCGGCCCCACGCTCAAAGAGGGCATGGTCTTCGCGGTCGAGCCCATGGTCAATATCGGCAGCTTCGACACCTACGTGCTCGACGACGGATGGGGAGTGATGACCCAGGATGGTCAACTCTCGGCGCACTTCGAGCACACCATTGCCGTCACCGACCACGGACCCGAAGTCTTCACGGCCGCCTAATCCCGACCAGGTGTCGAGGCCCTGGTCGCCGCGACGTCGAATTGCTTCAGGTGCCATGGCCTCCGCGTGCGCTCGTCCCGGCGACTACGCATCTTCATCAGCGATGCGCGTGATTCTTTCATCACCATTCACGATGGAATGAAGGGGGCGAAAATCTCGAAAAAGTGGTAATGCCGATGCGGGAAATTCGCGATTCAATAGTTTCGAACCCGCTTCCTTGCTGCGGGGGAATCCTGGATCTCACTTCAACTATAGGAAACACACCAATGAGCATCACCAACGACGCGCACGATAACTCCGCTGAGTCAAAGCCCCGCAGTAGCGACCAGTTCCTCGACGCGACGGTCGACACCACGCCCGGTGGCACCTCGCCGATCTCCCACGAGGGTGGCCACGAGCGAGCCGCCCGACGCTCACTGCGCTCGGTATTCCGCCGTCGTCAGCACGACAACGCCACGAAGGGGAGTTTCGTGATCGAGAACTCCGTCGTGGATATCTTCGACGACATCGCCGGTTACGTGCGCTTCACTACAGCGAAGAAAACAATCCGTCGCGACTAGTCGCGACGGTCGCGATCGAATTGGCGCTGCGCGAAGAGCGCGGCCTCGGTGCGTCGCTGGAAACCCAACTTCGCCAGCAGGTTCGACACGTAGTTCTTGACCGTCTTCTCGGCGAGGAACATCACTTCGCCAATCTCGCGATTGGAGAGCCCTTCGGAGAGCAACTCGAGAATGCGACGTTCCTGCGTACTCAACGACTCGAGTCGCAAGTCCTCGGTGATCTGGCGGCGCAGACGTTCGCGAGCTCGCTCGATCTGCTCGGCGGAGAGGAGCATCTCGCCCTGGGCGACGCGTCGGATCGAATTGACGAGATCGTCACCGCGCACGTTCTTCAAGACGTACCCCTGCGCGCCCGCGAGAACCGACGCGTTGAGCGCTTCATTGTCGGCGAAGGACGTCAGCATCAAGCAATTGAGGTGCGGGTAGCTCTCGCGAATGCTGCGACACAGGTCGACTCCGCTGCCGTCGGGCAGGCGCACGTCGAGCACGGCGACGTCAACGTCGGTGAGGTCGAGCGCCAGGGCCGCCTCGAGCGTGCCCGCTTGATGCGTGACCGTGAGATCAGCGTTGGACTCCAGGAGTTCGCGCAGTCCGCGGCGCACGATCTCGTGGTCGTCGACGAGCAGGAGTCGAATCACGTCAGGCTTTCTTGAGTGCGGTCCACGTCACCAGTGTGCCACTTCCGGCACTGGACTCAATGACGCACTCCCCGCCGAGGTCGTGGGCGCGCGTCACGAGGTTGCGCAAGCCGCGTCCAACGCTACTCACGTTGTCGAAACCGACGCCATTGTCGCTCACCCCTAGGACCAGATAGTCACCGTCGCTCCCCAGATTCACGTCAACGTGGGTGGCCTCGGAGTGGCGCACGATGTTCGAAAGGATCTCGCGCAACGCCTGGATGGTGTGGTGCGCACAGTGCTCGTTGACCAGCTGGGAGAGCCCCGTCTCCATCTGCAAGTGCGCCTGCACGCCCAGTCGGCTGCCGACTTCGTTGGTCAGCGCCGTCGCTCGCTGGCGCAGCGTGTCCTCGGTGGCGCGGTCCTGGTCGATCTCGAAGATGGTCGTGCGGATGTCGTGGATGGTCTCGTTGAGCTCATCGAGCGCGAGGTTGACGCGGTCGCGCGCGGCGTCGTCACCGAGCCGCGGCAGCGCCATCTGCAGGCCGAGACCCACGCCGAAGAGTCGCTGGATGACGGTGTCGTGCAAGTCGCGCGCGAGACGTTCTCGCTCTTCGGCCACGGAGAGTTCACGTAGTTCGCGGCGCAAGTTGGACTGGTCGATCACGGCACCAGCCACCCGACCGAAGGTGGCCAACAGCAGTTCGTCGTCGTAGCTGAAGGGTTCGCCGTCCAGCGGCTCGGTGATGTAGAGATTGCCCCACACGTGTCCGGTGCGCGTCACCACGGGTACGCCGAGGAAGCGGTGCATGGGGGGATGCCCCGGGGGAAAGCCCACCGAACTGGGATCTTCTGCCAAGTCGTCGATGCGCAGGGGGCGACCGCCCCTGATGGTCTCACCGAGTACGCCTCTCCCCGTGGGCAGATGCGAGATGTTCGCGCCTTCGTTGCCCTCGAAGCCGTAAGTGATGAACTCGGACAAGGTGACGCCGTCACGCGCCAGCACGCCCAGGGCGCCGTAACGGGCACCGGCTAATGAGGTGGCGGTGGCAACGATTTGTCGCAACAACGAGCCCAGGGCCGAGTCGGTCTCCATGAGGAGCATGGCCTCAATGAGCGCGTGGAGCCGGTCCGGGTCGCGCAGTTCGCGGAACTTCACCCCACCACCATTACACGTGGGGCGCGACTCAGTGCCGTTGACCCACCACGACCGAGGCGGGGAAGGAGACCAGTTGGCCCCCGTGGCTCATCGCGTCGCCCAAGAGATCGTCCATGGGTCCGATCTCGGGGGATACCTCGGCGATCCCCGAGGCCACGACCGACCAGGTGTGGTTCTCGTCGTCCACGCCGTCCACTTGGACGGTCAGCACGTCGTGGCGCTGGGCCGCCAACACTATCGAGGGGTCGGAACTGGCGATGAGGATCTTCTCCCTGTTCAAAACCCGAATTCTGGCGGGCAGGGCCGTGGGCAGGCACCTCACGGATACTAGAATTCGCGCTAGCGGAGCGGCGGATAGCCGGTCGAGACACTCATCGCGCTCGAGCACCGTCGTGGGTGGCAAATCCTCCATCAATCCAGCATGGACCCAGTTACCCGAAGGGAACTAGGGTCAGCGGTCACAATTTGACACCGTGTCGCGGGTACGGGTCCGTCGGCCGCCAGTGGGGCGAGCCCCCCGCACATTCGGCCCGCCACCCGCCACTACGTCGCGGCGGGTTGATGGTGTCATCGGGACCAATCGGGACCATGCGGGCGCTCGCCGAATTCCTCGGGTTCTCGACGAGGACCGTTCAGTTCCATGGGGCGATGGCGCGTCGCCAGGGTGGTCGACAGTCAGCGGTCGGAGGTCGACGGTCGATCACGTCAGCGGTTTTCAATTGGTGGGTGGAACACCACACGGGGCCCCTCGGATGGAATAGGCGCGTGGACCGGCTCCCACGTGGCGGGGGCGCTCTAACGAGATAACGACGTGAGGGGCGCGGGCGCGCGACACCTTCGCAGTGGCCCGCGAAGTCGGTTGTTGCCCGGCGGTCGACGCGGAGTCCGACCGGGAGTGTTCGGAGGGTCCACAATATTTACACGCTGTTCAATTATTGTCGTTTGGAACTGACGGTGAGTCATCTTCGCGATGGCCCTGAGAAACGACTGAGGATCACTTGACGTACAGAGCCAATCAGCCGCCACGGACATGGTCCTGCGTTGCGGCGTCGATACTGGTGACATTGGTGATGGTCGCGACACTGCCGGGAATATCGGGTGCCGTCACGGTTGTCACGTCGGGCAGTAGTGTGACCGACACCTACGGGTACACCGGTTCCACCGAGACGTTGACGATCCCCGCCGACGTGACATCGATCTCATTGACAATTGTCGGTGCCGAGGGCGGCCGCGGAGGCCGCGACTCAGCGGGGACGGCACTGGCGGGGGGCTATCAGGGCGAGGTGAGCGGCACGCTCGCCGTCACTCCGGGCCAGGTGCTCACCGTCGCCGTGGGTCGAGGCGGCGCCAACTCACCGGTCTGGAATACGTGCTCGACGGGGTCTAACTACGCGCTCGGCGATCCGCGGGACGCGCTGGGCGGGTCCAATCCCCTGAGCGGCTACGCCGGCGGAAACGGTGGATCCCCCGGTCCGTCGGGTTGCTCGGGCTACGGCGGTTCCGGCGGTGCGGCGTCCGTCGTTGAAGTGGGCACGAGCAGTGCACCGAGCAGCGCGGCGGTGATCGTCGCCGGCGGTTCTGGGGGTTCGGGCGGGAGCGGACAGTTCTCCCCGACGCTCGGTCAGATCTCGCTGCCCGCCTTTGAGGCTCGACCCGACCTCACCTCGACCACGGGGCAGTATGGCGAGTCGGTGTTTATCGCGTGTCACCAGGTAACAGGTCAGCAGTGCGACGGAGGCGGTGGCGCCGGAGGCGGCGGCGGGGCTCAGGGCGGCTCGGCGGGTCTCGTCGAGTTCGGCTCGGGGACCTCCGACGAATGGTTCGGACTGGGGGGATACCCGGGACAGAACGACACCCACTCACTTCCCGGTCTGTCGTCGCAGGACGTGTATTACCCCGACGACAACGCCAATGGCTCCGTCGTGATCACGTACTCCACGGGCGTCCCCGACGCGCCGACGGGGGTGTACGGATCACCGGGCGACGCGAGTGCGTCACTGTACTGGACCGCCCCGCCCTCGAACGGTTCGACGCCAGCGCCCACTGATTACGTTGTTCAGTACGCCACGAGTCCCTACAACACGTGGACGACGGCCCCGATGTGCTCGGGGACCGCGACGTCGTGTACGGTGAGCGGCCTCACGAACGGCACGAGCTACGAGTTCCAAGTGGCGGCGGTGAATACCAACGGCGAAGGTGCGTTTAGCGCGGCGTCGCCGCCGCTGACGCCGTCGGGCCCCCCCGGCGCGCCGAGCATCTCGGGAATCGTCCCCTCGGACGGCGCTCTCACCGCGAACTTCGTCGCGGCCAGTTCGAGCCTGCCGATCAGCGACTACGAGTATTCCCTCGACGGGGGGACGACGTGGTTCGCGGGAGACGTCACCGCGTCGCCCCTCACCATCTCGGGACTGACCAACGGCACGCAGTACTCAGTAAAGATTCGAGCGGTCAACGGCGCGGGCGACGGGACGGCGTCGACGCCGGTGTCGGCCACGCCCAGTGCACTTCCGGGCGCACCCACGATCACCTCCATCACGCCCGGAGGGAACGGTACATCGCTCTCCGTGACGTTCATTCCTGGCTACGTCGGGGGATCACCCATCACGAGCTACGAGTACGCGACCAGCGTGGGAGCCAACACCAGTAACTTCGGCGCGTGGACCACGGTCACCGGGACCACGTCACCCTTCGTCATCACCGGTTTGGCGAGCGGCAGCACGTACAGCGTGGAATTGCGCGCACTCAACGCGGTGGGGGCCGGTCCGGGGTCGGCCTACGCTAACGGTGTGACCCTGGCGGTGCCTGACGCGCCGACCATCACATCACTGACGCCAGGGAACTCGCTGTTGCAAGTGTCATACTCGCCCTACTCCTCGAGCAACGACGGGGGTTCGGCGATCTCGGGGATTGACTACTCGCTCGACGGCGGCGCTACGTGGTCGAGCGCGGGTACCCTCGCGGACCCCTTCACCATCGCCGGCTTGACCAACGGCGTCTCCTATAGCGTCACGTTGCGCGCGGACAACGGAGTCGGCTCGAGTGGCTCGTCGTCGTCGGCGTCGAACGGCACGCCGCGTACGATCCCGGGCGCGCCCACCCAGGTGCAAGCCCAGAGCTCGCCGGGCGCCGCCCAAGTGTCGTGGTCGCCGCCGGCGGCGAACGGCGGCGCACCGATAACGGGTTACACCGCGTCCGCGTTCGCTGCGTCCACCGGGGGCAGCGCGCTCGCGTCGTGTACGAGTTCGTCGACATCGTGTCAGATCAGTGGTCTCACCAACGACGTGAATTACTTCATCGAGGTCGTGGCCACCAATGTGGCGGGTTTGGGTCCCGCGTCGAGTCCCCGCGTCAGTGCCGTGCCCGCGGCCCTACCCGGCGCCCCGACCATCTCGTCCCTCACGGCGGGTAATTCCTATCTCGCCGTTCCCTTCAGCGCCGGGACCAGTGATGCGAACGCCCCCATCATTGGATACCAGTATTCGACGGACGGCGGCGTGACGTGGACGAGCGCATCGGGTCAGACCTCACCCATCTTGATCTCGGGTCTGAATAACGGCACCACCTACACGGTGCAACTTCGTGCGGTGAGCGCCCTCGGGCCGGGAGCGGCGTCCAATACCCAAACCGGGACGCCTTACGCGGCACCGGATCCGACCGCCAATTCGACCACCACCTACGTCGCGGGCAGCCACCAGGTGACGGTGAGCTGGCTGGCACCGAACGACAACGGAGCCGCGATCTCGAGTTACACCGTGACTGCCTTCACGGCGGCCATCAGCGGATCTCAGGCCAGCACCTGCACCACCGCGACGTTGAGCTGCACCCTCAGCGGCCTCACCAACGGGACGATGTACTACATCTCCATCCAGTCGGTGAACGTCCATTCGCAATACAGTCTTCGATCTACGCCGCGGATCGCGGTGGTGCCCGGTACACCCTCCACCACGACCCTGAGCGCGAACCCGACGTCGAGCGCCTACGGCACGAGCGTGACGCTCAGCGCCGCGCTCACCACGGGGGCGACGGGCACCGTCGCCTTCAGGGTCAACGGCTCGACCATCACGGGATGTGGGGCGGTCAGCGTCACTTCGAGTAGCGCCCAGTGCGTCACGACCGCGCTACCGGCGGGATCGGACCCGTTGGGCGCGTCCTACTCGGGAGACGCGAACTACGCCTCCTCCGTGGGGACGAGCTCCTTCAGCGTGAGCGTCGCGGACCAGGCTCCCCTGAGTCTGTCGACGACGTCGACGACCTTTACCCCCAGTCCCGCCAATGCGGTCACTCTCTCGACGTCGGGTGGCTCTACCGGCGCCAGCGTGGCCTACGTGCTCTCGCCGAGTGCGAACACCGCCGGCTGTTCGTTGAATGGTGCGACCTTGACCTACACCTCGGGCGGATCGTGTCAGATCACCGCTACGGTGGCCGGCAACGCGAATTACAACCCGGTCTCGTCGCCGCTCACCACCTTCAGCGTGAACCCGGCGCCCTCCACCACGACCCTGAGCG